>JAJRSG010000260.1 GCA_024278915.1 Alphaproteobacteria bacterium
GGCACCTGCCCAAGGTGGACTGCATGAAACGGGGCGTGCGACTTGGGGGCATAGTATGATCGTTGATCCGTGGGGCGAAATTATTGCGATACTTGATCATGATAACCCGGGGTATTGTATGGCTGAAATTTCCAAACAAAAAGTTGAAAGTATTCGTAAAAAAATCCCGGCATGGCAGCAAGAAACTCACCTGTGAAATCGGCCCAATACCAAATTGTTGGTGGAGGGCTAATTGGCTTGGCAACAGCCTACGCTTTATTGTTGCGCGGGGCTAAAAATGTTCGAGTGATTGAAGCAAGAGAAGCGGTTGGTCTTGAGACCAGTTATGCAAATGCAGGCATGGTGCATGCTTCATTAGCGAATCCATGGAATGGCCCAGAGGTTGGAGGGCAATTGTTACGGTCTTTGTTGGGGCAGAGTGCAGCCATGCGGCTGCGTCCTTCGGCCTTACCCAGTTTGTTAGGGTGGGGACGAAAGTTTTTGCGGTATTCTTCTGGGGGACACCATTGGCATGCGACTCGACATAATTACTTGTTGGCTGAATATTCAATTGGGTTGAACCGTGAATGGCGAGATGAACTTTCCATTGATGACGGGTATGACGGGGACGGATTGCTTAAAATTTTCCGCACGCAAGAAGATCTGGAAACGGCAAAAGATAGTGCTGCTAAATTACATGAATTTGGACTGGATACGGCCTATTTTACGACGGCGCAGGCCATTGAAAAAGAGCCGGCACTTGCGTCTATAGCTGGTCAGTTTGAAGGAGGGATTTATTATCCTACTGATTTTAAGGCAGACGCCCACGCGTTTTGTCAGGCTTTGGAAAAAGCGGTAATTAATCTCGGCGGGGAAGTTATTGTTGAAACCAGTGTTGCGAAATTCATGCAAAACAATGGTAAAATTGTTGGCGTTGAAACCAATACGGGGCCGGTGTTGGCAGATACCACAATCATTTGCGCCGGAGCACAAAGCCAAGAACTGTTAAAGCCACTCGGGATTAATCTGGGTCTGCGACCTGTTAAAGGGTATTCGCTGAGTTTTCCCAAAGAGCTGGTTACAGATGGCGGAGTTTATCCGAAAATTCCCGTGGTTGATGATAGCTTGCACGGGGCAATCACACCTTTTGACGGCTTTATTCGTATTGCGGGCACAGCGGAACTGGCAGGATATAATAGATCGATGTCAGCGAAGGACTTAAGTCCGTTATTAGGCATGTTAAAACAAGTTTTTCCGCACATCTCGCAAAACCTCTCGTTAGAAAACGCGAAGGCATGGCATGGGTTCCGCCCGGTGAGCGCCGATGGTTTACCGATCATTGGGAAAACCAGCATGGCAGGTTTAGCCGTCAATACTGGGCATGCCCATATGGGATGGACGCTTTGTGCTGGTTCAGGAGCTTTGCTCGCCGATGTGCTTTTGGGTGAACCTCTGAAAGTCTCCGCAGAGGTGTTTTCTCCGCAACGCTAATCTGGCAATGGTGTATTGCAAAAATCGAAATCAAGTTTGATTGGTTGAAAGTTAATTTCTTCTGCTGTTGGAACCTCATTACTTAAATTGAGAAGACTGTCATCGTTTTGACTTTTGATGCAGTCCTTCAACTGTTGTATCAGAAGCGCTGCTTGCTCACGGTCATATTCTTGATTGTCTCTGCTGGCCTTGAAGATATCATTTAACATGTTCGAAGATTGTAATAATACTTGGAATACGGCGTGGGTCATTTCGAGTTGATTGGTACACATTTTGTTGAGGGCGCAATCAAATACACGTGCAAATTTTTCCATATCTTTAAAGTCGAGGGCACTTGCCCCTTCGTGAATAGAATGAATGGAATGGAAAATAATTTCGATCACGTCTTTGTCGCCTTCACCCTTGCTGACAGCTTGTAAGCTATCATCCAGATTTTTGAGCAGGTCTTCACATTCGACAAAGAATATCCCAATGATGTTTTTGAGAGAATATGTGAGTTTGTCTTTTTCGCTGTGTGTGTCGGGAAAGGTAATTTCTTGAATGTTTGCATTTGTCATAGTGTGGGGTCCATGTCTGATTGCTGGTTGGTTAACTTACACCTATACCGTTTGGTTTAAAATCTTATTAACGGCAAAACCGATTGCCAGCGGCGTTGTTTTGTTGAATATATAATCTGTGTTGATTGCCATTAAAGAAGAGGAATAATGCGGTGGAACATTCGGAAGAAGCGCAGCTTGAAGATTTTTATCGCATCAAGCAATTGCCGCCATATGTGTTTCAAGAAGTCAACAAGCTGAAGGCGCAGCTTCGTAGTGATGGTGCTGACATTATTGATTTTGGGTTTGGTAATCCGGACCTGCCTACACCGCCGCATGTCATTAATAAGCTCATTGAAACGGTGCAAAAACCCCGAACCACAGGATATTCTGTTTCCAAAGGAATATTGGGGTTACGTCAGGCTTGTGCCCGTTATTACAAACGCCGCTTTGATGTAGACCTATCACCAGAAGAAGAAATTATCGCGACGATCGGTTCTAAAGAAGGGTTCGCCAATTTAGCGCAAGCGATTACTGGGCCTGGAGATGTGATATATGCGCCTGATCCATCCTATCCTTTACATGCATATGGGTTTATTATTGCGGGCGCAAAAATTCAGGGCATTGCAGCGATTACCGCAGACGAGTATTTAGCGGGAATTAAGGCTGCTTTGGCCAAAGCAGATAAGCCACCACTGGCAATCGTTGTATGTTTCCCTTCAAACCCAACGGGTCAAATCGCCGACCTTGATTTTTACCGTGAGATTGTAGCGATTGCTAAACAACACGATATTATTGTTTTGTCCGACTTGGCTTATTCAGAGATTTATTTCACAGATGTACCGCCTTCTATCTTTCAAGTGGAAGGAGCCAAAGATGTGGCGGTTGAGACCATTTCTTTATCCAAGACATATTCAATGGCGGGGTGGCGTATGGGGTTTGCGGTTGGTTCAAAACGACTTATTCATGCCTTGGCTCGTGTGAAGTCTTATTTGGATTATGGGGCGTTTACGCCGATACAAGTGGCTGCATGTGCGGCTCTGGATGGGCCGCAAGATTGTATTGACGATGCGCGTAATATTTACCGTAAACGTCGGGATGTATTAGTGGAAACCTTTGCAGATGCAGGTTGGGAAATCAATTGCCCCGATGCTTCGATGTTTGCGTGGGCAAATTTGCCAGCAGGGTTTGAAGACATGGGATCGCTGGAGTTTTCCAAGCAGTTAATGAAAGGTGCGAGCGTTGCTGTGTCTCCGGGGGTTGGTTTTGGCGCGCACGGGGAGGGCTATGTCCGGATCGCTTTGGTAGAAAACGAGCAGCGTATTCGTCAAGCTGCCCGAAATGTGCGTAAGTTTATTGCCCAGTCAAAATAATCAATTATAAAATTGATTGGCCCGTTGTTGCCCAGTCTTTCATAAACCCTGCAAGGCCTTGTTCGGTTAAAGGGTGCTCAGCTAATTTGCGAATAACGTCGGGTGGGGAGGTGATCACGTCTGCACCGACCAAAGCACATTCTTTGATGTGGTTTACGTTGCGAATGGACGCGGCCAGTATTTCGGTTTCGAAACCATAATTATCATAAATCATGCGAATGTCTTCGATAAGTTCGATACCGTCTTGGGTAATGTCGTCTAGACGCCCAATGAATGGGGATATGAAAGTCGCGCCGCATTTGGCGGCTAATAGTGCCTGATTTGCTGAAAAGCATAAGGTTACATTGGTGGGAATTTCTTCAGAAGACAGGGTTTTGCACGCTTTAAGTCCATCCATCGTCAGCGGAAGTTTGACACAAATATTGTTGGCTATTTTGCGAAGTTCGCGGCCTTCTGCAATCATTTTTTCAGCTTCGGTCGCAATTACTTCTGCACTGACGGGGCCGTCAACAATTGCACATATTTCTGCGATGACCTGTTTGAAATCCCTGCCTGATTTGGCGATAATTGAGGGATTGGTCGTTACACCGTCTGCAAGTCCAATATCATTGAGTAAAGTAATTTGTTCTAAGTCCGCGCTATCAACGAAAAATTTCATGGCCTATTCCTTGTTTTGCCGTGTCGTAATGTATTTGCGCAGGTATTTATTCTTTTGACAAGAAATAATGCTCATTTTTGCTAGATGGCGGCCTTTTTTCTTCTGGTATCATTTGTTTTGGGGTGTGTGTCAAAAGTAATATTTATTGCTAAAAATATACTAATAATATACCATATAGTAATTATTGCTGTATTTGCTTGCAAGTATGATCAATATCTGCGCTCTGTCTCACC
>JAJRSG010000261.1 GCA_024278915.1 Alphaproteobacteria bacterium
AAACATGCACAAGACGTTCAATTTAGTATCGACAAAGCTCTTATCGAAATTGGACGATGGGAATATAGACAAACACTTGCCAGCATGCGTTCATGAAACTAGTGTGCCGGAAAATAAATATTGGGGGGACACATGGGCAAGTTTAAAGAGAGCAAATCTCATATTTCTGTATTTGGTGCTTTGGTGCGAGCGCGCCGCGAATTTGGCGGAAAGAAGGAAGCTGTCCTTGACGCCGATGATCGGGTCTTAACCTATACAGAAATTATCCGTGCCTCATTTGCGCTTGGGAGTGCCATAAAAGCTCAAACCAAGCCAAAAGAGAAGGTGGGTATTTTGCTCCCGACGGGGGCAGGTTCTTTATTGGCGTTTTTTGCTTTGCAGGCCAGTGGGCGTATTCCAGCCATGCTCAATTTTACAGCCGGTAGCCATAACCTGATTTCCGCCTTTAAAGCCGCCGAAGTGACGAAGGTCATTACCGCGCATAAATTTATTGAACTTGGTGGGCTTGAGGCTCTGATTGAAGCATTGTCACCACATGTGGAATTTATTTATCTTGAGGATGTACGGGAAGGGCTGACGACAAAAAATAAAATTGCCGCCCTACTGGGGTCTGCTTTCCCCGCGCTATTTATGGTGCGGGCGTCCCACAAGGATACAGCCGTGATTTTATTTACTTCCGGTACGGAAGGAAACCCGAAAGGGGTGGCCTTAAGTCACAAAAATCTGGTTTCCAATGTTGAACAAATTCGTGCCCATATTGATGACTTGCGTCCGGATAGTGACGTCGTGTTTAACCCATTGCCGACCTTCCATTGTTTTGGCTTAACAGGCGGCCTTTTATTTCCGTTGTTTGCAGGCATGAAAGTGGCCCTTTATCCAACACCTTTGCATATAAAAATTATTCCCGCCCGTATTAAAAAAGTCGGGACAACCATTATGTTTGCGACGGATACCTTCATTAGCCGTTATGGGCGTTCAGGTAAGGAAGGAGATCTTGCCAATATCAGGATTGCTGTTTGTGGCGCGGAACAAGTCCGAGAAGAAACACGGGCGTTTTTAAAGAAGAAACACGGCCTGACTATTTTGGAAGGCTATGGAGTTACCGAAACTTCGCCAGTTATTGCTGTTAATCAGTTAGATGCAAATCGTCATGGGACAGTGGGACATTTCATGCCTAGTCTTGAACACCGCATTGACCCTGTCCCGGGAATATCAAAAGGTGGGCGGTTGTTTGTCAAAGGGCCGAATGTCATGCAGGGATATATTACCAGCGAGAAACCCGGGGTAATTCAACCCCTTGAAGATGGCTGGCATGATACTGGTGATGTGGTTGAAATTGACGAAGACGGTTATGTTGCTATTCGGGGGCGTGTGAAACGCTTTGCCAATATTGGCGGCGAAACCATTTCATTGGCTGTAGTTGAGAATTGCGCCAAATCTGTTTGGCCAGAGAATGAACATGTGGCGCTCATTATTCCTGATCCCAAGAAGGGGGAGCAAATCGTACTTGTATCTGATTGCAATGATGCCAACCGTATGGATGTTCTCACATGGGCACAACAACACGGCGTGCCAGAGTTGGCTGTTCCTCGTAAAGTATTGATTGTTAAGGAAATTCCTGTTCTTGGAACGGGTAAAATTGATTATCAAGGCACAAAGAAATTAATGGATAGCCTGATATAAAAACTCCCCTGTAAGTATTATTCTTACAGGGGAGACTAGTTTTATTTATTTGCTTTTAAGATAGTTCAGCATTGTATCCGCGTCTGAAACTTCAAACGGGTCAGTTGGGCAATTGTCGCTAAAGCCGGCTTCTGAAAACATTTTTGTAATTTTTGTGTCTTCAACCAGCATAGAATAGCGCCAAGAACGCATGCCAAAGCCAAGATTATCTTTGTCAACGAGAGCGCCCATGTGACGTGTGAATGTACCGCTACCGTCTGGTAGAAGGAATACGTTCTTACGGTTTTGGCTGAGGCCCCATTGGTACATCACGAATGCATCATTAACAGATAGGCAGACAATTTCGTCAATGCCTTGTGCTTTGAATTCGTCGTAGAGTTCTTCATAACGGGGAAGGTGAGATGTAGAACATGTCGGTGTGAAGGCGCCAGGTAGAGCAAATAGCACTACTTTTTTACCTTTGAAAATATCATCAGATGATAGGTCCAACCATTTAAACGGGTTGTCGCCGCCAAGACTTTCGTCACGGACGCGGGTTTTAAAAACGATATTAGGAACATGTGTAGGCATGGTTTTCTCCAAAGTAAGATGATTCTTGTACTGGCTATCTTTTATATTAGAATGATTCTAAAAACAAGAAGCTAATTACAGTTATGCCAAATATTTATGCGCGGTCAACGGCTAATTAAAACATTATCGCGCCAGTTCCTTCATGGCGTTTTCGATCCCTGTTAAGGTCATGGGGAACATGCGGTCTGCGCCGATAATTTCCTGAATCATTTGGGTTGATTGGGAATGTTTCCAATATTGTTCAGGGGTGGGGTTTAGCCAAATTAGATGCGGATAAACTTCAGTGAAGCGCTTGAGCCAAATCGCCCCGGCTTCTTCGTTCCAATGCTCAATAGACCCTCCCTTCATAGCAATTTCATAGGGAGACATCGCGGAGTCGCCAACGAAGACGACGCGGTAATCACTGGGAAATTTATGTAAAATATCCCATGTCGGGGTTACTTCGCGCATGCGGCGGACGTTGTCTGTCCACACATTTTCATAAATGCAATTATGGAAATAAAAGCTTTCTAGTCGCTTGAACTCGCTTCGCGCCGCCGAAAACAACTCTTCGGCTTGTAAAACATGGGCATCCATAGAACCGCCAATATCGAAAAAGGTCAAAACCTTGATGGCGTTGCGTTTTTCGGGACGCATTTTGATATCCAGATACCCTTGGCGCGCTGTAGAATTAATGGTGTCATCAATATCAAGTTCATCAACGGCACCTTCACGAGCAAATTTTCGCAAGCGGCGTAGGGCGACTTTAATATTACGTGTCCCTAATTCTTTGTCCCCGTCCAGATTTTTAAAGGTGCGTTTGTCCCAGACTTTAACGGCACGACCATGTCTGCCTTTGTCTTGACCAATGCGAATGCCTTCTGGATTATATCCATGGGCACCAAAGGGGGAGGTGCCCCCTGTTCCAACCCATTTATTGCCGCCTTCATGACGTTTTTTTTGCTCTTCCAGTCGTTTTTTAAGGGTTTCCATCAATTTATCAAAATCACCGAGAGCTTCGATCTCAGCCATCTCTTCGGCGGAAAGGTGCTTCTCTGCCATTTTGCGGAGCCATTCAGACGGGATTTCATGCTCGTCTTGTCCAAACAGATCAGTAAGATAATCCATACCGCGAAAGACATGTGAGAATACTTGATCAAATTTATCGAGATTGCGCTCGTCTTTCACAAGGGCTGCGCGGGACACATAGTAAAAATCATCGACATTTTCGCCGACAACATCTTTGTCGAGCGCCTCGAGGAGCAATAAATACTCGCGGATGCTTACCGGAACTTTGGCGGCGCGGAGTTGAGTGAAGAAATCGTGAAACATATGGCTAGAGTAGAGGAGGCATGAATACCCTTCAAGCTTATTATTACCTTTGGCACGGGCCATTATAGGCAACACTCACCCCATTGCCGGCAGCAGAACAGGCATTTGGGTATGTACGGTCATTACAGCCGCAAACTGGTGCATATTCCTGTGTGCAAATTTCAGGGCGAGGGCGGCAGACACCACTGGCATCGGCTGCGCCGCACCGCGCACGTGGCGGCATATAGCAGTAATTACTTGGGTTGGTGCATCTGGCTCCCATCATGCCGCCGCACATTTCTCCGCCAATAGGCGATTGCTGTGGTGGTGGGAACCCGGGTGGGGGAGCAGAAACAGGCGGCTGATGATAACAGGCGCTGATAAGAATGCTCACTAGCAAAACAATGAAAGTGCGCATGATTAACCTGTGCGCACATCTGTTTCAATTCGGGCGGCCAGTTCAGGGTCAAGGCCAAGCGCCATGGCTAGCTCGTCCAGATAATGACGTTCTTTCGGGTTTAAACCATTGGCAATGCGGCAAGACGCGGCATAAATTTCGCGCCCCTCTTGTTCACTGGATGAGAGTGAGGCAATTGTTACGGGGCTTTCCGGAGCGGATAGAGCGATTTTTAAAGCTTCTGCACTTTCGCGGTTATGGGCATTGATAAGTTGCAGTTCTTCACTGCCGATGTCGCCGTCTGCTTTGGCTGCCGCAATCATGGCGCGGAGAAGAACTTCGGAGCGGGCTTCTGCTTGTGGCCCTTTTAACAAGCCGATAATTTCTTGCGCCGATTTTGGCATTGTACCGCCGTTTTTTTGGTATGATTTCCATGCCAAAGTACCGAGGGCGGCGAGTCCGCCAAGCGTTGCCATTTTACGCCCTGATCGGGAAGATAATAATAAAGCAAGAGCGCCCGCAGCGGCCCCCGTTCCCACGCCTTTGCGCAGAGAATCTCGGCTAACATCACTGTCTTCAAGGCCAAATTTATCGATGAGGTAATCTTCGCCCTTGGCTGCAATTTCTTTTCCTTTTGCGGTTAAGTCTTTGGTGTTTTCTTGTCCGCGTTTGGCAAGTTGCCGTCCTGATTTCAAAAGTTGATCGAGCAATTCTTGTGCATTTATACGTGTATTAGCCATGGTGCCTCCCGTTTCAGGGGCATTTTAACACAAGTGCAAGGCCGCATCAAAGGCCATTGGCAGTTAGCACTGTGCTTGGTGCAAAGGTTAGCTTTCTTGAAAATGGCTGCAGAGTGTGCCGACGATGGCGTGCCCAATCCCGTCATTGGCTTTGTAGTAAATGCTTTGGGCTTCGCGGCGAGAGGTGACAAGGCCACTACTGCGCATCTTTGACAAATGTTGCGAGACCGCAGGCAGGCGCATTTGTACGGCTTCTGCTAAAGTATTGACAGATTTTTCACCGTCCATCAGCAAGCACATCAACATGATGCGGGTTTCATTAGACAAGGCTTTCATCACTTCACTGGCCATCGTGATATTACCAGACATCTGTGTGGCCACTGGATTTTTAGGGGGATTACTCATGAGGATTCTTCCTGTGTGCTAGCACCAGCAACCCAGTCTGGGCCGCGTAGAGCCACATAAATAGCAGGGATGACCAAGACGGTGAGGGCTGTTGAAGAAGCAAGCCCGAACAGAAGGGAAATGGCCAAGCCTTGGAAAATTGGATCTGTGAGGATCACAGCGGCACCGATCATGGCCGCGAGGGCCGTGAGCAATATTGGCTTAAAGCGGATGGATCCTGCTTCGATGAGCACCTCTTTGAGGGCATGACCGTCGCCCTGTCGGTGGCGAACAAAGTCGACCAGAAGGATCGAGTTTCGTACGATAATCCCTGCCAAGGCAATAAAGCCGATCATGGAGGTGGCCGTAAATGGCGCCCCGAAAACCCAGTGCCCGAACATGATCCCGATTAAAGTTAGGGGCACAGGGGCCAAGATTACCAATGGTAATTTAAAGGAACCAAATTGGGCAACCACAAGGATGTAAATGCCGATCAAGGCGACGCCGAAGGCTAAACCCATATCGCGGAAAGTAACAAAGGTGATTTCCCACTCGCCGTCCCATAATAAGGTTGGCTTGCTTTCATCTGCGGGTTGGCCGGCCATACTAATGACGGGCTCGACCATGCCGTTTCCAGCCCAATCAAAAGCTTTGATCCGTTTTTGGATTTCTAACATGCCGTAAATCGGGGCTTCGTATTTTCCCGCTAATTCACCTTGGACGAGGTCGGCGAAACGACCATCCCGACGAAATAGGGTGGGGGAGCCTTCTTGTTCATGAACGCTGACGACAGCGCCAAGTTCAATGGGGGACGAGGTAATCCCTGCGAGCCGTCTTGGTACTGGGATAGAGTTCATTTCATTTGACCAAACTTGTTGGGAACGGGGGAAAACAATCCGAATGTCGAGAGGGTCACGACCTTCACCACGCGGGCTTGCGCCGACGACTTCCCCGGCGAAACTAATGGCGATGGTATCGAGGATATCTTGGTGCAGGACGCCGTAATCTGCGGCGCTGGGCGCATCAATTTTTGCCACAAGGCGGGGGCGGTGTTCCCCCATCGAGGTGTCGACATCGACAATGAAGTCGGTTTCTTCAAACAAGTTTCGGACCTGATTGGCGATTTTTCGGCGGGTTTCGGCATCTGGCCCGTAAATTTCTGCGAGCAAGGTCGAGATTACAGGTGGGCCAGGTGGGACTTCGACCAGTTTCACATTGGCACCATCGTAAATTTCTACGGATTTTATCTTCTCCCGTATATCCAGTGCAATTTCATGGCTTGTCCGTTTACGGTGTGATTTTTCCGACAAGTTGATTTGCAAGTCACCAAGCTCTGGTGAGCTACGTAAGAAGTAATGGCGAACAAGTCCGTTGAAATTCATTGGTGCGGCTGTACCCGCATAGGCTTGTATATTTTCGATTTCTTCAATATCGCGAATAGATTCTGCAAGGGTGAATAAAACCCGTTCGGTATCTTCGAGAGAGGCTCCCTCCGGTAGGTCGACAACCATTTGCATTTCAGCTTTGTTATCAAATGGCAAGAGTTTTACCCGCACGGTTTTTGTCGCAAATAGTGTCATCGAGAGAGCGGTTGTAATGCCAATGAGAATAAGGAAAGCCCATGACCGTTTTCTGGTTTTAATGATCGGGGAAACAGCGGCCGCATAAAACTTTCCTAAGGCACCAATTTCATGGTCGGAATGGGATTTGATTTTGGCATTGGCTGCGAATTTCATCATGAGCCACGGTGCAATGATGACGGCGACAAAGAATGAGAACACCATGGCGGCGGAAGCGTTTGCAGGAATTGGTGCCATATATGGCCCCATCAAACCTGATACAAACATCATTGGCATAAGCGCACAAATCACGGTCAAAGTGGCCACGATGGTCGGGTTGCCGACTTCTGATACCGCGTCAATGGCGGCGCGAACGCGGGGGCGCTCATCTTTCATGCCCCAGTGCCGTGCAATGTTTTCAATCATGACAATGGCATCATCTACGAGGATACCAATGGAAAAAATTAAAGCAAAGAGGCTGACTCGGTTAATCGTATATCCCATCATATATGATGCAAACATCGTGAGTAAAATTGTGGTGGGGATGACAATAAGCGTAACCAAAGCTTCTTTTCTGCCAATCATAAAGGCGATCAAAATCACAATAGAGATGGTGGCAAGACCAAGGTGAAACAAAAGTTCATTGGCTTTGTGGTTGGCCGTTTCGCCGTAGTTTCGTGTGACAATTACTTTCACACCTTCGGGGATGAGCGTGCCTTTTAAGCTCTCGACTCGTTCCATAATATGCTCGGCAACGAATACGGCGTTAGCACCGGGGCGCTTGGCAAGGGCCAAGGTAACCGCAGGGGCGGTTTGCCATTTTTCTTCTGTGCGGTGTAATGCCCACGCACGGGATTCAGTGTCCCGCCCGACGACTTTGATCGTCGCAATATCTGACACATAAACTTGTCGCCCGTTAGAACCTCTGATTTTTAAGCGGCCAAGGTCGGCTGGTGATTTAATGCTGTCACCGGCCTGTAAGACATAAGCTTTTCCGGATTCTTTAGATAAACCGCTAGGGAAGGCATTGGCAGCACCGCGTAAGGTTTGCACAAGGGTTTGCAAGGAAACTCCATAGGCGGCAAGAGCGTGCACATCAGGTTCCACACGAATTTCCAATTCCCGCCCACCAACAACGGTGGATAAGCCGATGTTATCTATTTTAATCAACTCGGAACGAAGTTCATTGGTAATCATGCGCAAAGAGGTGTCGTTCCACAGATCGCCTGTATATTCCTCAGGGGTGAGGGTGAGGGTGACAATCGGGACATCATTAATGCCTCGCCCGATAATTTGCGGGGCAGGAATATTGGGCGGAATACGGTCAAGATTGGCGTTGATTTTTTCGTGAATTCGCAAAATAGCATCGTCTGCATCTGTACCAACATTAAAGCGGGCCGTTACAAGCGAGCCGTCGTCTTGGGAAGCGCTATAGACATGTTCCACTTCTGGAATGGCTTTGAATATTTCTTCCAGAGGTTTGGCAACTTGTTCTACTACATCCGTGGCGTTCAGTCCGGGGGCATAGAGACGCACATCCACAATGGGGACGGAAATTTGTGGTTCTTCTTCGCGGGGGATGTTCATCAAAGCCATGAGGCCAAGAGCAAGGGCTGCCATTAAAAACAACGGCGTAAGGGGGGAACGGATGGTCGCCTTGGTCAGGCTTCCCGATATGTCTAATTTTTTCTTGCTCATGGTTTTTCAATCACATCACCGGCGTGTAAGCCTGCTAAAATTTCGACATAACCCTCTGTATCCGCGATTGGATTTGCCAAGGTCACGGGGGCGTCAATAATATGTTCACCCACATGAATTTTAACAAAATCGATACCAAAGCGAGTGTTAACGTAGGTTTTGGGAATGCGTAGGGCACTGCGTTCTCCAACCCGTACAAGTACATCTATGCGCTCACCGACTAATGCAGAAAGGCCGCCGTCGACCACAGCATCAGCAATCACGGCACCGCCGCGAAGTTCAGGGTAAATTTTTGTGATGATCGCCTGTTTTTGTTCGCCGCCGCGAGCCGGTAATCGTAATTGAATGGTTTGTCCTTGTTCGATTTGACCTGCGTGGCGTTCCGGTAGGGACAGGCGGACAACCCCTTCAATGGTCGCTAGCTTCGCAATCACCTCGCCGGGGGAAACGATTGAGCCTTGCACAACAAGCACGTCGCTGACCCGCGCATCCGCAGGGGATTTTATCACGCCTTTTGTTCGTAGAGATATCAATGTTGCGCGCTGAGCTTTGACACCAGCCAGCTCTTTGCTCGTAACATCAACAGCCGTTTGTGCTTGGTCACGTTTGATTGGCGAGACAAATCCTTTTGCCAATAATTTTTGTGCATTAGCCAGTTCGGTTTTATATAGGGCGAGTTGTTGCTCAATGCCTGAAATTTTTGCATCCAAAGCATCAATTTGCGGCTTGATGCTTTCGTCACGAATAATGGCAAGAACTTGCCCCTTTTTGACTAAGCTGCCCTCGTCGATATTTAGCTGTGTGATAATGCCAGAGAGACGGGAGCGGGCTGTTGCCGTGTCACTCGCCTCTAGCCGTGCAACAACGGGGCGGAAATCTGTGATGATTTCATCTGCGACTGTAAGTGTCGTATGGCTCTGGGCATGTGCCACAGGTTGGAAGAGCAAAATCGGTAATAGCAAAAATTTCCAGGTCATCGTAATTCCAGTTCTTTGAATTCATAAATATTCATTGGCTTTATTAGTCATTACTTATATAATGCCCCACAACTATAAGGGGAATGTAGATTGAATATAGTCTACATGCAATTTCGTTGTTGCGCAATAACGAAATTAAGGTATAAAACATAAAAGAGTTTTGGAGGACCAAATGGCAAAAATCGTAATTTTAGGAGCTGGGCTTGGGGGTGTAGGTTGCGCATATGAAATGAAAGAGAAGGCGCGCAAGGAAGATGAAGTCATTGTTATCAATGATATTGATTACTACCAATTTGTTCCGTCAAATCCATGGGTTCTTGTTGGGTGGCGAACACGCGAAAAAGTCACCATTGATTTGAAAGCACCGATGAAGAAAAAGGGCATTAATTTTATTGTTGATGCCGCGACTAAACTTGACCCTGATAATAAAACTGTCCATTGCGCCAGTGGCCGTAAGGTTGAATATGATTACCTCGT
>JAJRSG010000262.1 GCA_024278915.1 Alphaproteobacteria bacterium
AAACTTAGCCACCAATTTCCCATACACCCCACAAATCGCCCCCATGGTCTCTACATCCACAGAGCCACAAGGTTCCCGCATGTCCATAATTTCCTGATAATCAAGGTTCATGTGAGAACCATACCGTACAAGCAGAAACCGTGGATAAGGTTTTTTGGGGGGAGGGGAGTTGCGATAAAATTTCTAGACTAAGTTAACTGGGTACTTTTATCCACTCGTCTGGATAGGTTTGGTCATCTTCGGGATAACTAAGTGTATCTGGCCCGATAAACAATGAACTTCCACCAAATAACTTTTTAAGCCGAATAAATTCCATGATAGCAGCATCGATCGCTTGCTTTGGGTCTTTGCTATCAAGAATTGGGTCTCGATAACAAATTATTTCTATAGTTGTTTTGTCATCAATTGTGTCAATCATCAACTTTATATGTAGTTTGTATTCATGTTGAATGGTTAGGTATTCAGGTTGAAGGCAGATAATTTTATTTGCTTTAAATAAATCAAGATATTGCTCTGGTTTATAACTTTTCGCCCATTCTTCTTTGGTTGATTCGTCTGACCATACTGAATAGTCCAACATTGCATTAAAGGGGGTGGTGCAAAGAGATTTGATTCCTTCTTCAAGTTTCTTCATTGACACGTTTAATATATAACCTTCAAAAAAGCAGACACCGTCTTGCATTTCTTCAATTATATAGTTGAATTTTTCCCAAACTTTTTCAAAATTATACATTGTAATCCAAGCGTTAATACGGTTGGGTTTTATGACATATCACTCATTTAAAATCGAGGTTTATATCTCACGTGGTAGCTGAGTCTGTTAACTCTGCCAAAGCCTAACCCCCATAAAATGTTCTGAGGCTTCTATGGCGGTATGGTTCTGTGTGGGGGTGATTAGGCGCGCCAGAATGAAGGGGTGAGGACGACAAGGACGGGGATAATTTCTAGTCTTCCGACGATCATGGCAAGGGACATGATCCATTTGGCGGCATCAGGAAGCGGTTGAAAGGATCCGGCGGGGCCGACAATGTCGCCAAGGCCGGGGCCGACATTGGTAATCGCTGTGGCGGCTGATGATAGCGCCGTGATATCGTCCAGACCGATCAGAGAAAGGGCCATGGCTGTACCCGCATAACAGGCGATAAAGACAAAGAAAAAAGCCATGACGGAATACACGGTTGATTTTTCAAGGGGGCGCCCGCCGTAGCGCATCGGCCTGACGGCATGAGGACTTGGCATTCTGAGGATATAGGCGCGGAGGGCTTCGAAGGCGACTTGGAAACGGAAAATTTTAATCGAGCAGGAGGTAGAGCCAGCACAGCCGCCAACAAACATAATGACGAAAAAGAGAGTAACAGCGAGGGAACCCCATGCTTGATAATCTCCGAAACTATACCCTGTGCCAGTGATGACCGAGATCACATTAAACATGGCGAGGCGAATGGGGTGGGCGGTAGAGACATGGTTGTTGACTTCCATATATCCGACCATCACGGCGATAATAATCAGGAGGAGAAGTATAAACCCACGGGTTTGCGGGTTGCGAAAAATAGCAGATGGATTGCCGCGCATAGCCAGTACATAGGCGGCGAAGGGCATGGCGGCGAAAACCATGAACAGGCTGGCGACCATATCTGCACCGCCGTCTGCATAGGCTGCAAAGGAGGCGTCGGAATTGGCAAAGCCTCCCGTAGACAAAGTGGTCATGGATAAACATATGGCGTCAAATGTGCCGACCCCCGTCAAGATATAACCAATGGCGCAGGCGATACTTAGGCCAATATAGGCCACGCCAATGCCGGCTGCAATTTGTCCGGCGCGGGGCAGGATTTTCCCCATTGGGTCAAACCATTCGGTTTTAAATAACTGCATGCCGCCAATGTTGAGCCTTGGTAAAATGGCGAGGGCTGTGATGATGATGCCAACACCACCATACCATTGTAACATGGCGCGCCAGATTAGAATGCCTTCCGGTGCATCATCAAGGCCGGTCATAACTGTGGATCCTGTTGTGGTCAGGCCAGACATGGACTCGAAATAGGCATCTGTCAAAGACATGGCATTGTCTTGAAACATGAAGGGAATCGCGCCGATGAGGGCGAGGATAATCCATGAAAAAGTAGTGAGTAAAAATGCCCCCCGTGCGCGCATGTGGCTTTTGGGCGCGTAATTGGCGAGGGCAAGAATGGTTCCCATGAGGGTGGCGATAAACCCGGAAAGACCAAAGACTTGCCAGCCTTCATTACCATATCCAATGTCAACGAACATGGGAATGAACATGGCAGCGCCCAAACCTGCGATCATCAGACCGACGATAAATAGGACTGGGCGTAAATCGGGCATGGGAGCACCTAATGAATCCTTGAGCGGTAAAAGAAGAGCCAATTTTCCATTACCGTGTTAAAAGCTTGTTGCATATAATATGCATACGGACTATATGCAAGGCATGATTACAAAGCATGAAGATTTATTGGGGACATTGGTTCACGATGTGGCGCATCTTTTGCGACATGATATTGATCGGCGCGTGAAGGCACATAACCTGACACGGGTGAAATGGCTTGCGCTAGGTATTATTGAACAGAGACCGAATATCACCCAAAAAGACTTGGCTGGCGAGTTGGAATTGGGAACAGCGTCCGTTGGGCGGCTTGTCGATAGATTAGAAACGAGAGGGTTTATAGAGCGCATACCCGCAGCCTATGACCGTCGGGTGAATTGCCTGCGTTTGATGCCGGAAGCTTCTAGCCTTTTGGATGAATTGAGGAATGTTGCCACAGAGATGAAAAACGATGCCCTAAAGGGACTAAGTGAAGAGGAAGTGGCCGCCGTGAACACCGCTTTGTTGAAAATCAAACAAAACCTAAAAGGCTAGTTCGCGTCTTCATACCTGTAATCGGTAAAAGAAGTGTCGTGTTGCTGAGAATATTAAGGACTTCCCCTAGTAATTTTCACACGGTGTGGTAACGGGGCGGCATGAATAAACATGTAGAAAATAAGCCATCCAAGAATGTACCTAAAAACGGGGCGCGCTATGTGAGTGCCCGTGCTGTACAAGAAGTGCTCGAAAAGAAGTTGCCGCTAGACCAAGCGTTAAGCGCCCAAGCTCTCTTTAGCCAATTGGCATTTCGGGATCGTGCCTTTGCCAGATTGATTGCAGCCACCACTCTGCGCCGCATGGGACAAATAGATAAAGTGCTGGCCCCTTTTATCAAGAAAGCGCCGCCAACATATGTGATGGCTGTCTTGCGTACGGGAGCCGCGCAAATTTTATTTTTGGGCACACCGCCTCATGCCGCTGTCGGGGCAGGGGTCGCGCTCTTGAAGCGTTCCAAGAAAACCGTGCGAGCGGCGGGTATGGCCAATGCGGTTTTGCGGCGTGTTTCCGAGCAAGGACAGGTTTTACTGGCGGAAACCCGCCCTTTGGACAATTTACCAAATTGGCTGAAGGTGTCATGGGAAGGTGCTTATGGCACGAATGCGGCCCGTTCGATAGCCAATGCATTGGTGCAAGATCCGCCGCTTGACTTAAGTGTAAAAGAGGACGTGGAAGGGTGGGCAGAGAAACTTGACGCGCAGATACTACCCACGGGGACTTTGCGTAAAGAGAAAATTGGCGATGTCACCAGTTTGCCAGGTTTTGATGAAGGGGCTTGGTGGGCGCAAGATATCGCGGCGAGCCTGCCTGTGAAATTATTGGGAGATGTCAAAGGGCAAAGGGTGCTGGATTTATGCGCGGCTCCCGGCGGTAAAACCTTGCAGTTGGCTGCGGGTGGGGCGGATGTCACGGCCGTAGATAAAAACGAAATACGGTTAAAGCGATTGCATGAAAATCTCTCACGGACCAAATTGAAGGCTGATGTTGTGGTTGGAGATGTGGTGCGTTGGCGGGATCCGCAAAATCAACAAGGCGGCGGTTTTGACGTGGTGATTTTGGATGCTCCCTGCTCGGCAACCGGTACATTTCGACGTCGGCCCGATGTGCTATATTCAAAATCCCCCGCCGATGTCGCCAGTTTAACGCGCTTGCAGGAGAAATTATTACTGGCTGCCTCTCGGCATGTTCGCCCCGGCGGCACCTTGATATATTGCACCTGTTCCTTGGAGACCGCAGAAAATGAAGCGCAAATTGTCAAATTTATGCGCAATCGGGCTAATTTTCGCCTTAATCCGGTTTTAGAGGATGAAGTCCCTACATTGCCCGAAATGATTGATAAGGATGGGTGTGTGAGGGTTCTGCCGCATTTTTTACATGAAAAAGGCGGTATGGACGGATTTTTCATTGCAAGATTTACACGCTGTTAAGCATAAATCTTTAAAAAGAGCCTGATTCGTAATTTAATTTGGGTTTCATTTTCTGGCTCGGACATTGCAGGTCCTCGGTAGAAGTGTTTCAATATGGGAGTCTCTTATGAGCGGAACTTTAATTCTAAAAAATGGCCTTTTGGCCGCTGCATGTGTGGCAGGACTTACCCTTACGGCGTGTGCGTCAGGCCAATCTAGTTCCAGTCGCTACGGAAGTGTCTATGATTATGAAAGCGGCGGTAATAGCTGTACTGGCCCATCTTGTGGCGTTGTGACCCAACCATATGCAGGCCCAACCATTGGCGGCCAACCGATTAGCCCGGGTGTTGTATATGCCAATTGTGGTGCGGTTAGTGGCATGAACTGTAATCAGCAACAAAATGTAGAAATTTATTCCCCACCCGTTAATCCAGCTCCAATTGCCTGTCCTACTGGTACGACAAGTGCTGGAAATGGTACATGTATGCAGTCTGGTAATGCCTATGGATACACGAGTACAACAACGACCACGAACTATGCAGGCGGTGAAATTGCCGACTGCCCAGCCGGTACGGTTTCCAATGGGGACGGTACATGTATGCAGTCTGGAAGTTCCTATGATTTCGAAAGCACAACTTCTGTATATTCAGGAACAAGTTATTCTGGCGAGACCGCTGATTGCCCTGCGGGAACAACGGCGACAGGCAATGGTACATGTATGGAAGTTTCCGGTGGAAATGTAGAGATTTATAATAATACCGGTTACACACCGCCCTCTACCTACACCCCGCCAACCACATATTTGCCGATTCGCAAATAAATGGCGAGATAGTTAATTTATTGACTAATCTGCAAGATGTTATTAATTACCCCGTCTTACTGTGTAAGGCGGGGTTTGTTATTTCTGCGACCCTTTTTAGCTCTTGTCTTATGTTCTGGAAAAATTCAAGAGTGGGGCTATGTCATACCTGTCTGCTGCTTGTAGAGCGCTGATATATTGTGTGCGTGTTTTGCCGTTTTCTATGAGAGTTTCGTGTCCCCATGTGAACACTGCTCCGCCTAGCTTTTGGATAAGATGATCGGCCATAAGCCGTGCATGACGACCATTGCCGTTTGCAAATGGATGAATGGCCACAAGACGGTGATGAAAGCGTATTGTAATTTCATCTATAGGGAAGGTGTTATTCTCTATCCAATAACTTGTATCGTCAAATAGGCTCAAGAGTTCCATGCGAATTTGAGAGGGGTCAACACCAATGTTTTTCCCTGTTGTTCGGTACGCGCCTGCCCATGTCCAAACCTCGCCAAGCATTTGCATGTGTAGCCTACGCACAAAATCCTCGTGCAATATATCCTTGCTCCTTTGCCGCCGAAGCCAAGTGAGGGCTTGCTCAATATTGAGTTCTTCCGCGCTGTTTAAATCAGCTCGTGTGGCGATCCATGTTTGCTTTAAACCTTCTTGTTCCTCGGGTGTAAGCGGCGTGGCGCCGTCCTCAGTGGCAAATAAGTCGCTCATATTTTGTCCCATAAATCTTTGTCACGCAAATTGTCACGTATATATTCCTCAATACGCGGCTCTAGCTCGCGGTGAGTCTCGCCTTGGGCTTCTAGTGCCATGGTATGCGACACGCGCTTAAGCTCACGCAAAGCAACTTTACGCGCTTGCTCGTGCACCTTATCTTCAAGAGGAACCTTAGGAACCAAAGCATAAACCAATGTGCAATCTAATGCTTCCGCGACCTTACGGAGCGTATTAAGGCGGATTGTGTCATTGGCTTCGGAACTTTCAACCTTGCTAACACCTTGCGTGCTCATATTTAGACGCTTGGCAAGCTGCAAACTTGTCATACCCAAAGCATCACGAATAGCTCGTATCCATCCCTTAGGTGGCGCAGAATACCGCTCTATAGGCCGAATATCTGCAAACCGTTTATCCAAAGCCCGACGCGCATTTTTTCTAATTTTTGTGGTCATAGTATTATCCTTATTACATAAAACAACTTATAGGTTGATTTATAATAACAAGTAAACAACTTTTAGGTTGTTTATGCGATTTTCATAAGCAACCTAAGCGTTGCTAATACCAATAGCTGTAAGGCAGTACTTGTTATTATAAGGCGAGATGAAAACAATATACGTATAGCAAGTAGTAGCAAAAGTTATTGATTTTTACGAGTTTATCACATTTTTCAGTAAATTGCGGTTAGCGGGGTGCTTGTCTTGTTTCGTTTTGTCTTTGGCTCAAAATGAGGCACAATGAATTAGGTCATTTTAGTTCATGCCTTTTATATGCCATACACCCCGCCAACCACATATTTGCCGATTCGCAAGTAAATGGCGAGATAGTTAATTTATTGACTAATCTGCAAGATGTTATTAATTACCCCGTCTTACTGTGTAAGGCGGGGTTCGTTATTTCTGTGACCCCTTTTAGCTCTCACAAACATGTCCACGCGATGGGCATATGAGGATTGTATGACACGGCGCATTGGAGCATCAGACAAAATTGCTGCCATTATTCGCAGTGGGACACGTCGTTTGGCTGTGGATTTAGGTGGCCCTGCACGCGCACTTAATTTGACACCGCCTAAGGGGCTGTTTTTTTCGGCCCTGCCCAAGAACCTTTATTTAGGCGATTCAACATTAGGTGAAAATATACTGGATGGCCGATTTGCACTCAGCTCGCAGAGTTTGGATGTTGGAAAACAAGGGGACCCGTGGACAGTGGCCGCCCCGTCGGAACCTTTCGCTGCCCGTTTGCACAGCTTTGGCTGGTTAGATGACCTTGCGGCGATTGGCGCTGATAAGAAACTTCTGAAAAAAACACCTAAATTGTCGGGACAGGCACAAGTACGGGCTCGCCAACTTTGTGATAGCTGGATTCAAAGCTTTGGGGCATGGAATCCATATGCTTGGGAAAATGAAATCTTAGTGGCGCGGGTGTTTTCCTGGTTTGTGAATTGGCAAGCCTTGCTTGATGCTGATTCAGATACGCCAGAAGGGGAAGCCCGGCGCGCTAATCTATACCGACAACTGAAACGAATTCGTTCGACATATAAACGTACCCCTGACGGGATTGCGAAATTAAAAGCCGCCGCTTGCCTTGTGTTGGGCGGGGCGTGTTTTGGCGGCAAGCAGGACGGCTTTTTGGATAAAGGGCTGGATTACCTTGAGGACGAAATCGAACAACAAGTTCTTGCTGATGGCGGCCATGTTAGTCGCAATCCAGATTTTGTTGTAAAGGCTCTTGAAATATTACTGGTCACGGAAAGTGCATTGGAAACCAGAGGCTTGCAGGGTTCACGCGAAATTATGCGAGCCATTGACAGAATGCGTCCCATGATCGGGTTTTTCAGAGTGGGAAGCGGCGGTTTATTTAGCTTTAACGGCGGTGGTAGCAATGATCGCTCTCGCCTCAATAAATTATTAGGGAAACCGGCATCAAAAGACAAACCATTCGGTTATGCACCACACGCCAAATATCAACGTCTAGATCGAAATGGCATTGTGTTGATGGTGGATGTTGGCTCCTCTCCACCCCGTCCATATGATTTGGAAGCCCACTTGGCACCATTAGCAATCGAGCTAACCAGTGCAGCAGGGCCTTTAATCGTGAATTGTGGCTGGAATGAACAGCAACCGCAACATTGGCGTCAGGCCATGCGCGGAACGGCAGCGCACTCGACATTAATATTAGGAGGCACAGATGCCGGGCAAATTCTAACTTCTGGTTGGTCTGCAGGTGCGATTGGCCCTGCCATTTCGCAAGAAAGCGGCCCTGTCATTTGCAGTCGAAAAGAACAAGATGCAGGTACTTGGTTAGAGGCCAGTCACGAAGGTTATCATAAGGCATTTGGTCTCACCCATTGCCGCCGTATATATATGGATGTTACGGGTCATGATATTCGCGGCGAAGATAGTTTGTATGTGCCTTTGGGGGCGACGCCGCTCACTCGAAATGAAATTCCGTTTGAAATACGCTTTCACTTGCATCCACATGTTAAAGTTACTTTGGCCCAAGACCAAAAAAGTGCTCTCCTGATTCAAAAAGGTGGCAGAGGTTGGCGGTTCCGCACGGATGCGGGGCCATTAAAACTCGAGAAATCTGTATATTTGGCGTCGGGCTCTCGCCCGCAACGCAGTGAGCAAATTGTGATTACGGGCCTAGCTTATGGAGACGGGGACGGACAAACCCATTCAAATCGGGTAAGGTGGTCACTAAAGCACCTGAGCGGCATAAAAGTGGCTAAGAGCTGATAAAGACTGTGCAGAATAGCTTTCCATAAAATCTAATTCGTGGTAGCGAGCGGGGAACTTACCAATAGCGATTCCCAGCGAAAGTGATATTATGTCCCAACTGCTCACCCCCATCAAAACGGCCCTTCTTTCTGTTTCAGATAAATCTAGATTAATTGACCAAGCCAAAGCTTTGTCCTCACGAGGCGTGCGGCTTATTTCGACAGGCGGCACTTATAAAGCGATCAAAGAGGCGGGTATGGAGGTGACCGAGGTTGCCAGTATCACTGGCTTTCCGGAAATGATGAACGGTCGGGTTAAAACCTTGCATCCGAATGTGCATGGCGGCTTGCTTGCGGACCGAGATATTGAACATCACATGGCTTCTATGCAAGAGCATAATATTCCTGCCATTGATCTGTTGGTTGTCAATCTTTATCCTTTCGCAGAGACGGTTGCTGGCGGTGGTGACTATGCGGCTTGTGTTGAAAATATTGATATTGGTGGACCGGCGATGATTAGAGCCGCCGCGAAAAATCACAAACATGTTTGTGTATGTGTGGACGCGGATGATGTTGATGTGGTGCTCGCTGATATGGATCAAAATGATGGACAGACAACTTATGCAACCCGTCAAAAACTTGCCCATAAATCATACGCGCGCACGGCACAATATGACGCGCAAATCTCGGGATGGTTTGCCAAACAATTGGGTGATACAGCTCCTGCTTTCTACGCTCAGGGCGGTAGTTTGAAACAAACCTTGCGCTACGGTGAAAACCCGCATCAGAAAGCCGCGTTTTACAGTGATGGTAGCGAAAGACTTGGCGTGGTCACGGCAAGACAAGTTCAAGGTAAAGAGCTATCATATAATAATATTAATGATACGGACGCAGCCTTTGAGCTTGTTGCTGAATTTGGCGCCCATATTGACGGTGCCAAACCTGCCGTCGCGATTATCAAACATGCCAATCC
>JAJRSG010000263.1 GCA_024278915.1 Alphaproteobacteria bacterium
CTTTCTTACCAACGATAGGCGCATAACGCTCATCGCTTGGATGTACGGCAACTGCACCGTCACCAAGCATGGTTTCCGGGCGCGTCGTCGCAATAGAAATATAATCACGGGTTTCCCGCAGCGTTACATTCCCATCTTGGTCTTTTTCCACATATTCGTAAGTTTCCCCACCTTCGAGCGGGTATTTAAAGTGCCAAAAATGGCCATCTTTCTCGATATTTTCAACTTCTACATTGGAAATCGCCGTTTGAAAATGCGGATCCCAATTCACCAGACGTTTGTCACGATAAATCAAGCCTTCTTCATACATTTTGACAAATACCTTGCGAACCGCAGCAGATAAGCCCTCGTCCATGGTAAAGCGCGAGCGCGACCAATCACAAGACGCACCAAGGCGACGTGTCTGGTTTTCTATATTTCCACCGCTTTCTTCTTTCCATTCCCAAACTTTGGCAATGAAATCCTCGCGGCTCATATCTTTTCGGCCAATATTACCTTCTTCGGCAAGTTTACGTTCCACAACCATTTGCGTAGCAATCCCTGCGTGGTCCATGCCTGGCTGCCAAAGCACATCTTTGCCACGCATCCGTTCAAAGCGAATCAAAACGTCCTGTAAGGTGACATTAAGCGCATGCCCCATGTGCAAATTACCCGTCACATTCGGCGGTGGGATGACAATGGAATAAGCTTCTAAATTCTTGTCATATTTTGGCTTAAACGCACCTGCATTTTCCCACGCATCATAAATGCGTTTTTCTGCGTTTTTGGGTTCGAAACTTTTATCCAACATGGGTCAACTCTTAACAAAAAACCGTCCCCTACCACTAGAGGACGGTCTTATTCATTTAGCGCGGAGGCTTCAACAATTCCAGCATTTATTACCGTTTATTTACCGGAAGAAATCCGTTTCACTTCTTTGGTCACGGCGCGCTCGACGATGCCCTTGAGATTTTTATCCAGCCATTCTTTCAACATAGGTTTTAAAGCGTCTTGCACAAGGTCACCAATGGCAGGGCCAGAGTCCTGAACTTTCGCTTTTTCTTCTACGGCGTTATTTAGGGAAGCAAATGCGGACGCACTTCCGCTTACCGTTTCCTCGTCTAGTATTGTTTCCATTTTAGCAGCCTGCGCCATATCTTCATCCTTCTGTGTCTGGTTCTCGGTGGGGGATAATTCAGCTTTTTCCTGAGGGGGGACTTCCAATTCAACGTTCGGAACCTTTATGATTGGCGCCTCTGCTTCTTCTTCATTATTTTGCACCAAAGCTGTCGCAGCCCCTAACCCAACAATTGCAGAACTTGTCGTTGTTTTTTGAAGAAGAGAAAGTTTACTTTTCGTGTCGACCTCTGGCAAGACCACCACATCATCATCCTTTTGCACATCATCAGCAGCCTTGTTTGCCACCTCTTTGATCGGAGCAGCCGCATCAAGAACAATATCTTTTCTTACTTTAGGTTTCGGCTCTACCACCTTGTTTTCCGAAACTTTATGGTTAATTTCACTCCGAACAACTGGCTCCACGGCGGGTGCTTCTTCTTTAGCAATACCAACTAATTCTTCATGAAGCGCGACTTCGTCTTCTACAGATTTTTGCAAGACTTCATCAAGAATTGATGAGGTGCTATCGCCAAAGATAACCGCTTCATCAACACTCTCAATTAACTCTCCTGTCACAAAATCCCGCTCTTGGATTACAGCCTCGGCAGGCTTGGCAACTTCGACGGGCTTAGTTTTAACTGGTGTAATTTCAGCAGTTTTTGGTTCAACGACAGGGGCAGCAACGACCTCTTGAACGACCGGTGCATCCTCTTCAAAAATTGCTTCCAACGCATCCGCATCAAGCGTTTCGCCCGTGATGAAATCAACATCTGGCACAACTTCAGGAGAGGTATCTGCCAAGGCCTCTTCAAACTCAGAATGCAAATCACCTTCCTCTTCTTCGACAACCTGCGGCGCCTCATCCTTAGGCTCGTCCATTAGATCTGCCAATAAAGATTTCACAAGATCCATGTCCTCGTCATGCCCAACTTGGACTTGCTCATTACTGAGTGGGGGCGTTTCAGGCGACTCGTCCACAGCCTGAGGCTCTTCTATTGCGGGTGTTTCCACAGCCGTTTTAGCTTGCGTCGGGATTTCCGGAATGATCAAACTTTCCTCGTCCTCCATATTTTGACGCTCAATATCAGCAAACAATTCATTTTCCAATGAATACTCGGCCTCTTCCGCCTGCCCTAAATCTGTGCCGACTTGTGTCGTTTGGTAATCAGAAGCCTCAGCATCCATCACCAAATCCAAACCTTCGTCAAACCCGACGACTGGCGCGGTGGGTTCAGCGGTCTTGTCCTCAACTTCACTCGCCGCAATTGTCGGTTCCGTTGGCGCCTGAGACGCTTCCTCGACCTGTTGAGCTGATTTTTCAATGCTCTTGTCAACGAAATTCATTAAATCAAGAATTTCAGAATTTTGCGCGTCAACTTCTTGCGTATTTACACTCTCGGCTGCCACGTTTTGAGGAGGTGCCGGCTGCACCACTTCAATTTCAGCCGCGACTAATTCCTGTGAAGCAGAAAAACCCTCTTCTGGAGGCATCTCCAACGTGCCCTCGGCTTCTTCAACCTCATCTTCCGCAATAATTTGCCGAATGGAGGCAAGTATATCCTCCATGCTCGGTTCGTTATCGCCGGCATCTATACTCGATGTACCCATATCAGACGTATCCATTACTAATCCCGATGCAGAATCCGGTGTGCTCTCCGACATAAAACCCCTCAAGCTTCATCCCCGTGAAGGAATGAAGCAAAACTATAACAAGAGGTTAAGACAACCCCAATGACTTGTCTAGGAGTGTGTGGCTACAATCCACAGGCGAATCACTATTTATGACAAAAAAAATTGGAAAATTAAAAAATCCAGTATTTTGTTTTACAAATTTCCACTAAAATGTACGTAAATTCCAGTTATTAGGCAGGCTGCCTAGAATCACTGCTCTTTCAATTTCATGTCAGAAACCGTCTCGGTCTCATCAGAATTCAAAAGATCAGGGATGAAATTTTCATAAGGGCTAGCCGTTACAGTATCGAAATTTTTCTGTGGGTCGTAGAACTGCACAGGCAACTGCAAAGCATATGCATCAAACCCACCCATGGTTGCCAACAATTGGTAAGAAATGACATTTACATTTCTTTCGCTTTGCACAACCACCAATTTAGCGTTCAATAACTCTTGTTCCGCGTCAAGCACATCCAAAGTATTTCGCGTGCCCACTTGTTGCTCAAGTTCAACCCCTTCAAAGGCAACTTCAGCGGCGCGAACTTGCTTCTTGCTCGCTTCTAAAACGCTGCGAGCGGCGGTTAATTGCGCCCATAAATTCGTAACGGCCTCATCAATGACTTGTTCGGCTTCACGCGTTTCGAAACGGGTTCGGGTCTTAGCCTGTGCCGCCGCGCGAACTTTGGAGCGATTTAACCCCCCTGTGAAAATCGGAATGCGCACCTGTGCCACAATGCTCGCAGATTCTGACTTGGGTAAATTAAAACTGGTTTCCCGCGCCCCCTGCAAAGTACCGTTCAAAGTAACCGTTGGACGATAGGCAGATTTCGCCACCGCAATGGCCGCCGCTGCGACGTCTTCGTTAAACCGGGCAGCAATCAAATTCGGGTTATTGGTTCGCGCCCGTGCTTTCGCATCCATTAATGTCGATGGCAGGGCAAATTTTGGTGGCAAGATGAGGTCATTAGGCGGCGTCCCCATATAACGGGTATAGGCAGCCCTACTCACGGCCAATTGCGCGTCAGCTTGAAACAAACCAATTTCCGCGGCAGCCAAACGCGAGTCAGCCTGCGCAATATCAGTGCGAGTTCCCTCGCCAACCTCAAATCGTTCCCCAGCCGCATATTTTTGACGGGTCAACACCTTGACATTATTGCGCCGAATACGAGCCGCTTCTTCGTCGCGTAGCACATCCAGATAAGCCGTCGCCGCCGCCAACAATATGGTTTGCTCTGAATTTCTAAGAGCTTGCCTTGCCGCTAAAACACCTGATTTGGCTTGTGACTTTAATCCCTTTACGAGGCCACCTTGATAAAGTGGCTGCACAATCGCAATTTGACCATTATGCGGTGTCGTCCAACTTGAAAAAGAACTTATCGTTGTTGGCCCAAGTAAAGCCTCCACTTGTGTCGCCACCCGCCCCACCGATGCGCCGGCACTAACATTTAGTCGGCCTGCGGCTTGCGCTTGTACATAGTTCTCATCGATTTCACGAACTCGCGCTCTTTCCGCCTGCAATTGTGGGTTTTTATGGTAAGCCGCCATTAAGGCCTGCTGCATATCTTCGGCCTGTGCAACTGTAGAAACAGCACTGAATCCAACCATTAACAAACTAATAGAAGATATTGTTTTTAAAAGAGAATATTTCACTTTTTCACCTACTTCACAAAACGAATGATTGTTTAGCCTCAAAACCGGGTAAGACGGGTACATTTGCATCAAATGCAATTCGTTCACCAATACTGTCGCCGGATTTTGTATATACGGCAACGCGACAAATCGCACCTTCCGAGAGCGCAACCACCAAGCGACCACCGTTGGCAAGTTGGTCAAACCAAGTTTGCGGCACCTCGCTCACAGCACCATTAACAAAAATAACATTAAATGGACCATGCTCAGGCGCGCCGGCTTTGAGATCCCCTTGCACAACCGCAGCATTACTGACATCACATTTTTCGAGCAAATGCGTGGCGCGCTCAACGTCTTCTTCTGTTTCTTCGAGGGCAACTACAGTTTCAGCGAGTTGCGCCATGACAGCGACAGAATACCCTCGCCCACATGCAATATCCAAAACCACATCTGTGTCCAAAATTTCCGCAGAAGCAATCATTTTAGAAAAATCGCGCGGGCGTAACATCCAGCGACCATTGCCGAGATCAACATTGGCATCTCCATACGCCAATGCCATTTTAGACTTAGGCACAAAACACTCACGCGGAACTTTTAGGAAAGCCGCTTGGACATCCCTATCTGTCACGTCATTCGTGCGTATTTGGCTATCGAGCATAGTTTCGCGTGCAGCAGAAAAATCAAACATTTGTCACTCCATGAATCATCTATGATATAGCGCGCAATCATAGCTAATTGCAATGCTACAATCATGAACACATGTTATTAATTATTGTGACAAGAACACATTATCCCATTGCATCAAGCCAAAGCCTCGGATATACCCGCCAGACTTATTCCATTGGACTAGGTTGAGGTACCATGGCGGAGTGGTTACGCAGCGGATTGCAAATCCGTCCACCCCGGTTCGATTCCGGGTGGTACCTCCATAATCCCAACATATTGTCACCACCACTTTGTCACCCACCATGAAATGCGGACACCAAGAGCTAAACGCCAAGCCACTCGTTTTTCACAACCTTTTTACTATCAGACTTCAAAGGCAAACAGTCATAGTTTTGCTCAAAATTAGTTGCAAAACAAAGCGCTACATTTTACCTATATGCGCGAAATAACCTTTTAGGGCTACACATATGACATCAGACATTAAACTAAGGTGGGCCACGCAAAACGACTACGAACTGGTTGGAGAAGTTATGTTTGATGCCGTTCGCAATGGTCGTAGTCAATATAGTGACGCACAACGAGAAGCGTGGGTTCCTCAAGCTCGAACGGGAACTCTTTGGGAAAAACGGCTTAGTGAACAAAGCATCATTGTCGCTATAAATTCCGCCCAAATTGTTGGCTTTATGAGCCTAGCACCTAAGAGTTACCTTGACTTTGCCTACGTCCGCCCTGCCTTTCAGGGCCAAGGCTTGTTTAGGAGGATGTATGAAAAAATTGAAAAACTAGCTCTAGAACAGAAACAGCCACGCATTTGGGTTCATGCGAGCTTAATGGCCCAACCGGCCTTTAGTAAAATCGGGTTTAATATCATTAAAAAAGAAAATGTGGAGATTGCTAAAGAAACATTTGAACGCTTTGAAATGGAGAAACACCTTAATCATTCCTCCTTCAGCGGTAATCCAAATTAAAGCAAAGTATAACACAAATTATGGATATCCTATATTGATAAGGGAACCATTGCGCTGCCATACGCATTACACATAAGACCGCCCTCACATTCTACGGTCTTGCAGTTTATTCCAGTCATAGAATTCATGCCAAGCTGTTGTTTTCGTTCATATGACCTTAGGGGGGAATTTCTAAACAGCCTTCTTATTCTTTTCACCATAAAAACCAGTTGATTCTTCATG
Source organism: Alphaproteobacteria bacterium (assembly GCA_024278915.1). GTDB lineage: Bacteria > Pseudomonadota > Alphaproteobacteria > Caulobacterales > Maricaulaceae > Robiginitomaculum_A. Next base: position 6,255 of record JAJRSG010000263.1, read on the forward strand.
TATTCGCTTTAGTTTGCAGGCAGTAGTTATTGGAGCATCGTCTTGTCTCAAGATTTAATGAATTATGATAAAATGACCCAGCTTGCTTTGCGGGGCGTTGTACGCGATGCCATTCGCAGAGTAATTCGTGAAGACGGCCTGCCTGGAGCGCATCATTTTTACATTACATTTCTCACCCGCTTCCCCGGAGTTGAGATTGATTCCAGCTTGGCCAAAAAATATGACGAAGAAATTACCATTGTCCTTGAACATCAGTATTGGGACCTAAATGCCCATAATGACAGCTTCGAAGTGACGCTGAAATTTGGCGGCGTTCCCAAATATTTATCCGTTCCCTATCTGGCGATCACCCGTTTCCACGATCCAAGCGTCGGCTTTGCCATGCAGTTTGATCCACCAGAGGAAATGCAAGACAATGC
>JAJRSG010000264.1 GCA_024278915.1 Alphaproteobacteria bacterium
ACGGTCTATTTTTTTATTTCGGGCAATAGTAAAAATCCACGTTGATACACTCGCCCGGCTTGGATTAAATTGTTCGGCTTTCCGCCATAAGGTCATCAATGTCTCTTGAGCAATGTCTTCAGCAACACTGTCACTCACCCCACTTCGCAGGATAAAAGACTTCACTCTGGGGGCAAAATAATTAAAAAGACTCTGAAAAGCGGCTTCATCTTTATTTTGAGCGATGGCAATCACTAACTCTGCCCAATGGGAGCTGGCATAAAAGCTCACATCGTGTTGTGTGGTATTATCATTTTGTTCGTGTGTCACATTGCCCCAATTCAATACTTTGCCTCCGCGAAACACCCGAAAGCCTGCCGAACTACTGTGCGGATACATGTTATGTATATGTGAGTTTAAAACACCTGTCATGCCCTTTCATACGCATGCAAATTTCTTTTGGATCAATTTAATTTTTGGTGATCCAAACTAACTTGCACTTCGTAATAAGAGACAATATAACTTAATCATGGAATTTGAGAAGAATGCTACATTTAAATGAGCACTCCCCAACGACATCCAAAGGGGCAGATAAGAAAAAAATAGCCATTATTGGCACAGGCATCTCAGGTCTTGGGTGCGCCTATGCGCTTGCGCCCCATTATGATGTTACCATATACGAAGCTCGTTCACGCCTTGGAGGACATTCCCGCACGCTAATGGCAGGGCGCAACGAACAATATCCAGTTGATACCGGCTTCATGGTTTTTAACAACCGTAACTACCCGAACCTTAATGCATTATTTGCAGAACTCGGCATTCCCGCTAAAGCCAGCAATATGTCGTTCGGTGTAAGTATCGATGACGGGAAATTCGAATACGGACTACACGAATTGCGCCGCATGCTCGCCGATCCTTTAAATGCTTTTAAGCCTTCATTTTGGCGGATGATCAAAGATATTTTGAAATTCAACAAACTGGCACACGCTTATAAAACAGATGCTAGCATTACATTGGGTGAAGCTTTAGCAGACATGAAATTGTCGGATGTATTCAGGCGAAACTATTTGTGTCCTCTCGCTGGAGCAATCTGGAGTACCACTCCCGAAGACATGATGGATTTTCCAGCTCAAACTCTTATTCAATTCTTTGAAAATCACGGCTTAATGTCAACCACGGACAGCCCTCAATGGTACACACCTGATGGTGGTTCAAAAGTTTATGTCAAACGAGTGGAAGAATTTTTAATCCAACACGGTAGTAAAATACATACGTCCGCCGCCGTAACATCTGTAAAACGTACCAAAACAAAAGTTACCATCACAGCAGAAAACCAGCCTGCCCGAAAATTTGATAAAGTGGTTTTTGCCTGTCATTCTGACCAGGCTCTACGGTTGCTAGAAAAGCCTACAAAACTAGAAAGCAATATCCTTAGTGATTTGCGTTACAAAAATAATACCGTCATTTTGCATGACGATCCATCGCAAATGCCCAACCGAAAAGCCTGTTGGTCTAGCTGGATTTACAAAGGTTATAGTGCTGATACTAACGAAAATTCATTTACGTACTGGATGAATTCATTGCAACATATTCCGGAAACAACGCCAGTATTTGTTACCCTTAACCCAAAAATTCCTATTAAAGACGAATTTATATTCAATACAACAACCTTAGCACATCCGCAATTTGACTTGGCTGCCTTAAAAGCGAAAGAACAATTGCCAACCTTGCAAGGGCAGAACAATACTTGGTATTGCGGTGCGTATGCCCGTTATGGATTTCACGAAGACGGTCTCACGAGCGGCCTTGAAACAGCGCATCATTTGCATACTAGCCTTGGGGAGAAAGCATGAGCGCTGACACCCAAAGCATTCAATTTGTGAAATGCAAATCTTATCATGGGCGTTACGGCAAGATCAGTAACAAATTTACCTATAAAGTTGATTATGTTCTCTTGCCTGTCCACAAAGAAATCGACATGCCAACATCACTTATCAAGCACAACAAATTTGGCTTGTTTTCATTTTATGACAAAGACCACGGTGATGGTGGAACCATCCATGAATTTGCCAACAGAATTTTGGAAAGTGAAAACCTCAAAAATATTTGCAATGGACCGATCTGGCTTTTCACCCAACCCCGATGCCTAGGCTATATTTTTAATCCAGTGAGTTTTTGGTATTTTCACGACAAAGAAAACAACCTTCGGGCCGTCATGGCAGAGGTTAACAATCGATCCGGTGGGCGGCATTTCTACATTTGTCGTCACGATGATTTACGCCCGATCGCCAATAAAGACAAAATTAGTGTAGAGAAAATTTTCTTTGTTTCGCCGTTTCAGGAAAAACAGGGTGAATATGAGTTCCGTTTCCGTTTTGAACCTGGCCTCATCGGCGCGTGGATTGATTACAAAAACGGAGATGACGGGGTTTACACTACCTTATCCGGAAAACCAGAACCACTAAGAACTAAGCGCTTATTACAAAGCGCTTTCCTTCGCCCCTTCGGCGCATTTCGCGTTGTTGCACTCATATATTGGCAAGCACTGAAACTAAAAATTAAGGGCGGTAAATACCGAGCTGCCCCGAAGCAAGACGAGAAGAGGATTTCCCGATGAGCATCAACTTACTGGCGCAGGGTTTTTATAAAATCTGCGAAAAAATTACGGATGGCACCCTGCATGTCACAGCTCCAGATGGCCGCACAAACACTTTTGGTAGTGGTACCCCCGAAGCCCATATTCATATTCATGACTGGAAGTTTGTCCGAATTTTAATGGCAAGAGGTGATATTGGTTTTGGCGAAAGCTATACAGAAGGCCTCTGGGACAGCCCTGATATTGAAAGTTTAATCTTACTGATTTTACAAAATGATACGCATACATTCGGCGTTTCACATGGGTCCCGCTTACAAAAAATGGTTTTCTTAATGAAAGACAGATTGTTTCGCCGAAACAGCCGTTCTGGCAGCAAGAAAAATATCAGCGCCCATTATGATGTGGGCAACGACTTTTATAGCCTTTGGCTAGACGAAACGATGACCTATTCAAGTGCATTATATCTGAACGAAAATGAAAACTTGGAAACAGCGCAACACAATAAATATGACCGGCTTATCCGCAAAATTAATCCAGCCGGCGAGAAGGTCTTAGAAATTGGATGTGGTTGGGGCGGGTTTGCCGAAAGAGCCGCCGATAGCGGCCTTGATGTCACCGCAATCACCGTATCCAACGCACAAAAAGAGTTTGCCGACAAAAGATTGGGGAACCGTGCCAATATCCATTTAACGGATTACCGTGATATCAAAGGGAAGTTCGATGCCATTGTATCCATTGAAATGGTCGAGGCCGTGGGCATGCGCTATTGGCCAGAATATTTCAAAACCTTAAAAGCTAGACTTGCAGACGGTGGACGTGCGGCCATTCAATCTATCATTGTCGAGGATGAATATTTCGATCACTACAAAGGAAAATCTGACTATATTCGTCAGTACACATTCCCCGGCGGCATGTTAATCAATCCAGCGAGCATTCGCGAACATGCTAAAGCTGCTGGACTGAAAACTGAAAATATGCATAGATTTGGTCAAGACTACGCACGTACACTACGTGAATGGATGACAAGGTTTAATATGGCAGAAGATAAAATCCGTGCTCTTGGTTATGACGAAACCTTTATGCGCAGCTGGAGATATTACTTACAACTATGCGCAGCTTCCTTTGCAAACAACAAACGCACTAATGTTGTGCATGTAGAGTTTTGTCATGCTTAGTTTGGCCATTACGGCGAGCGCGCTTGCCTGCATGAATATTCCGATCACGGATACGCCTCTCACTCCCATTGGCAAAGCACGATTTAAAAAAGCATTTATTTCTCTCTATGATGCTTCCCTTTGCGCACAACC
>JAJRSG010000265.1 GCA_024278915.1 Alphaproteobacteria bacterium
AGCTGATCAATTCCTATCCATTGCGAATAAGAAAATTATATTACAAACGGGTATGAAACTGACAGGCAACATTGTTCTTGAGCGAAGAAGTTTTATGGATTGGATTCTTGAACCCATCCGTGCCGTAAGGAGACGGTCAGACTGAACCCGTCTATATTGGACATTCTCAATTTGGGCATGAGGCGTCGTATTTCTCTCGTGAGGCAAAGTGAGGCGTCAGAATGTGGTATCGCCTGCATTACCATGATTGCCGGTTACCATGGTTTTGAAACTGATCTGGCCTCACTGCGCAGGAAGTTTTCTGTTTCTTTAAAGGGGATGACACTTAAAGGCATAGTTGCCATTGCCGAAAAAGTTAAATTTTCAACACGTGCGCTCAGAGTTGAGATATCCCATATGGGTCAAGTGCAACTTCCTGCTATTATACATTGGGATATGAACCACTTTGTTGTGCTAAAGTCTTGGTCAAACAAAGGGGCGACGGTACTCGACCCCGGACTCGGCGAACGTTTGTATAATGTGGAAGAATTTTCCAAACACTTTACAGGTATTGTATTGGAGTTGCAGCCCTCGCAATCCTTCGAGCGCAAACGAGAAAAAACATTCTTCCGTATGAGTGATATGTGGAGTGGGATTACGGGCCTTCGTCGTAACCTGGTTCAAATTTTTATACTTGCGGCCATCATGCAATTGTTTGTCTTGGCCAGCCCATTTTACTTGCAGATCACAATTGACGAAGTTCTAACCAAATACGATCTGGATCTCCTGTTTGTGCTTGCTATTGGATATGCGGGCTTTACGCTGTTATACGTCATCGCGCAAACATTGCGCGGTTATGTGCTCCTATATCTTGGCAGCATGCTCAGTTTCCAGATGGTTACAAATCTTTTTCGCCATATGGTTCGCCTCCCTTTACCGTTTTTTGAAAAACGCCATGTAGGGGATATCATGTCCCGTTTTGGCTCAAATGAGCCCATACGGAATTTTTTGACAGAGGGTTTGGTCGCTGTGGTAATCGACGGCATGTTGGCGGTCACAACATTGATTCTCATGTATGTTTATAGCCCTCTCTTGGCAACTATCGCAGTGGGGGCTTGGCTAATATATCTTGTCATGCGGCTGGCACTTTATCGCCCATTCCGTCAGGCGCAAGAAGATGCGATTGTAGCAAAAGCAAAGGAAGATAGTACTTTCATAGAAACATTAAGCGGCATTACAACGATTAAGTTATTTGCCGCAGAAGCTGATCGGCAGAGTTTGTGGCAAAATAAGTTTGCTGATGTTATCAGCGCCAGTGCTCATACTCAACGGTTACAAATCTGGTTTCAGACCGCTAATGCATTTTTATTTGGTCTGGAGCATGTGATTCTGATATTTGTGGCTGCAAAAATGGTTGTGCAGGCGCAGTTTACCATTGGTATGATCTTCGCGTTCATGGCCTACCGCCGGTCGTTTTCTGAAAAAGCCATCGCACTGGTTGAGCGAATTATAGAGTTTCGGCTGTTAAATCTGCACTTGGAGCGTATTTCGGATATCGCCTTTGAAAGGCAAGAAATTCAGGAAGAGACCCAACAATTAGAAAACAGCGAAATTAAGGGTGCATTAGAGTTCAAGAATGTCAGTTTTTCATATGCGCCGGAAGAACCACTGGTTTTAAAGAAAGTAAGTTTCCAGCTTCGTTCGGGGGAGGCCATCGCCATCGTTGGTCCGTCAGGCTGTGGAAAAACAACATTGTTAAAGCTTGCCACCGGGCTTTTCGAACCTAACGAAGGAAAAATTCTTATTGATGGCGTGCCATTGAAACAGTTTGGTGTCCAGAATTTTCGCAATCAAATTGGTGTCATTATGCAGGAAGATACACTTTTTTCAGGCTCATTAGCAGAAAATATCGCCTTTTTTGACCCAGAAATTGATATGAAACGCGTCGTTGATTGCGCAAAGAAAGCAATGATCCACAATGAAATTTTTGCAAGCCCTATGAAATATGAGAGCCTTGTAGGAGATATGGGTTCCACTCTTTCCGGTGGGCAGATACAGCGCGTTTTTCTTGCCCGCGCCTTATATCGCCAACCACGGTTTCTCTTTATGGATGAAGGCACCGCCCATTTGGACATTACAACAGAAAAAGCGGTGATTCGTTCAATATCAGAGCTTGGCATCACACGGATTATTATCGCTCATCGACCTGAAACCATCAAATCTGCCGACCGTGTTTTGTCTTTTCAGGGCGGAAAATTAATTGAACTAAAGGATCAAGAAACAGAGAAATACAACCAGAATAGCAAAGAAATTGCGGAGACCACCAGTAGCGTGGTCTCTCTCAAAAGCTCCAAACTGCCGATGGTGAATATCACCATCGGCAACGCGGAGGCCAGTCTCAATATTGAAGATAGCGGCTGGCACTCAAACCGACTGGAAGGTTACGACACCTTCCAGTCGAACTCAAACATAAATTTTCTTAAGGAGAAAAAATAATGTATACTTTAACGAATGTAACAATGAGTTCAAACTACACCGTTGCGACTATAGGAAACAACGGCATGAGAACGCTTTCACTAGATGAACTCGATTTCATCAGCGGCGGTGCATGGACATGGGACGGTTTAGGCGGCGCAATGGTTGTCGGCGCCTTTGCTGGTGGTATGGCTGGTGCAGTTGGGGGATTTGCTGGTATGGGAATGGGTGCTGCTGGTGGTGGATTAATTGGTGGTGCAGCATACCTTCTTAGCACTTATATAGCTGTTTAGTAAAATGACAGAAGTTTGATAATTAGTGGGCCGCTGGTGGTGAATTTACCACCAGCGGAATGACGTACTACAGTCGTATTAAATGTATAAAATTAATAAGGAGATTTTACATGACCAAAAAAAAAGCGTTTTCATATGCTTTGGCCATTGGGATGTTTATTGCTGGTCTTACAGTCATGGGAGGAAAAATTTTCTTCCCTGTCTGGGCCGCTGAAAACCTGATGTTAATGATTGCCGTATTGGGTGGAATCACAGGATTGCTCTGCTCTGTTTTTATAAGATGGGGCCAGAAAAAAAAATAGGCCTATGGTTGGCGGTGATATTCCGCCAACCATTTTTTCCAAATTATTAAAGGAATTCCAAATGCTAAAATTAAAACTAATTTTCTTAATTCTTTATGCTTTTTCTTTCTCGGTGCTAGCAGAAGAAAAATCACCGGCCCTGTGGAAATTAAGCGATGAAGATACCACTATTCATCTTCTCGGATCCATTCATGTATTAAAACCTGGCACAATTTGGCTCAATGATGATCTGCAAAGCCTCGTTTCCAACGCTAAGGCTCTTTATTTTGAGCTTTCAGCCGATCAACAATCCCCGCAGGTCATGCAACCGCTTGTGATGAAATATGGTCTGCTATCAGAAGATGATACTCTCAAGAATCATTTGCCGAAAGGCGCCTATCAGGACTTGAGCTCTGCCTTTACCTCTCTTGGTATGCCGGAACAGAATTTTATGCGTTTTAAGCCATGGATGGCTGGTGTAGTTTACAGTGTGGTCAAATTTGGGAAACTGGGTTTTAATCCCGCCGCAGGTGTTGAGGCCACTCTGGTAGGTCTCGCACAAGCCAAAGGGATAAAGATTGAGGGCCTTGAAACGGCTGAATACCAAATTTCCATGCTTGATGGATTAAGCGATGAAGAAGAACTGGAAATGATTATGCAACTCCTTCAAGACAAAGATGAACTAGGGGAAATGATGGAAATAATAACCTCTTCATGGACCTCAGGAAACCTGACAACACTTGAAAATATATTCGTTGGTTCTTTTAAGGAAAGGCCAGAACTGAAAGAAAAACTATTACTTTCCCGCAACCGGAACTGGATACCCAAGATTAAAGAAATCCTTGATCAGCCAGGTGATTATATGGTGATTGTCGGTACAGCTCATCTGGTTGGCGAAGGATCAGTAATCAACCTACTTAAAAAAGAAAACATCCCTGTCTTACGTGTGCATTAATCTGTATGATTCGTTGTAAACTCATGGTTGTCTCTGTTACTAGAGTATCCGTGTTGATCAAGCATTAATTTTGGACCATTTTCTATTATCTCTCAAGAGGGCATTTGCGATTGTTATAAGCTTTCGCATGATGGCTGTAATGGCTACTTTGAATGGCTTTCCGTTGGTGATAAATTTTTC
>JAJRSG010000266.1 GCA_024278915.1 Alphaproteobacteria bacterium
ATGGGGTTGTCTCTTTTACTGGTAACTCTGCTTTATGTAGGCATTGCGATTGTGGCGACGGGCGTCCTGCCTTTGGAAGATGTCGAAGGCAAAAATCTTGCGACCGTCGCGAAAGTTATCTTTAGCCCGACCATCTATATTGCCTTTATTGCAGGTGGTGTGATGTTGTCTTTGGTAACGTCACTCAATGCAATTTTTGCATGGTGTACCCGCGGACTTTCTATGGCTGCGAATGATGGCTGGTTACCGGAAAAATGGGCCGTAAAAAACCGTTTTGGCACGCCGTATATTTTCCTGACACTTTTTTTTCTTGTTGGCATTGTCCCCATTCTTACAGGCATGACTTTGGATTATGTCAGTATTTTAGGGAATACATTTGGGGCAATTTTCGGATTGTTCCCCGTGGTGGCAATTTTCAATTTATCCAATAAACGACCTGAGGCCTATCAAAATGCACCGTTCCGTTTACCTGTTTGGGCAACGAAGATATTGCCGATATTAGCGGTGTTGATTTATGGCTACGGAATTTACACTAGCTGGGACTTTATTGGCGTAAAAGGGATGAGCGGGTTTGCGGTCTATACAGCATTGGTTATTGGGTATGCTTATATACGCTCGCCTTATGTGATGGCTAAGTCTAGGATTTAGGGAATCTGTCCCATTGACCAAAGGATTGCAGCGTGTGCTTAATTTGTGCGTCTGTCATGCCTTCGGGGTCAATACCGGCGGCGCGTAAATTCCAATACATACCCGCTGATTTTTCAAATACTTCCATCAGATCAAACCCTGATGCCAAATCGGCTCCGGTCGCGAGGCAGCCATGCATGTGCCACATAACTAAATGGTGTGTTTTGACGAGTTCTGCAGATGCCAGCCCAAGCTCTAATGATCCCGGTAATTGGTGTGGTACATAACCAATTCCTTCGGGAAGATAGAGGCGGGCTTCGCTTTGTAATTTTAATATTTTTTCTGAAATTGCAGGGCCATTCGCCAACTCTTCAACATGACAAAGCGCGATCAGCTTGGCCGGATGAGTGTGCATAATGGCCTTGTCTTCAGGGCGATGGGTTTCCAAAACATGGTGAATGGCAAGGTGTGTCGGCAGTTCGCAAGAGGGCTTGTCATTTCCTGCGAGCCAAATGTAAGATTTTCCGTCACCACTGACTTGAAATAATCCTGTGCTGGGGACCGGATCAATGCCGATTTCTCTGGCACGGGAACCTGATGCCGTTAGTAACAAACATTTTCCTGCCAGTTTCGGAATATGGATGGGTAACTCGATCCAGTTTTCTTGTGGATCAGGCGTTTCAAGGCCGTCGGGCATGTCCATACGCACGGACATATTGCCGCCGGAACCTTCAGACCAACCTCGAAAATAGAGCCAGTGTGCTGTCGCTTTAAAGTCCGCTAATTGGGGAAGTTGCTCGAAAGCTTCTTGGTATTTACATTTCATTGTTCAAAGCCGTCCTTTAGGTCATGTGGGCTTAACACACCGTGGCGGGTAATGACACCATCAACCAATTCTGGCGGTGTGATATCAAAGGCAGGGTAAATGGCACCTATGTCGTCTAAACTTGTTGCGTGCCCAAGACATTTTTTGATTTCACAGGGGGTGCGGTATTCAATATCAATACTGTCTCGGTCTGGTTTTTTAAAGTCACATCCCCAGGCAAAGGCGTAATAGGGGATGTTATGATAGGCAGCGCTAATCGCATTATGAAAGGTGCCGACCTTGTTGACCACATGTCCGTCCAAGGTGATGAGATCGGCTGCTGTCATGTATTTTTGAATTTTACCTTCTGCCATCAAGGCAGAAGGCATGCCATCGGTGATGAGGCGCACATCAATTCCGATCTCGTGCAGGCTAGGTGCGGTGAGCTTTGCCCCTTGTAAGAAGGGGCGAGTTTCCGGAACATAAACACGGATATTTTTTCCTTGTGCTTTGGCAAAGGCGCACGTCAGAATAAAAGATGTTTCAGCAAAGCACATCGTCAATATGCCGTCTCCATCCTCTAACAGTTGAGCGCCATAATGGGCACGTCTTGCATAGAGGGCATACATTTCATCCATGATTGCCGTCACTCTGTGCAAGATAGCTTGTGCAGGTGGCTTCCCGTTTTCGATTGCCGTGACGGCGTGTCCAAGCACATCTTCCAGACGGTAACCAATGAGCGTATTGGTTGGACGGGTTTGAATGAGCCGTGTTTTTGCTTGTTCAAGTTCAGCAATAATATCTGCATTATCTTTTAATTGATCGGCACGCATGGCAAGGGCATGGACAGCGGCTACCCACGGGCCGACCCCTTGGGTAATCATGGTTTCGATGGCGACCGCCACGTCTTCGACATGATGACAGGCAACAAAGCTTTTCTCGAAAGGATATTGGGAGCGGTTGCCAATATATACTTTGCCGTTTTTATAATGGGCGATGTTCTCTCGTTTCAAAATATGCGGCAACATGTTTTCAATTTCCGAGAGGGAATAAGGCATGTTATTCATCCGGTTCTCCGTAGCCGCCACCTGTTGGCGTTTCGATACAAATTGTATCACCCGCAGATAAATCCACTCGGTCACACCCGTCAAGTATGATTTCTTTACCGTCTGCTTTGATGACCGTGTTCTTGCCTAATCTGCCTTCGTCGCCGCCTTGACTACCAAAACAGGGTATGCGGCGATTGCCAGAAAGGATTGCACATTCCATTGGTTCTAAAAAGGTTAGCGCTCGTTTTACGCCGTCGCCGGATGTCCATTTTCC
>JAJRSG010000267.1 GCA_024278915.1 Alphaproteobacteria bacterium
ATTTATAATGTATATATATTAATTAAAACATATTTTAATGTTTTAAATTGACATAACAATCCACCTATGACATATGACCTCATCAAATTAATGATAAAAGGATAAAACAATGAAAAAATTAATGCTCCCATTTCTCTTGGCATCCGTGTTTGCAGTCTCTGCATGTGAAACAGGAAAAAATGAAACCGTGTCTGCTAAACCGGAAATGGTTCAATCTCCGTCAAACTTGAATGATTTGGAAATCGCCCATGTTGCTTATACGGCTGATAATATTGATATTAGGTATGCAAATATTGCTTTAAAGCGTTCATCAAACCCAGACATTCATGCCTTTGCCAATACAATGATCCGTGACCATACAACCGTAAATGAATTGGCGTTGGCCTTATTGGATAAACTGGGAGCAAGTGCACAAGATAATTTTTTAAGCCAAAAATTGAATGCAGATTCTGAACAAATCGCCGCAAAACTGGAAAGCTTAAGTGGTAAAGATTTTGATCTTTATTATGCTAGTAATGAGCTAGCTTACCACAAGGCGGTTAATGACCTTGTGGAAAATGCATTCATTCCCAACATAGAAAATAGTGAAGTAAAAGAGCTGTTTAAAGCTGGCCTAGGTATATTTAAGGGCCATCAAGAGCATGCTGAAATGATGACTAAAAAATTGAGCGAATAGGATATATCATGCGCTTGCTTGTCAATATGCTATTGATATTAAGTGGGGTGATTGGGGTTGCGGCTTGCAACCCCGATTCCGCAGATGCGCGACCCCCTCAAAATACGGTTGCCACTTCGCAAAATGCTAAACTTGTAGAAAAAGATGTACAGACTCCAGAGTTGCTCCAGATAGACTTACCAGCAGATAGTGTCAGCACACATGTCATTGAAATACATAAAATGAAATTTCAAACCAAAATACTTAATGTACAGATTGGTGATACCATTACCTGGATAAATAAAGATATCGTGCCTCATACGGCAACGGCCAGTGATAGAAGCTGGGACTCGGGGCGCTTAAAAAAAGGCGAGAACTTTTCTCTAACCATTACCGATAAAACGAGTTTGGAATATTTTTGCTTTTACCACAGGCAGATGAAAGCAAAGCTGGTTCTTACAAGCCCCACATAAACCTTAAAGAAGGACAACGATATGAGCATGCTCAAGAAACACACCTTAAATTTGGCCAATGCAAATTTACCAGCACCTAATCGGGCGGAAGCCGAAGCTGCAGTGCGAACCCTTCTTGCCTGGGCGGGTGATGACCCAAGCCGTGAAGGTTTACGTGATACGCCAAGGCGGGTGGCAAAAGCGTATGCTGAATGGTTTTCAGGGTATCATCAAGATCCAGCGCAAATTCTAAGCAAGGTATTTGAAGATGTAAGCGGATATGATGATATGGTCTTATTACGTTCCATAGATGTAAAATCACATTGTGAACACCATATGGCACCTTTCATAGGCACGGCTCATATTGCTTACCTGCCAATAAATGGTGTTGTTGGTATATCGAAAATTGCTCGACTGGTTGATATGTATGCAAAGAGGTTGCAAACGCAGGAAAATTTGACGGCTCAAATTGCAACAGCTCTTGATGAATATCTCAAATCCCGTGGGTGTGCGGTCATTATAGAAGCTGTGCATCAATGCATGACAACGCGAGGGGTCGGGCATCCAAATGTCAGCACTGTAACAACAAAGTTTACTGGGGAATTTCGTGATGACGCCGTTTTAAGGGATAAATTCATGTCTTTGACACGTTGATACAAAACAAGTCTACACTTTAAAATCTCTCTGTTTCCTATAGGGTATTTCATGAAATAAAAAATTATGGACACCCAAAGAGATGAAAAACAATGATGCATACCAAGGCCGGATATTTTTTAGCGGTGCGTTTCGCCCTTTCTTTTTAGGCGCTGCCATTTGGTCCATTCTCGTAATTGGTCTATGGCTTCTGATATTGGCAGGAGAACTTGACCTTGCCAATGAAATGGGCAGTAGCTTTTGGCATCGTCACGAAATGATTTTCGGCTTTGCAGGTGCGGCTTTGGCTGGTTTTATTCTTACCGCCATGCCAAATTGGACTGGACGACCCGCATTAAAAGGAAACCCGCTCATCGGTTTGGTGTTTTTCTGGTTAATCGGACGGTTTGGAATGTTAGGTGCTGCGTTTTGGGGACCTTCTTGGTTGAGCCTACTTGATATTCCCTTTTTGTTTGTTCTATTTTTCGTGGTCTGGCGTGATATTACCCTGACTAACAATAAGCGTAATTATCCAGTTGTGTATTTGTTTGCCGCTTTCGCCAGCGCGAATGTAATCACAATTTTTCAAGGGCTTGGCGCCCCCGGTATTGATGGGTTTGGTTGGCGATTAGGTCTCGGCACCATTATCATTTTACTAACATTTATCGGGGGGCGAATTATTCCGAATTTCACTAGAAATTGGTTGCGCCAAAACCGGTCAACAGATGGCCCGTTACCGAAACCTCCATCAAAGTTGGATGCAATGGTATTGCTATTTAATATCTGTGCATTGTTATTATGGACAGTCATCCCACATCATTTGGTAAGCGGTATTGCGTTGCTTGCTGCGGGACTGATGCAATTCATTCGGTTATCCAGATGGTGCGGGTTCAAGACATTGAGGGCATCTATCGTATTTGTCTTGCATGTTGGTTATGCATGGATAGGCTGTGGCTTGGCTCTATTGGGCAGCTCTATCTTATGGGGTGGTCTCGCTAGCAGTGCCGCTTTACACGCGCTTACGATCGGCGGTGTTGGTACTATGACATTAGCCGTGATGAGCCGGGCAAGTCTGGGTCATTCTGGTAAGGAAATCACAGCAGGATTTGCCCTTAGCGCCACTTATATTCTAATTAGTCTGGCAACATTGGCACGTTTGGCATCAGGTCTATGGTTTGAACATTATACAGTCTTGCTAAATATATCGGGTAGCCTGTGGATATTGGCATTTGCTATCTTTGCTGCGTTGTTTGCACCTCTATATTTCAAACCTCGCCACTAAAAGATAAACCTGCTAGGTTGGATAAAAAGGAGAAGATGATGAATGCAAATACAGGAGATATGGCATCAGCCGTTGGGATCAGTGGTGGCTTTGATATTAAAGACCCTACTAAAGTTGAGCGTCTGGAGGGAAAGGTTTCTGATATAGAATGGAAACTACGATGCGAACTTGCGGCTACATATCGGTTATGCGCGCTTTATGGTTGGACGGATTTAGTATTCACACATATTTCTGCCAAGCTACCTGATGAAGACGGGAAAGAGAGATTTCTTATTAACCCATATGGGGTTTTGTTTGATGAAATGACCGCCTCAAGTTTGGTAAAGGTTGATTTAGACGGTAATATTGTCGGGGATAGCCCTTATTTCATTAATCCTGCGGGCTTTACCATTCATTCCGCTGTACACGCAGCCAGAAGTGACGCTGGCTGTGTCTTACATGTGCATACGCCATATGGTGTTGCTGTGTCCGTTCAAAAAGGCGGCCTTCGCAAATATACCCAATTTTCTATGGTTGTTCATGATGACCTTGCTTATCATGATTATGAAGGAATTGCGCTAGATTTGGAAGAGCGTGACCGAATTGTCAAAGATTTGGGAATGCATAATTTGTTGATGTTGCGCAACCACGGTACATTGACGGTTGGGGCCAATTGTGCCTTGGCTTTTTTACGTATGTATTTTTTAGAAAATGCCTGCAAAACCCAAATTTTTGCACAATCTATCGGGGACCCGAAACATCTACACGAAGAAGATGATGCCATGTCTGCCCGTGTTCATATGCAAGGTGGCGGTGCTTTTATGCCGGGGATGGGGGACAGTCTTGTATGGCCGGGATTGATGCGTAAACTTGCCAAGGCCAATCCGGGACATGATTATTAATCGCAATAATAGGTCAATGCCGTCGTAATAAACAAGGAGAGCTCTTGCACGGGTAGGCTCTCCCTTAAATTTAACCGGATTTCACGATTGTCGTGATAGGTAAACATCTGGGGATGAAGGCTACGAAAATCCGGAATCAGGCTGGTTGAACAAGGCACATACAAAGAGTAAGTGCCTTCCTCTTCGTCGCCGTCAATTCTGATAGGTGTCCCTGATTTTGGCTTGGTCGTGGCAAAACTGGCTTGCCCCCATTTCATACTTTCCGTGACCACCCCGATTTCGGTGTCGTTTTCGGCAAGTTGAAAAATAAGGCGCCGTACCTCCAGAAGGCGTCGCCGCATTTCTTCCGAATAACGCTCGTATAAACTAACCATGCCAGATGTTATCAATAACACA
>JAJRSG010000268.1 GCA_024278915.1 Alphaproteobacteria bacterium
CGTGGCGAAGGGATTGCCGCCCAAGCTATTGCGAGCATTAGGATCCCTGATGTTTAGTGATCAGGAACTTCAACAAAAAGCAGAGAACTTAATCAAACTTGCAGGATCACATGGACTAACCGTTGGCACTGCGGAAAGCTGCACAGGTGGTTGGATTGGTAAAATCCTTACGGATGTTGCTGGTTCATCACAGGTGTTTATGGGAGGACTTGTGACCTATTCCAATCAAGCCAAACAAGATCTCCTAGGAATTCCTCCAGAAATTTTAGAGTTTTACGGCGCTGTAAGTGAGCCAACTGCAATAGCGATGGCTTCCCAGGCGCGCGACATGCTTCACACTGATATTGCTGTATCCGTTACAGGGATTGCAGGTCCTGGTGGTGGCACATCTGAAAAACCGGTTGGCATGGTTTGTTTTGGTATTGCGATCAAAGGGCAAAAACCGTCTAGCCGAATTGAACAATTTGGTGACAATTCTCGTGATTATATTCGCAGGCAAACTGTTAACAAGGCACTAGATTTAGTTTTGTTAGGCTTAGGCATTTAACCCACCCTTGATTTTCCATGATCATCCTTGGCTCCTACATATGGGTAAATATCCTTTGCTCTGCTCTCGAAAGAGTTCATGATATATGTAGCTGCTTTGTCAAATTTCTTCCTAATTAATAGTTCAAGTGGCAAGGCTTTTAATTGTACATTTAGAAAAAAATCGATTGATGTTGAGCCATCTTCTAGAGGTATAAATTTCCAAATGTTTTCAAGGGTTTTTACAGCACCCCCATGACCTGCGCGTTTTATTCTTAATGTCTTTGTGTCTCGATCAACATTGACTTCAGAACGAAAACTCTCGGCAATGAGTTTGTATTTTATAGCGACATCAGCCGTAAAAATTTCACAGTTATCTGATACTTGTGTTCTACTGATGATACGTACAGCAGGAATAAGGTTGATGAACTCAGGGTATTTTTCAACATCTGCGACCATGGCAATCAAATCATCCACATTATGGCGTAACCTGCGTTGCACATGTATCTTTGCCATACTCGATCACCCTTTTTGTGTTTGTGTTTTCTTTTGGCGTGCCTCACATAACTTGGCAAAATCAGAATCTGCATGATAGCTTGAACGAGTCAGTGGCGTAGCTGACACCATAAGGAAACCTTTAGCACGAGCGATTGTCGCATAAGCTTTAAACTCATCAGGGGTGACAAATCTCTCTACAGCGGCATGTTTTCGCGTGGGCTGTAAATATTGGCCAATTGTCAAAAAATCTATACCGGCAACACGCATGTCGTCCATTACTTGCATAACCTCTTGCTTGGTTTCCCCAAGCCCCACCATCAAACCTGATTTGGTAAATTGAGACGGGTCTCTTTCTTTCACGCGCTCTAACAACCGCAAGGAATGATAATAACGTGCCCCCGGTCGAATTTTCAAATAAAGACGTGGCACCGTTTCAAGGTTATGATTAAAGACATCAGGTTTTGCATCAATCACTCTTTCTGCCGCCCCTGTTTTTCGCATAAAGTCAGGGGTGAGTATTTCAATTGTTGTTGAAGGAGATTGTTCGCGTATTTGTCTGATAACATTGACAAAATGATCGGCACCTCCATCCGAAAGATCGTCACGATCAACCGATGTAATTACCACGTGCTTCAAACTCATTTCAACTACCGCATCAGCGACATGTTGAACCTCAGCAAGATTTACAGGTGCTGGTAAACCGGTTTTAATGTTACAAAAAGCACATGCTCTTGTGCAGGTGTCGCCAAGAATCATGAAGGTTGCATGGGCTTTTTCCCAACACTCACCAATATTTGGACATGCCGCCTCTTGGCACACAGTTACTAGCCCCTTATCGCGAACGATTTTATTGGTACGTGAAAACCCTTTAGATGTAGGAGCTTTTACACGTATCCACGCCGGTTTTCGTAAAACCTCTGTATCTGGTTTATGTGCTTTTTCCGGATGACGGGGACGGGATTTTTTATCAATTAATACAGTCATAATAAGCTGATTATGGCATTAAATATTAGCAAAACAAGCTAGAAAAACTGCATTTTACGCAAAACTTACTTAATCATTTTAGGGTATAGGGGTTTTTTATGTTTTAGGAATAATGAATGTTAAAAGCGGTTACTATAAAAGATGGCCATGCCAATTTCTTTACACCGCTTCGGTTTGTTTTCGCCTATATGGTACTGATTGGGCATGCATTTATCGTAATTGGTGGTACGGATACTTCCGAACCACATATATTTTATCATTTCACATTTAGTTATTTAGCCGTAAACTTATTCTTTATCACATCTGGGTTTCTGGTTACAGGATCAATATTATACCGCAAAAATGCAGCGAGTTTTATATCGGCACGGATATTGCGAATTTACCCTGGGTTGATCATACATGTTTTGGTAATGCTCTTGGTATTTGGCGCCCTGACCACAAGCTTACCTTTAAGCGAGTATTTCTTGCACCCAGATACCCTCAAACAGCCTTTTATTGTTTTATCATTTATTGATTCAGAGATGAACTTACCTGGAATTTTAGCAAATAACCATGAGCACCAAGCCTCTGCCGCCCTGTGGACATTGCGTTATGAGCTACTTGCTTATGTCGGAACATTTGTTGCTTTTTATCTTGGCTTATTAAAACACAAATGGATGCTCTTTGGTCAATTTGCAATTTTTGCCATTGCCTTTCCTTTAAGCATCGCTCTTGGGATATATGATAATTTCCCTCCAACCATACAAAGCTTACTACGATTTGGTGTGTGTTATGGTTTAGGGGCGGCTATTTATGGATATCGAGATAAAATTAAACTGCACCTAATGGCAATTCCTGTTCTTTTCGGGTTCTCTGC
>JAJRSG010000269.1 GCA_024278915.1 Alphaproteobacteria bacterium
CTTGGCGGCGCGCGTATCCGAAAATTTCCCCGGAGTGGAACAAATCAAGCGTTCCCCCTCCGGCTCAATCACTGCCTATTATTTCACCAATGACATTGCCGGTGCCGTTGTCATCGACCCCGATACTGGCAAAGCCATTTCTGAATATGAAGCGTCCCCGGTCATGTGGTGGTTAACCAGCCTGCACCGTTCCCTGTTTTTAGGGGACGCTGGCCGTTTAACGGTTGCAGCTGCCGCCTCGGCGTTGCTTTTTTTGGCCATTACGGGCTTATTTTTGGTCGCACGACGCATGGGGGGCTGGCGCAAGTTTTTTGCCACCGCTCGCGGTTCACTGGCAAGCCGCTTGCATGTTGAAATCAGCCGCATAAGCGTTGCCGGGTTGATTTTAGCGTCGATAACTTCCCTGTTCATGGTGTTGATTACCTTTGAGGTTTTGCCAATGGTGGGCGCAGCGCCAGCATTTCCTGCACAAGTGAGTGGCGTTATTGGCACTAATCCTGCCGAAATGATCGCATTGCAAGACATTCCGGTCGCACAATTGCGAGATTTAAGTTTTCCCTATGCTGACGACCCGACCGATGTTTTTTCCATCAGCACAAATCTGGGTGAAGGCTTTATCGATCAAGGCACCGGGCAATTGCTGGAATGGCAACCGTTGAGCGTGTGGCAACAGGTGTTTGAATTCGTCTATATGCTGCACACGGGGCAAGGCGCTTGGGCAATTGGCTTGGCTATGGGTCTGTTTGTACTCGGCGCTCCAGTATTAATCGTGACCGGCTTTATCATGTGGTGGGTTGCCCGACGTGAACGCCCTAAAATGCCCCGGGGAGTTGCCGCGAGCAAAGCGGACACCATAATCCTTGTCGGATCTGAAGGGGGTAGTACCTGGGGATTTGCCGGAACACTACAATCGGCTTTGATGGAGCAGGGCCATACGGTTCATGCCGCGCCAATGTCGCGTTTTAACCCAGCAAAATACACCAAGGCACAGCAAATTATAGCGTTGGCGGCCACCTATGGCGACGGTGCCGCGCCAACATCAGCCAAAGGGTTTTTGGAAAAGTTGGACAAGCTGGAAACAGCGCCGAGCGCAAAGCTTGCAGTGCTTGGATTTGGTGATCGGCAATTCCCTGATTACTGCGCATTTGCCAATGAAGTATCAAAGCAAACCCAGGCCAAGGGTTGGGACCAATTGATGCCCCTGGATACGGTAAATCAACAATCCCCTCAAGATTTCGCCCGCTGGGGACTTGCTCTAGGGGAAGTGTTGGGCATAAATTTGGAGCTGGTACACGAGCCAGTGCGGCCCCAAACCCATCAACTCACCCTCATTTCCAGCCGCGAATATGGCTATGAGGTACAGGCCCCTACAGCAATCCTGCGTTTCGCCATACCCCATACTAGCCTGATTGGTCGCCTGTTTGGTCGCGGATGGAAAAAATTTGAAGCCGGGGACTTGCTTGGCATAATGCCCGAGGGGGCTGACATTGCGCGACAGTATTCCCTAGCCAGCAGCAGTAAAGACGGCTTTATAGAGATTTGCGTCAAGAAACACACCCACGGATTATGTTCGGGGCAATTATTGAATCTGGATATTGGCGACACGATTACAGCCTTCAAGCGCCCCAATCCTGATTTCCGTCCGGCGAAAAATAAAAAACCGGTTATTCTAATCGGTGCTGGCACCGGCATTGGCCCATTGGCCGGTTTTGCCCGCGCCAATACAGTTAAGCGTCCCATGCATTTGTATTTTGGTATTCGTCACCAATCCTCTGATTTATTCTATGGCGAAGAATTGCCGCAATGGCAGGATAAAGGTCATCTGCACAGCGTAAACATTGCCTGTTCGCGCACGCAGGATCGTGCTTATGTGCAAGATATTCTGCGTAGGGACGCCGCGATAATTGTCGCGTTAATCGAAGATGGTGCGCAGATTTTGGTTTGTGGAGGGCGGGAGATGTCCACAGGCGTGGCCCAGACACTGCATGACATACTGATGCCATGCGGTATGTCCCCGGCTCAATTAAAAACACAGGGAAGATATGTTGAAGATGTTTACTGATCCATCTCAAATCAAACTCACGGGCCCGGTGATGGGAACCCATTGGAACGCAGAACTGGTTGTGCCCGATACGACTGATCGCTCCGCCGTGGAAGTCGCGCTGGCTAAAGCTGTAGAGCAAGTGGATACCCAGATGTCCACCTGGAAACCTGACAGCGACCTTATGCGTATAAATTCTGCCCCCGTTGGGGAGTGGGTAAACATCCCGTTTGAATTGGCGCAAGTTCTTCTACGCGGCTTGGAAATTGGACAAGTTTCCCATGGAGCCTTTGACATCGGGTTAGGCGATTTGGTGTCCGCCTGGGGTTTTGGTGCCCATGAACCCGACGAAGCGTTAATTCGCGCCAATATAGGCCACGCGCGAAACCCTAGCCATGAAATTTTGGAACTTGATATGCAGGGTTTGCGCGCCCGCAAACTAGCCCCCATAACGTTAGATCTATCGGGAATTGCCAAGGGATATGGCGTGGACAGGATGCTGCAAGTTTGCGACGATTTTGGCATCCCATCGGCCTTAGTCGCCCTGGATGGCGAACTGCGAAGCAAGGGCACGCAAGCGGACAACTCTCCTTGGCACGTTGTGATCGAAAAACCAAATTATGGCGCACGCCTTCCCCTGTCGATGCTTGAACTAAATGATGCTGCTGTTGCAAGTTCGGGTGATTATCGCCATTGGGTTGAGGTCAATCAAATCCGCTTTTCCCATACGATGGATCGCCGCATAGGTGGACCAGTTCAACCAGGAATTGCCGCTGTGAGTGTGCTTGCAGCCGACTGCATGACTGCCGATGCCATGGCAACCGCCATTTTGGTAATGGGTGTAAAGCAGGGAAGTGCATTTGCCCAAGAACAACAGCTGGATTGCTTAATATTTGAACGGGTAGACGATGGGATTAAGCAACATAGTGTAGGATCTTTATTCCAAACATATTGAGGCAATAAAAAAATTGTGGATTTTCTTAATGTTAGAGCAAATTTGAGCAATCAAGTCTCATTCTTGCAAGTTAGCAAGTCTTTGATAACCTCCGACAAAATTTTGAAAATTAGACCCCAAATGCGGTATTTGCTGTGAGAGATTAATGGCGACTTCGTAACAAAACGAAACTTAGACAACAAAGCCTGTCAATGTTCACTTTCCGCCCAAAGCAGCTAATTATAAACTCAGTGACCTGCGCCCCTAAAACTCCTCCAGAATGATGTAGAGTCTGCCCTAAAGAAAAGGACGGACTAATGAAGGTACGATTTACAGACGAGCAGATAATTAAGCTGCTGAAGGAACATGAGGCTGGTGAGGGAGCGGCGGATATATGCCGCCGCTATAGGTATATTTGTTCCACTATGTCCATTTATGGGGAATTATGTATAGGGATACAGAAATCTCAAATATGGGGATACAGGCAGAAGGGGACGTATCCCCATAAAAATAACTTAATCAACCTCATCAACAAACAACCATTGCGGACAAACAGCTCCAATCAACGGAAGAGAACAACTGCCTTAAGTCAGTGCATCAAAAAACATCAAAACAAACTAGCTAGGCAGAGTGGAGGCTTCTCTAATTATTGTTGCGATGGAACGTTTCCAAGCAGGAGCATCTTCATTTGCTGATGCTCTACACTCCAAAAGTGCTTGTTGGAGAATGCTCGGCATTTGGTCAAGCAGCCCTTCTCCCGATTTAAGTAAGTTTTTAAAATCAGACAACGTGATAGGCACAATTTGTAATGCCATTTTACTGTCATCAGCTTTATACCAGTCTCCCGAACGAAAAGTGTGAGCAGTGTTACTATCAATTTGAATAGCAATGAATAATCCATAAACACGCTTGTCGGTTTCTTCCGCTATTTTTGCAACATGCCGCCGAACTGGCTCGCCTTCAGCAGCCTCTTGGCGTGATGACGCTGTCAATGTAACTTCCACAACGATGATTGCATCGTCAAACTCGAAAATCATATCAGGGCCACCGCTAGGAGCATGATGTACAGGTAAGAAGTCTTGATCTATTTGAAAGCGCCGCGCTTCCCAAGCTGGCTTTATCAGTGAGTTGATAGCCAAAAATGCGCGCCAGATAATCCATTCCAAATATGCAGGGCCTTCTCCTTGAGGGATCTTTACAGTATCGCCATTTGGGAGTTTGGCACTACCGCGAGTTGGAATCGCTTCCATCCATGCTAGAATTTCATCCAAATTGTCTGCCTGAGCCTCAGCATATTCTTGTTCATCCAGTTGAGAAATTTCAGCTTCTAAACCAAAACGAATATGTTCTAAATCCCTTATTTCCGCCCCAACGGCTATGGGTTCGACTTCAATCCCCCGCTCACGCAGTTTTGTTGCTAGATCAGTAACAACGATTGCGGCGTTTTCCGCATTGTCTGTTGGTAATTCAGCCCCTTGCCATAAGGCATGTAAATAATCTTGATTGCTAATAGCATTTACTGGTTCGCTAAGAAGTAGTGCGGCCAATTGATCTTTTGCTGAAGATTGAACGATCCCACGCCCAGAATTCTTAAATAGACCAGTTGCCTTTAAATATCGAAAAGTTAAATCAGCATAATCTTTTAGGGTTGATGCTTGTTTGCCTACTTGGTTTGAGACTTCACTATAATATGCCCTGTCAAAAGCAGGGATTCTCCCCGTGGCATTAGTGCGATCGTTACGAAATTTAAGGATGTTTTCTGCAATGGTTTTTGAACCGTCCGCAGGTGATGCAGTCTGTACGAATAGAGCAAACTCCTGAAATGATAGTTTCCCTTGTTCGCCGCTATTCTCAATGTTTTCGAATATGTTCAGGATGAAACGTAGTGGCGAAAAAGGTTCAGTTCTGTATTTATCTTCTAAAACCGAAGGGATCCGATATGTCGCGAGTGAGCGCAAAAAGCACTCTTGCTGTGCAGGAAGCAGGTCGCTTTCCATCAATCGTTTGCCGTTTGGCGTGATTTCAAATGGTCGTCCAGAAAGATTTTCAATGCCTTCAACAAAGGGAGAAAGTGCAGGGTCGATCACCCCACTTTCAAGACCGCCACGTGTTAAGCTAGGCGTTATGAATCCTAGTTGTGACAACGCAGAGCGCCATTTACGGCCAAGTGACGAAGCGTCGTTGCCTTTCTCAACATCTGGAGAATTTAATACGCCCTGCGTGTGAAGGTGTGCAGCGAACTCGTGTTCCCGCTTTTTGCCTATAATACTCCCATTAAATGAAGTGCCATAAATTGCTCTTAGGGCATCGCGAAGGCGGTAAGGGGTTCTGACAGTAGTATTTCCAATATGCCAAAGCATTTTTAAAATCCAATAAATAAGTATTCTTTGACAGCGTTCTTGTTGCTGTCGATCTTATGCCCTTGGTTCCCAAATGAATATCTGTGGTCAATGTCTATAACTTCAACATTTTTCTTATATTTTGCCATAAGAGAAATTATGTCCTCGCGTGTAGGGAGTGAGTTGGAAGAATACGAAACCAAAATAATACTGTCTTTCAGGCGTCGAAATAATTGATCAAAAGCGTCTCTGGCTCCTATTTGAGAACTGAAGGGAGTGGGGTAACTTTTGAATTTTCGAGTTTTAGTATGCCACTGCATATCAACCCCTTGCCAATCACGCGCCAGCCCTTCAACAAAATGATATCGTCGTACATACTCATTATCTGAAGATTGGCTAAAATACGGGGGATCAATGTAGACAAGATCAGTTTTGAAGCGCGAAGTCATAGCATCCCCGTTGCGCGCCTTGTTGTTCTTTCCGTTATCGAAAACAGCATTGTTAATCAGAGAAAGTGCATTACGAACTTGCTCTTCCATTGAAAGGCGTAGATCGGCGCGGCCATCATCATAACGCATCCCAGTATAGGTAAAAATTCCCCGTGCTCGTTTTTTGAGGCAAGCCCGTATTAGCGCCGACATCGCGATGGCACGTTTGTGAGGGTTAGAGATAATTTTAATATTGGCACGCACAAGATCAATAGTGACATTGTCAGGTTTTGAATAATAGAGGCCATCAAATGTTTCTTGAACAAATGAGTCGGCTTTTGCATTGAATGTAAAAAGTGCGTCCGTCTCACGCTCACTTAATGTCTTATTATTGTTTTCAATCATGGCTTTAGAGAACATCGCGCTCATGGCCATGTAGTCATTGGTGAATACTTGTTTTCCCATCGTCTTGAAAAGGTAACCAACCACACCAGACCCGGAAAATAAGTCTGTGGCAGTGTCAAATTCAAAATTTTCAGCCACGTTTTGAATATATGGCAGAAGCTTTTCTTTTGAACCCATGTAGCGTGTTGGAGGATAAAGCTTCGCCCTCTCATTGACGGGTCTAGGAACTTCTCGGATATAAAATTGTGGCTGTGGTTTGGCCACAACAAGCACGTCCTCACCTGTTCTAGTTTCAGATTTCGCACTGATATTTCGTCTAGTTTTATGAACAGTGACTTCATACCGATCATATAGTTCATGGACCAAAGGGTGATTAGAATTAGTGAGGACGACATGACAGCCAATCATTTGAAGTCGTGCTACTTCAGCGGCCAATTCTCGATGATCATCCTCATAAAATTGTTCCTTTGTATACCGTTTGAAATCAGCATATTTCGAAATGGGCAAATATGGCGGGTCGAGAAAAACGAAATCTCCTTTTTTAGTGTAGTTTTTAAGAACGGTTTTGTAATCTCCCAGAACGATTTCTGTATTTTTTAATGTAGCAGATACAGCGAAGATATTATCTTCATTGCAGATTTTTGGATTTTTGTAGTGGCCAAATGGTACGTTGAAGCCACCCTTTTTGTTTACTCGATATAGTCCATTGAAACATGTACGATTTAGGAAGACCGTTCGCGCGGCAGCTTCTTCAGGAGATAATTTTATCCAATCTCGTGCGCGCAATCTATAAAAAAAGTCCTCATCATTTTTCCACCCGTTAAGGTTTTGGATGATAGCTTCTGGATTAGCTACTATTTGCCTATAAAGGTTGATTAGTTCTGGATTTGAATCTGCAATTACAGCATTTTTGGGAGCCGTTGCAAAAAACAGAGCTCCTCCTCCAAAGAATGGCTCTATATACCTGTTGTAAGTTTTTGGCATGCTTTTTTGCAACTCTGGAATAAGCTGCGTTTTTCCACCTGCCCATTTCAGTACTGGTCGTGCTTGGTTAAATCTGGATGGTGTGGATGAAGCTTCGGCGCGCGGTTTCATAGAATCGCACACTGAGAAAACCACAAATGCAAATTTGGTACATTGAATTTGTTTAGCATTTTTCCAACTCCAATACGCCCCTCAACTAAAGCGTTAAAATCCGATGCTACCTTTTTGCAAGCTACAATAAAGAGGTTAGAAGCTTTCAGATTTGTCAAAAGAGATCCATTCCTTAATTTCTTTCAGTTCCTTGAGCCGTTAGTCTTCACATAAAGTCTAACTTCAGAACGCCTGATTTGACGTAGAACCCAGTTTGATATTCAAATTTATTATGCGACTTGCATATGATATTGCAAGCGGTGTTTTCGGGTTAACCGTTTCTTGAATATTTGCCATTCTCTGATGATTGACTTGTTTCAACCAATAATATTCGCTCGATTTGAAGCTACTAAACAAATAACAGACGCAATAAATTTTCGCCGCGATGTAATTTCTTCAACTGACTTAATCAGTTGCGATTACATCCCAGGTTACAACTCAAAATTGGGTGACCGAATTATGTACATCCGGCCACTCTGCTCCTAAAAAAGGAGTGTCGGTTAGGTTATTCTCGACGATCCAACCGTTCTTGAAGCCAGTCCAGTATTTCGTCCTCAACCCATCCCACTCTGTTAGGATCGATCTGTACCCGTTTGGGGAACTTCCCGACTTTCTCCAGTCGTGCGACATGTTGTGGCGAATATAAGACCAGCACCTTGAGTTGGTGTTTTGAAATAATCCTCATCACGATATCTCCATAAATGAAGAGCATCGCGATGCCCTAGGTTAAGACAGTCCCCAAGGGAACAAAAATCTAGTACAAAACGCCACAAATGCAAACAGAGGCATAACGAAATAGCAGAAACCTTGTCCCACTACGCAAAAATTGAGAGCCTAGAGAACCTACTGGTCTTCCAGTTTTAGAATTTTTCATCTAACCCATTGATTTTGTTGGTAGCGGGAGAGGGACTTGAACCCCCGACACGCGGATTATGATTCCGTCTCCAGTAACTTTCATTTTGTATCAACATGTTTCACGACGCTCATTAAGTGTTGTTTTTCAACAAGTTACAACAAAACACATTGCAATTCGTTTCAATAACTGTAATTATGTTTCAATTATCCGTTGTGTTATTGGTGTGATTTTTCAATATGCCTAGATTAAAATTCACTGCTAAAAACATCCTCTATCACACAACTCCCACCAAGCGAAATGAAACTGTATATTTCGATGAGGCAACAACGGGACTTTCAATATCCGTGACAAGGAAGGGTCGAAAAACGTGGGTAGCCCGCTTTCGCTTCGATGGAACTCAGCAGCGACTAAAACTTGGGCCCGTTGAAGTCATAAGCCTAGCCCAAGCCCGTGATCGAATGATATCTATACGGTATGAAATATCTACGGGCCTCGATCCATCTTCAAAATCTAAAGCAATTGCTCAAACAAGACGCGAAGCTAGGTTAAAGCAAACGGTTGCAGTTCTTTCGGATAATTATCTTGCGGCATGCCGCAAGGGCACGCATAAGCCCAGCGCAAAGCATGCACTTTCAAAAAAATCACTCGCTGCACACGAATTATCGTCCCACTACTTGAATGCACGTACCAAAGGGCAACTTCTCGCTGATCTTACACGCCATGATCTACAAAGCATAATCGAAAACATTTCTAGTGAAGCATCAAAGGGCGCAGCAAAACATACTTATGCATTCCTCTCCGGACTGTTTAGCTATGCAATTTGGAAAGAAGTAGTTCCTGAAAACCTAATGCGCTTTGTTGTCAAACCTAACTTCTTAAGTAGGACGCGTGTCATTAGTCACCCCGAACTAAAAACTATCATGGGTAACATTCGAACTGAGGGCAAACACGGAACCAGAGAGGTTCGGATCGCTCTTGAATTATGCGCAGTTACATTACAACGCGCCGGTGAGGTTGCCCAAATGCGGCACAACGAAATTGATCTCGAGCGCGCTGAATGGATTATTCCAGCAACAAGAACTAAAAACCGGCGAGAACACTTGGTTCCCCTATCGCCATCCGCGGTTTCCCTTATAAAAACTGCTTTCCAATTAAACGAAATTCAAAAAACTGCAAATCCTCCAATTTTCTCATCGCCTCGGGATAAAGAACAGCCCATTGGCGCTCATGCTCTCACCAGAGCATTCATCCGTTTACGACATGAACATGGCTGGCCGATCGATATCCGCCTACACGACCTCAGGCGAACGGGCGCAAGTGGAATGGCCGAATTGGACATACCTCCAAGTACAATTATGCGCGTATTAAATCAAACTGACACCAGCGCCGCTTCGGTTACAGGGATTTATAATAGACACAATTATCGACCGCAAAAGAAAGTAGCACTAGATGCTTGGGCTAAAAAATTAGGCGCTATCCTAAAATAGAAGCTGTGGAATCGAACAAAATATCCTAAAATATGGAATAGCAAGGAAATTGAGTATATTGATATTGAGTTATCACAAACCAATAAGAATATTTCACATAAAATATTTTTTTGTCCTTTAGTTTTCCATGCAGATTAAGATCGTATTTCAACCCTTCTATTTGGGCAAAGTATCGAAAAAATTTCAAGAAGAACACCATAACCGCTTGCCATAGATGCATCCAAAGCATCCCCCAGCCCACCCTCAGCAACCTGCCGAATAATGTACGTCGTTGTCGTTCGTTGATCACCTAACTCCCGCCGGCCAACAAATTTATAAGTGTTTCCAGAAAGGGTAATAAATTCTCCAGTATCGCAATTTGCTGCCACGTAACCCGTTAATGGCCCCCTAAGCTCCCGTTCGAGAAAGTTTTGTTCAATACACTCATCCGATTTATCCTGAAGATATCCCCGACAAAACGCCTTCGAATTATCTCTTGTATGTAGAGTTTCGATACGAGCAACCTCAGTTCCCAGTTCCTCCGCCAACGTTATTGACACAACCATCCCTGCCCGTGATCCAATTTGCAGTTCAACTGGAACAGTGTTTTCCTCTTGATTAATAAATATTTCAAAGCCTCCAATACGGTCACATTCTTTCAGAATACTTAGCCTTGAGCTATCGGTAAAATCAAAAAATTCACTAGATGCGCAGACGCCTGACACGATATATTTAGTCGCTGCAGAGACACTAGATTGGCAAGTTCCTTCCTCGCCCTTCCAACATTTGACGCCAAGGGATTCAAATAACATAATTGGCATACCTATTTTTCGTCGGTAACCCAGTACAACTTGCGTGCTGTAAGACCTTATGTGTCCAATTTCATTGGTATTGGGGTGCGTCCAAATTTCAAACAATAAATCACTACCATCATAGACAAATATATTTCCAAGTTCGCCAACCGATTCAACATTTATATTTGTCCGAAACCCAGGAAAGCGTTGAGCTATTTCCTCCGAAGTTAAGTTTTCTCGAAGAGACAATGCTAGTGTATTATCTGGATAAAAAATTGAACTTCCATGAATATAAAATTTTGGCATACTTTCATTTTCTGACCCGTAAGTATTTGAAGAAGCAGTATCCGATGAAAATGGATCATCCGCAACAGAAGTAAACGGATCAATATTCAGGAAATTTCTTCTTATACAGTCGGATACTGCATCCATCGCATTTCTTGTGCTTCGCAACGAAATTCGATCAATTTCACGCCCGTCAAAAATTAGTTGCATCGAATTTGAACGGATGAAATCATCAATAAAACCATCTACCAATCCGACAGATATAATACCATTAGGAATTCCTCGTTCCGGCCCCTTCCAAGATCTCCTACCATCAAACACATATTCAAGATCGTATTCTTGTCCTACTTTAATTGAATGCCAACTCTCGTTAGTTTTTTCTAAAAACCATGCTTCTGTAGATATGCCGAATCCGATTGAAAATCTTGTACCCCCCTCAAATACAGAGGATGCAACACAAATCCCCTCAGATTTTGAACCCCATACATCCCACCATCCAACTGAAGCAAACTTCTCGGCGTCACTTTGAGCGAAGACTAATGTGGGACCCCAAAACATCCATGCACAAACCACAAAAAACATTGCTTGCTTAAGAATTTTACCCATATTACACACCCAAAAAACAAGAAATATTTGTATTAATTCCAAGAAAACTTGGCCGATTTTGATACAAACGAGTATTAAATTCCAAAAAGAAAACAATCCAAAATCGTTCTCCCAACACGAAATTTATGCCCCGAAATATGCGGGATACTTGGAACGCACAACAACCAGCCTCAATCCACCAGAAAGGCTAGACCAAGTATTTCCTTCTTTGATAGCATGCCTCCCAACTCAATACCCCATCTATCTTCCATGAAGTCAAGGAGATCGAGGCCTCTTTTCAATATCTCTGCGGGTGTCCATTCCACTTTTAGAGCAATGTCATTTTCGGAAATCGAACCATTATAATACCCGATTCCTTCGCCATTATTCTTCTTTTGTTCGAACGGGTCATTTTGCAATGATGAATTTTTCGCACGCGATAATGGCAAAAGATTTCCAAGTGAGTGCGTTAACAGATGTTTTTCTCCGTCGGTTATCCCCAAAAAATCGCCCGCCCATGCTTCCGTTTCTGTCTGTGGGTAGATATGCTCAACCGTCAAATGATCCTTTTGTGATGCGGTGATTGTATGCCAATCAAGCTTTCGTTGCGCTTGTTTTCCTTTTGTTTGGAGATAAACCTCGTATTCATACAGAAAATATCGAAGGCCATCCCATCGATAAAAACCTTCTTTATGACCAACTTCAAACCTGTCTTCGATGTGATCTTTAAACTTTTCAGCGGAAAAGTATTCATCGACCCAGTGATTAATTTTTCCCACTACTCCATCGATGCTCGTTGTATTTTGCAAAACACTGCGTGCCTCACTAAAAAATTCTGTATCCCCTGTATTTCCACGGCGTTGGCTCAGGCTGAATAATGTGAAATTGTAACGCTCAATTGCACTAAGAAGCACGTTAATATCCTGCATCGTTTGTTTCGAGCAAAAAGCAGCTAATATCAGTGGCTTAAATGATCTAAAACTTAGCCTAGCCAACCGGTCCAACAGTTCTTTGTTCTCTGCATCTTCATAACCGGGGACTTTTTCATACGGATTATGCATGTAAAACCATGGCTTGATAGATTGCTGCAAACTTGAAACATATGCCTCTATCTCAGTGATTGTAATTTTACTGCCGACACTATCTGGGTGAGTTATGTTTTTGGCCGTAAATTTTTCATCCAGCAAGAAATTGATATAGTCGTCTCCTTTTCGCCGACTGTACTTAAAATACATTGTCCAATGATTTCGCAAAAAGAGATTATCGGATAGTGGGCTCGTTGGATTTTTACCTAGGTATTCATAAATCGTTTTCCAGCTTTCATTAATTTTGTGTCGTAGAACTTTGTGTCCATCATGGTCGTGAAAGAGTGTTGAAAGGTAAATCAAACGATTTTTTAAAAGTTCTAGACTGGAAAGCTTCTTCCCTCGATTATTCATGGTTTCAAAAGTTACAAAAACATCAATTTCTTCATCAATTTGATATAGATTAAATTTGAATTTTTGCGTCAACTTTTTGAAAAGTACTTCCAATTCACCATGGTCAAGGTTTTTCAGTTTTTCCAAGAAGAACGATTTTGCATCAGAAAGGTTCTTTGTATACAGCGTTAGCTGGTCACTATTTGTATAAGAAGACTCATCAAATATCTGAGTTTTCAGGAATTCATCGCTTGGGTTATCTTTTTCATATCCAAATAAAAATGATCGGCGCTGACCATCTGTCCCCATTCGTAATATGTATTGTTCTTTAATGGCTTTACACGACTGAAAATTGAGTTCTGTGTCTGATTGCACTGTATCCAAAACCGCATGAACTAAGATAAGCGATGTCGTTAGCCGTTGCTGTCCGTCCACAACATAAAAAGGTTTGTAGTCTAAACCTTCGATAAGCCAAATATCGTCTTGCCAACGTGAGAAAAGTTCTTTCGATACGGGATCTAGTGTAATTACTCCTGTGTAGTGAACTTTCTCGACACTGAGGTTTTCCAAGTCATCCCAAAAATCCTTTAATTCATGCTTCTGCCAAGCATACCCTCGTTGATAATCAGGTATCCGTAATACTTTGTGCTCAAATATTTGACTAAGACTCTTTAAGTTATTCAATGGAGCATCTTCCCTGTTTGGCAATCGCTATTTATTTTGTAAATACAAAACAACAGACCACATTAAGCATTGCCTAAGCAACTACCCGAGACATACCATTGTCCAAAATTAATGGAAAAACATTCCAGCAAGGTACCAAAATTGAAAAATTCTAGTTTGAGAATTCGCTTTACTTTAATGGGCCTCCCGGCCCCGCATTGGCGCGAGATTGACCTGCACCCAAGTACTGACCTGAAGGATTTGAGTTCACTAATTCAACTCTTATTCTCGCTGGATAGGGACTTGGCCTGGGAATTCAATATCGGCGAAGAAGACTACCGTGACCCATTGTTACTGAAAGACTTTTCTGACTTTGACGATGCAACAAAATATAATTTGTTGATGTTGCGTGAGGATGAAGCCTACAGTTTCACCTATGTTTATGGACTAACCGAAAGTTGGAGAATAAAGGCTGAAGTAGTACCCAACACCGAAGTTCCAATTGACAGTAACCTTCCTCAATTTGTTGCAGGCGAAGGAGCTAGCCCTCCATATCGAATAGGTGGGGTTGCACGGTACAGAAGGCTATTGACCATACTAATGGATGAGAATCACTCGAAACATGATCGGCTATGGGTGAAATACCCCTATGCTATGAAAAAGCTCTCTAAAAAGGCAGTGCACAGGAAGATAAGAAATTTCGTATCTTGGAAAGATATATTGATCGAAACTGAAGCATTTCTTGAAGGCTTCCTAACATTTGTAGATGACAGTGTGCAAGAATACATAGAAAGCGATGGCAGTGTAAAGCAAGGAGCCAAGGTTGGGAGAAAGAAGAAAAAAATAAAGCATAATGAAGAACTATATTATTATGTTTCCGATATCTCTTCTAGAATAGAAAAAGACATGGCAGTTACAGTACCTGACAAATATATTGTCACGATTCTAAAATGGGTGGCATTTGGCAGTAGTGGGTCTTTCGCTAAGAGGTTCGTTCTTGCGCGATCTGGAATGAGAAAATTCCAAGAACATTTAAAGGAGCTAACCAAAGCCTCGCTCGAAACGCTTTATAAGAATACTAGCGAAGGAAAAGAAAGTGCTCAAAAAAGAAAACTTACCCGAAACACCTTGAATTAAACCGAACTGACAAAAATAGTCCTTAGAACCATACTCCTCTCCATCAACAACATGGAGAGCAAAATGTCCTTAAAACTATATTCAGAAAAAGACCTAGATCACATCACAACATTATCGCGGGTTACGCGATGGCGTTTGCGACGCGCTGGCAAATTCCCCAAACCCATTCATATCTCAAACGGTCGTATCGGATATGTCGCAGAAGACATAGATCACTGGATATCTGAAAAAAGAAATTCGCCAGATTCGAACAATAGTTCGTCCGACAAAGTTGCGTCCGGAGAAAAGACACACCACCACATTGTTCTCCGTACATCGTAAATAATTAGGAATGTCAAAGCGGCATTAATACCTGAGAAGCACCAACACCTACAAACAACTCAACCAATTTTAACAACAACGCAGGCGCGTTGGGGAATACATTCTCGTGCGCCAAAATTAAGGAAAAGAAAAATGAATATCAAACAATCTAACAAACCAGCAACCCATGCAGAACTTATAAACATGTCTCCTAGGGAGCTAATTAAACTGTTCAAACCGTGCAGTATTCATTCAACACCCAAACAAAAACTAATTGAATCAATGAAGCCATCCAAGTTCCAGTATGGTGCCAAGGAGGCACAAAAAGAAGATCATACTCGTGCTCAATTGCTACGCCAAGCCAAAAAGCCGTTTTATAACAAATTGGCTAGGATTCTTGAACAGTCCCTCGAAACTAATAAATTCGCCAACAGCCTTGCCTCGAAGCAAACCTGCGTGGCGCTCGCTTCCAGAGTGCGCTCCAATATATATTCATTATTGAAGGAAGTTCCGTTCGACTGTTTAAAAACAGCCACGTTTATCCCATCTTCTTGGATATTCACCCCCAAAGAGTATGAAGCGGTTTCAATGCGCGATCTACGTATGAAAGTGCAAAAAGCCTTATTTGCGTTAGGATGTAGGGACCATAGAGGAATTCTCATTGTAGCGTTTGATGTCGAATTCTCCAACAATAGGTTCCACGTCCACCTCCATGCAGTTGGTACGATAGATTTGATATCAAAGTTTCGAAAATTGAAAACGAACGCCCTGCTCCATCCTCAAAAATCTGTCAAACGATGCATGCAAGTTAAACGGGTTACGGACCTAAATGTCTGGCTACAGTATATTTTAAAGGACTACACACCAGATTGCTCAAAATTACGATCACAGAAGACCGCAACACCTAAAAAACTAAAGTGTGGGCGTCTACCCAACGACCTGCATGCAATGGATTTAGTTGCGCGACACAAGCGAAAATTCAATCATACAATCTTAACATATGGGATAAAACTTGGCCCAAAAGGCTATGAGTTTACAAAAGGTGGGAATCGTTGGTTTTTGAAGAATATCGAGAACCAACCTAGTATCGGACGAATTACACATCAAACTGGTTCAAAACCGTCACGTTTCAAAGGTGATTTTACTAATACAGGAAACCATCTGTCCACCACCCCTCCAACTGTACCGCGGGACAACGTGGAACAAGTCACTAACTTCGAGGAAGCAATTGAGAAAAAACTAGTTAGCAAGCATGTTGACCAAGATGGAATGCTTCATTTGAAAGTCGGATGTTCGCCTCCGCAAATGTTCCGCACAGCTACAATTAAAAGCGACAACATCATGTTTTGGGGAGCACTCGAAAAACTCGGTTTCACCGCCACTGCACCTGCCAATAGATTAAAAATACTGACAAAAATCGATGAAATTGTACCTAGTCACAAAATTGCAGTTGCCTCAAAACCAGGATTTATCAGTGTCCGCGACAAATTTCATTTTGCACTTCATAATGGCGAATTCATTGGCCCGTACAAACGTAAAATCTTTAAAGAATCGCAGTTTGAAATTTCTCCTGCATTCTCGCAAGTTGGGAGCGTTGAAGGGGAATGCAATATCATCTCCCAGTTTGTTTCAGGACAAAGCTTACCTACATTCTTGTTAGGTTATTCACTTATACCAATACTACAATTCCTCCTCGACCAAACCGACTATCCAATTGAAAACTCAATTTGTGAGCTTATAGGGAGGTCTGGCCTCGGAAAAACACGGGCGTTAAATTTTTTTACATTTCCGTGGGGAAGTAACGAGTGGGGCATGGGCATACAACGTTCATGGAATCTAACATCGGCTAGTGCCCAGAGTTTGTTCTTACGTTCTAATAACGGCCCAGTGGCGCTTGATGAGACTAATCAAGCTGGTAGTCACGATAGTAAAGCCGCAGCTTTACTCAATGAAGTGGCGTTCCTTCTGACCTCTGGTGAAACGCGAACTAATGCCCATGTACTAGGAACTCAAACTTTCAAATGCATGGCGCTTTCGACGGCCAACAGAAGTATCTTAGAAATTGGCACCTTCGAGAACCGAATAGCCGAAGCCCTGCAAGCTCGCGTCCAATCTATCGAACTAGAGCGCATCTTCGAACATACCCCGATGGATTTTGACTCCGATGAACAAGCTCTCTCAGGACTATGTGCCGCCACTACTCGAAATTGCGGCCATCTTGCCCCTGCGCTCATTCGGAGAATTATCAAAGACCTGAATACAGATCCAGAAAAACTATACTCACTGCTCGAATCAAAAATGCGGGATAATCTCAGCTTCATGAATATTGACTTTGCAGACGGCCCAACTCTTCGTCGCGCAAAAGTCTTTGCAGCAGCAATTACTGCTTTGGATTTGGCTAGAACCTACAAACTGCTCAACTCCAACCACATATCAAGACATCAGTCTCTCATTCGAAAGCTTTGGCGGCAACAATTGCGTCTTGGTCTTGATAATAAACGAACAAAAGATAACTGGCCAAGAGAGTTTTATATAAACTGGGCGCAAACCAACGGTTTTCTCGATAATCGAGGTCGCAAGAAACCTACAATGACAACCACGGAATTCAAAGAAAGTGGTGCGCACCTATACAAACATAGTGAGCATGGCAACGTCTTGGTTTTTCCGTCAAGTTTTGCACTCAGTAAATTCAAACACTGCGAGTTAGATATGAAAAAGCTTAGATACTTGGACCAATTAGTATCTGACAAAGGACGAAAAGTGAAAAAGTGCCGTGTTCGAATTAACCCAGAATCGAACAGTACCGTCCTTGACTCCGTATACATGATCAAAGTCGGCAACCTTCTAGATCAATAATCCACCAAGAAAAGAAAACACTTCTGAAAATGCAGAACTCTAACGACACAAAGGGCTGGGAACAGAACCCGGCCCTTTGTTGTCTGACACTATGCCAATATTTCGCATAATTGAACCTCTACATGTTCATGTGACGTCGTTGCTCGGTGCAAGTGTGACGCACTCAATGCAGCTCATCAAGGTTGTACAAATTTGCGAGAATACCGATAATCTACGCGCAATTCAGATATTGCTAGATTCCACAATAGTGGACAGCGCCGCCAGATATCTCTGCGTTAATTTTTCGGATACTTTAACGACATCGGAAGGTGTTGAAATGCAATTAGAAGGTCCAACTTCGCGGTCAGATCTGGCAATAATTTAACACTTTCTAAGTGTTGCGATGCCCCTCAGATATTGATCCAAAACCCTTGCCAAGATATACCTGTATTGAGCACTCGCTACCGCTTTAATTAGTTGTATCAAGCTTTGACTTAAAAGGAATTTGCCAATGACCTCCTTCAAAACCTTATCGAATGATGACCCCATTCTGTTAACCTCGCCACTAATCCGCGGGGTATTAAAAACCGCTGAATATATCGAAGCCAATGGTGGTATCGGACTAACAAAGTCTGGCATGTTCAATCGTAAGTTTGTGCATTGGGCAGCTGCAGAATTTGACTGGCCCGGTTACTCCGAAGAAGAATTGTTCAGTATCAATAAGGTTCTTAACGAGTGGGACTTTCCACCTGTTGGTGATATCCATACCCTTTTGAAGGAGTTGAAATTGGGTCGGCATTACAAAGGAAAATTCCTGCTAACCAAGACTGGGAAAGGTATAATGTCCTACCCCGGTCGCCTAATGTCAGAATTGGTTCCCCATTTTCTGTTTCGTCTGAATCATGGTTCGCATTTGCGGGCCAAAGACCAAATTTTAGGTAACTGGGATATTTTCCTGAATGTCATTAATGTCAAGGCTCATCATGGTACAACTCGCTCGGCTCTACGACATGCTCTCTACGGCGAGCCGAATCCACCAGATTCTTTTCATGATTCAATTGCCTCAACCCTTTATATCACAGTCCTGCGACCGCTGTCCTGGGCAGGGCTTCTCGAAGAAGACGAATCTAGCCACCTTTTTTTAAACGAGGGGGTTTCAAAAACCGAGTTATGGCGACGAACGTTGCGATTGGATACCGACATGCACTTAACGCCGCGCGTGGTGTAATGATTACAAAGGCCCTTTCGGCCTTTTCTGCCCTTCGTATTGAGTGCGCAATTGTCTGGTTAGGCGAACAGTTCCAAAAATGGTGGTTTTTGAAGCAGTCTGTGCTGGCGCTGTGATTGGCGCTCGAAGCCCGAGACGGTCGGTCTGGCTCAACTCAAAAACGATACCAGCCCCTATAAAGCCGGAGTCGTCGAATGAAATTGGCGGACAGCCCTTTTGACAAACACCGACAGGGGCATACTCCGGAATATGCAGCTTATACCTCTATTGTGTCAGCGGACATTAATGAGCAACGCGGCATCCGTCAGAAAGTGCTCCAAACGGTCAACCGCATTGCACCAATATTGATTGGCGTCGGTGTCCGCTTTTGCAATTTATCTGTGGGTTTCAAGGCTTGCTGTGAATTACCGTTTTCGGCTTATTCTGTGGAAAAACTCCGATTTTGGCCGAATTCGGAAAACATTTCCCTGCACGGAGCTGGAAGAGAGTTCTGGCGAGGGGGTTGGGTAAAAATGGGCTTAAAGCGCTGCAGCGGCATTCTAGAAACCTTTCGCGGCAATCCTCAATGAGTTTCAGCAAAGGTATGCTTTTGGCAGAAATTTTCAAAATCCAAATATTGGAGTTTTTCAACAGAATAGGCCCAAACCACACCTTGGCCGTGTGACGGGTTGCTGTGGTTCAGCTTCCGTAGAGCGGGAGAAGCGGTCATGGAAAGGACAAAACTTCTAGCCTGACGTTCGCCCTACTCTTCGATGGCGATCCAATTATCTGGATCCCAGCGATGAGGGGCCTGGTAGACAAGGTTCCGACTAGTCTCAACGATATGTAATTATGTTCGATCCGCAAAAAATCAAAGGAGTTGAAACTTACAGAGTAGCCATTGCCGCTCTAATTCACACGAGAAAGGTCGAGCCTAAATATTCGAACAAAGAATACTCATGTAGACAGGCTCATTTCGGTGATAAAGCGAGATGGATTTTGATGGCGTGGTGATCCCCAAGGCATCATTCGTGACCGAGGATAGGTGATATACAACCAACGACGCGCTCGTGTTACCGCGACGAACGCAGTGTTCCGCTCCTCGTCGACCTCTGACAAAGTATTTGCCCTATAGTCAGGAAAAGTTCCTTCCGAAAATCCCATTAAGAACACAATATCTTTCTCAAGCCCCTTCATCGTATGAACAGTGCTCAATGTTAAACCGCCCTCATTCACCTCTGAGTTCAATTTACCGAGCGCAGTTGCATTTCTGAATGCACTTAGGGTATTTCCAAGCCCAAGCATCCGAAACCGCGTCCAGCGCTCAGAGAACTCCTGCAGCTCCGCAAGGCTACGATCATACTCTAGCCTCTTGTCCTCATCGTCCTCATTGACCGCTAATTCGCGAATTTTACCCTCAAAAGTTTGTTCGAACTTCAGGACATTTGGGTTCTCGAAATTTAGTTCTACGACTTTCGTTAACAATTGCTCAATCAGCGCATTTTGATCGCTGTCCGACGCCGCATAGTCGTTCTTAAGACGGTTCAAGAGATCATCGTCACCCCATTCGGTTGGAGGAGTAACTGCAAGAAATTTACAGAGTTTTTTACCGTCGACCCAACCGCTTGGATTTAGTTTAAGTCTAATGGAAGCATCCAATACCTGTCCAAAGAAGGAAACGGGAAGTTTCTCTCGTTCACCTACTTTAATGTTGAAGGCGATTTCAAGTTTTTTGAGAGCGGTTTCTAATTTCGAGAAGACAAACCTATTTCGTGCGATAACTACCATGTTTTCTAATGTAATAGCACCCTCGATATCAATGTGGCTCCCGACAGTCAAAAAGTTCTGAATGCTCCGCACGATCCAGTCAGCTTCTTCTTCTTCAGAAGCAAAAGTGACGCTTTGCGCGATACCTTCAAGAGCAAACCTTGATTCTGTTTGGGCTCCAGGGCGTAGTCCATTCGCAGCACGGACAACCGCTTTTGAACTTCGGTAATTTTCGGTCAACCGGAAAGTTTTTGGGCTAAAGTCTGAGAGAAAACTTTCACACAGGAATTTTGAAGCAGAGCCATTGAAGCCATAGATCATCTGGTCTGGATCACCGACCATCATGACGTTCCTATCTGTGGGTCCCGCTAGCGCCTTAACAAATTCATATTGAATTAAATTTAGGTCTTGTGCTTCATCGACGCAAATATGGCTGTATTTGGCTCGATAAATGTCCCCGGCCCACGGTTGGGTTATCAAAATGCGATGCGCATATCGAAGGATATCATCATAATCAATGCCACGGCTATTTAGGAGAGCTGCCTGATAGTCATTGTATATTCGCCAAACATCAGAGCGATCCGGAAATCTCTCGGATACATCTTCCTCGGACAACATTTCCCTTTTGATGCTCGAAAATCCGTCCATGTAGTCTTGTAAGCTACGCTCTCGGGTTCTTTTTTCTTTAGGATCGTCTATGTCCAGATATTTATCGATGTCAGTTCCATCAGCTTTCAACGCCTCTAGGAACACCTCCATACGGTCTTTGTCCCGCTCAAAAATTTGAACATCTGAGGGCAAGCCAATCGTATGCCCATATTGTTCTAGAATGCGTTGGGCTACAGAATGTATCGTGCCTACCCATATTCGTCCTTCATCGACACCGCTCTTTGTAAGCCGCTCTTTCATCTCCGACGCAGCTTTATTTGTGAATGTGAGAGCGATAACGCCATCTTTTTTCAAACAGGAAAGGATATGCCGAATTCTTTCAGTCAGAACGC
Organism: Alphaproteobacteria bacterium; assembly: GCA_024278915.1. Taxonomy (GTDB): domain Bacteria; phylum Pseudomonadota; class Alphaproteobacteria; order Caulobacterales; family Maricaulaceae; genus Robiginitomaculum_A. The sequence continues at coordinate 21,596 of JAJRSG010000269.1, forward strand.
GAGTTTTACCCGATCCTGCTGACGCGAGAACTTGAATAGAACCTTGGATAGGTTGCTCAACAATTTCCCTTTGGTTGTCAGATAATACCGGATTCAATTCAGCCATCCTTCGATTGTAGCAAACGCATTTTGGAAAGCCTGTGGCACAACAGCTTCACGAGTGCTATTGTGTTTGTTCTCAATAAGCACATCGGCGAGGAAGCTCGAATATCTGGTTTTTGCATTGCGCATTTCTTCGATTAACTGATTATCATTCTTTCCTTCGAGCGCGGCACGCTGTGCGGTAAGGAACTGAGGATTTGGGTCAAACCCCTCTTTCATTAACATAAATGAATCAATAACTTCTACCTGCAAGCCACATGATTTTACCAGTTCAGCTTCAAAATCGAATGGGTCTGTGAGATACTCCAAGCGAAACCAGTTCGCTGTTAAGTCCAAGCTAGTCTCTGCGGTGATCTTTGCAATTTGTCCATCGACATTAGCCTTTGAAGATACACCATTCTTTGTGTCGTTATCGCTCACGATAACGGTCGGTATTCCAAGACTAAGAGCGAGCTTTAAGTAGGGTACATAATTGCGTCCGTTTACTGCCGCTAGGTTTACTCCCTTCGAAAAGGCAGTTGCTCCGAACCATCTTTCAAACATCGCAGGCACAACTTGATCCTCAGTTTGTCCCTCAAATAGGATAAGCGCTTTGGCGAACAAAATTTCACCCTTATCACGAATGACTTGCCGGTGAAGGGATTTGAGTTCTTCGTCCGACAAGCCATCAATTAAACTGTAGCACTGTGTGTGTCCTCCGCGTGCTGACAGCGATCTTAAATTTGGAAGCGCGCACATGGCCGCGAGGTATGGTGAATGAGTGCTTACAACGGTTTGTCCAGTTGCGCTAAATAGCTGAGAGAAAAGCGATCTCTGCGCGTTTGGATGCAAGTGTGCTTCAGGTTCCTCTGCGGCAATAATTGGATGGTAAGGTTCGGCTTCTGCTTTGTGCAACTCTTCCATTAGGTCTGTAAACGCTTTGACTGCTAACATAGACGCCCAACTCCGAGTCCCCATTCCATGGTATTCCATAGAGAAGGAACTGGCTGCTGAGTTCCCAAAGTGAACGCTGAAATTCTTGGAGAGATCTCGTAGTTTTTTGGGAAAGGGCGTCACTTCAGCGCTACCGCCCCCACCAAATGAATCGTTCAATGAGTTAAAATGATCTTTCAACCGCGCCAGTGGAACACTTTTTGAAACTGCTTCATCGTTGATATCAGAGATCATTTTTTCAAGAATATCAACGTCAACTTTGTCATATTTTACTTGTGAAAGTACCCTTCCGACAAAAGATGATCTTTCGTTTAGCTCTTGGTGGATGTCACGTTGCGCATCAATAGGGACGAACGGAACAAATTCTGATCTTGCAAAGAATTTTTGGTTTTGCAAAGGGACGACAGATGTCCAGTCGGCAAAACCCACCCATTCCAGAAGGGTAAAACGTTCAACCAAAAAACCCGTTTTTGCTGGCTGAGGCTTCGCCGTGGTTCGGAATGCGAAGAATTGATTGCTTTCTAAGTCCGCCTGTATTTTATCACCGAACTCGTTGGCCCACTCCTTGGCAAAGGCATTAACCCGCTCTTCTTCCTCGTTCGTTGCGACTAAGCGGACGTCAACGGTTATTTGCCCTAACCGACTATCGTTTTCATCTATGTGAAAGTCTTCGTCCGAAAGGTGACGTCCGTAGTCACCTAATGAAAGTTGCAAGGCCTTTAGCACTGAAGTTTTGCCGCAATTATTCGGTCCGATGAGAACCGCAACACGAGGCAAGGACATTTCAAAGTTACGAACACCTCGGAAGCCAGAAATTCGGACTCTATCAACGATAATCGGCATACAAGACCTTTCCGGGAGCCTTCTGGGCGGAACTGGATTTTAGTTCCAGATTGTCTGAACCTTACACGCAGTAGCTATTTTTGTGCTAGCCCAAATCAACTGTTATTTGCATCGATGTATGCAGAGGAGTAACGCTCACCATGTGCTCGCATCTCACGACCACGCCTGCGCGATTTCGCACCCGCAGCGAAGGTCCGCAGCCCAAAAGCTGCCCTCACTCAAATATAAGTATGACCAGTTCCCCTTCGACACTCAGGGCAACCTACACAAATCGTTTTATAATAGCCACGACGGTCACTGAATGCTTTCTATTCAGACATCATGTTTACAGAATGTTTTTCGTTCTTTGTCGCTACACATATACCGACCAAGGCCAAAGTGTTTTGGGTTAAACCCCACTTCCAAACTTACGCCCAGCAGATAATCCGGCAGGCAATTTTGCCCCTTCAGCTGGCTCAATAAATAATCTTGCCACGGGAACTTTAAGAACCCGAGCAAATGATTCAAGACGAAGAATTGTGACATTTTCAGTTCCACGCTCAACCCGTCCCACATAAGACCGGTCAATTACTGCCTCAAGTGCCAGCCGCTCTTGGGACAGTCCTTTTTCAACCCGAAGTTGGCGCAGATTCCATCCGACTATTTTCCGTACATCCATACCCCGCAAGAAACAGCATTTATGGCTTGACAATCCACGGACTGACAGTCCCATATAAGAAAATTCAGCCTAACCTCACCACATCGAGGAAAGGGGAAGAAAAATATAAACACACGTTCAAGTCGATAATTGGAGAAATTTTATTATGAACGCATACTTCTATGCCATGAAACACAGTTTCAATTTCAAGGGGCGTGCCACACGCTCTCAGTTTTGGACATTTACACTTGTGTCAATAATCATTGCGCTTGTTGCCGTGGGAATTGATTTATCAACTAGCCCCACAGCAAGTGACCTAGGGCCGGTCGCTTCTTTGGTTACACTCATTCATCTAATTCCTTCCCTATCCATCACAGTCAGGCGTCTTCATGACATCGGTCGAGGTGGTTGGTGGATACTGGTCGGGTTAGTCCCGTTAATCGGAACTATCGTGTTATTGGTTTTCGTTTGCACAGGTTCCAAGACAGAAAACAACAATTTTGATCCAAATATGGGTGATGCAAACGCAATTAGGGAGCCTCAAGTTAATCCAAGTAGAACTACTAACTCCCTCGATGAAATCGAAAAAGTTGCATCCCTGCGTAGCTCCGGCGCCATAAGTGAAGAAGAATTTAGGGAACTTAAAACTGACATTTTGGCACGTGACTCAAGGTAGGTGACATTCCTAAAATGAACCAAGCTAATAAAAATATATGGTCACTGGCAATTGCCTTCGCGATGGCACTACCGTCAACGCCAATCCTGGCCCAGGGCTCTTATTCCACAAGTCAAACAGACAATACGTCAGAAGCACTTTTCATAATAACTCTCATAATTGTTGGGCTTCTGATATTTTTTATCCCGAGTGTCATAGCCTTTAAAAGACACCATCCAAACCGATGGCCAATCCTACTTATCAATACAATATTTGGAGGGACGGGGCTTGGATGGATAGGTTCCTTGATATGGGCAATGAGTGCGGTTCACATGAGCAAAACGGGGAACGATGGAGGCGAAAGTGGTCTAAACATTTTCGCCAATGACCCTGTGCATGTAAAACTTGATCAAAACAATTCCTCATCCAACAGCACATCCGATACTGGAGAACAACTCACCCAAATCAAAAACCTGTTCGATCAAAATGCAATTACCCAGATAGAGTACGACAAATTACGAAAGCCGTTGATTGAGCAATTAGCAAACCGCAATTTTGACAGGTGACAAATTCATTTGGATTTCACTTTTTAATATGCACCTAAGCTTCTAGGGACAATACTCAATAGAAAAACAGACTGAGGCATCACGATATTTTGTTGATCCCATGAACAATACTCTGCCGTAATTTTCAGTTGACCCTTTATTGTACCTTCTAGATTTTCACTATCGAAAAAATGAAGTGTATTTGCATCTTTAGCACGGAGCACACTCCAATGATTTATCGGGTGTTCAATTCCAATAATTGCCGCCGAGCGGTCCCTATTAAAACGTTTATTGATATTCTCAATGTAATTAACGCCAACCTGTGATGATTTTCTCCGCCAAGGTTGAGTTATTGAAATCCTCGGCATAACTCGCCGCAAAACACATTCTTCAAGGTATTCCAAAGACACTGCAAGCAATTGCCGCATTTGTCTCTGCCCTACCCCTTCTGAAACAAGATCAAGTACCCCCTGCTCCTCAATGGCATATTGAGTTAAGAAATCAAATAACTGCTCACATTTGCTTTCGGTGAGCCGCCGCTCCAGAACAAGTCGCAATCCGTTGACAATCGCATATATTCCACAAAGTCCATCTAAGTGCCCCTGTTTGAACGGCTGTAAGTGTCTCCCGTTACATTTTTTAACGGCTACACTGTCTCCTAACAAACGGTTTTCTATGTCCATAGACTATCACAATGCCAAATCGGTCAACTCATATGTTGGTGACGCACTCAGTACTCAGAAGTCAGCATAATAGTCAAAACACGGCTTGTTACTTCTCGATCAGAAGGGTCAGGGGATGACCCGACTTGATCAATGTCGTAATAATCTATTTTCCAACATAGCGAATATTCATCTACCTGTATCATACCAAAATCATGTTCACGCCAGGGGTCATTGTCCTCATCAAATATCTGCTCAAAGCGAATCGCTGAAACTGCTCTACGTTTCATTCGTTCCGGAAGAGCATAAAAACCCGAAGTGACATTGATGTCTCCGCCAATCCCAGTCGTTCGAAACCAATCATTTAGGAAACGCACAACCGCTAATCGCCCCTTACGATCATTCTCATCTCCACCCTCATGATCAGTTTTCAATTCATAATGGCAAACTTCATAATCTTTGTCCTTCAAACCGATCTTCTGAGAGGTTTTCACTTCTATCTTAGCTAATTCATCGACCATTTGTATCAACGAAGTATCAGGCGCTTCAGGGGTCTTTTCGACAAAATACATTTTGTTTTTCCTTTTTACCATCTATCGACAAACAATCATGTTCACTATTTGTTCTAAGTGAGGTTATTTTTATGCGCCACTCTCACTTGTTCGTGTGATTGTATAACGCTCCAGCAAAACCATAAGTTCTAAACAAAGATACATGGAGGCAATTCCAACACCTTTGATTTTTGAGAACTCACAGTTCAGCGCCATAAAAACACAGAACCTCGTCTCCCCATTGTATCACCCCTCAACAATCAAACAAAACTTTTCCAATAGAAATTGTCAATTTTTCAAACGTGAAAAAGAGGGGAAACTTCTACGGATCCACAATATGTGACAAGAGTTCAGCTAGGTCTCAACAAACTAGGTATGAGTAATACGTGTCATCATCATCCACAATCAAAGACATATTTCGTATGGACATACTAAATTAACAAAGTGAATCCCAACTCAAGTAGTTAAATTTCTAAAACATACTCAAACAACGCACATAGCGTTGTGATTTGGTTGTGATTTTTTAAGGTCCTGATGAAACGAGATTTTGACAATTACATAACTTGTTGATTTAATTGGGTAATTTTGGTAGCGGGAGAGGGACTTGAACCCCCGACACGCGGATTATGATTCCGCTGCTCTAACCAGCTGAGCTACCCCGCCCCAATTTGGGCAACATTAAAACGATCTACAAATCAAAATTTGCATTTGGAACATCTGCGTTCAAATAACGCAATTCCGAAGATCATAAAAACGCGTTGGCGTGTCTTAAGTTCGTGGCCCAATTCTGTCAAGCTGACATTTGCTTTTGTACGCAAACAAACCACAACCCAAACCTAAGGTCAGTAACCTAAAACAACGCGCACCGGCGGGGTTTCCGATGCGCGTCAATTGACGTCTGTTCCGGGAGGAGAAAACAGTCGTCGCCTTAAAGTCCTACAATAAGTTTTATTTTTCACCACTCACTGCGGCGGCCAAATCAACCAACGACAGGAATTCAGCGCGATATCCTTGCGCATCTTCCCCCCGTGAGCCTGCGGCAAGGGCGCGAATTTCCGCGTAGGACATATCCCCACCATAGTTTGAACCACGAAGCTTTTGCCCAAAGGCCGCAACCGCAATGGCAAAACGTGTATCGTCATGGGCTTCGCTCAGATCACTCTGCACCATATCAAGGGTAATTGGCATTTCGATGAGTTTTGAAACATCCCCATCCGGTGCCTTATAGCGCAATTTGAAAAAGCCAAACTCACTCAGACTGGCACTAGACACTGCAACCTCCCCACCCTCAAGGGTCACAGTTTCCCCATAGCGAAGCGGTTCAATCATCTGAGAAGCAGCACCAACCGGTGTCAGCTCATAAAGGGCTGTCACCGTATGCCCGGCACCGATATCCCCAGCATCAACTTGATCATTGTTAAAGTCTTCACGGTTTAAGGCGCGGGTTTCATATCCGATCAAACGATATTCTGCGATCAAGGCCGGGTTAAACTCAATCTGAATTTTCACGTCCTTGGCAATTGTAGTCAAAGTCGAGCCAATTTCATCCACCAGAACCTTGTGTGCTTCACGGAAGCTGTCGATATAATAGGCACTGCCATTTCCATTCTGAGCCAAAGTCTGCATCAGCGCATCGTTCAGATTTCCCGTGCCAAAACCAAGGATAGAAAGAAAGGTGCCGTTCTCCCGTTTGGTTTCGATGAAACGTTTTAATTCTTCTTCACTGGATATTCCGACATTAAAGTCACCATCCGTGGCCAGTAAAACCCGATTGACCGAACCTTCAACACCCGATTGCTCCGCCAAACGATAGGCCTGTTCAATGCCAGCGGCACCTGCAGTTGAACCACCCGCCTGCAGATTTTCAAGGGCATTCAAAATGGCCGCTTTATTTGTGGCCGCAGTTGGCTCAAGCACAGTTCCGGCCGATCCCGCATAGGTGACAATTGACACACGGTCATTCTCATTGAGCTGATCCACAACCAAGGCAAACGCTTGCTTGAGCAGTGGCAATTTATCCGGTGAATTCATCGAGCCAGATGTATCGATCAAAAACACCAGATTGACGGGTTTGCGTTCACTAGCGGGGGGGACATAACCCTCAATACCAATACGCATAAGCTGGGTTGCTTCATTCCAAGGGGTCGGGGTAATTTCGATTTGAGGCGCAAACGGCGTTTCAATCGAACGCGGTGCGTCGTAATTATAGGAGAAATAATTGACCATCTCTTCAATACGCACAGCATTGGGGGTCGGCATACGGCCATCAAACAATGTCCGACGCACATAGGCATAGGACGCCGTATCCACATCAATGGAAAAAGTTGACACGGGCTCCATCCAAACCGACTTAACCGTGTTTTCTGCAAATTCTGCAAACTTGTCATTATTCTGCTCCTGGGTAAAAAACCCGTCAGCCGGTGAAGGTTCAACAATGCCGCCCACTGGAGCAGTGCGCACCAAAGGCGCTTCTGACATCTTGCTAACCGCTTCCCCAGCTACGCGTTCTCGCTCAACAACAACCGTGCTTGGTGGGGCAGAAGCCGCCAAACCTTGCAATACCAAAGGCTCCGCTGGGGGCACAGCATCCACACTAACCTGATCAACGGCAATAACATCACCATCAACAATATCTGCGCGTCCTTCTTCCGCAGTAGCAATGAAATCTTTCTCATCCCGACTATCCGCACTAGCGGTACCAGGTGTGCCATCATCTATGCCAAGTTCAGCATCAGTACCAAGTTCAATTGGCAGATTGCTGACACTCCCCCCGATCGGGGTTAGCGAAGTATTTTGAAACAAAAACAGGCCAAGGGGTAAAAGTAACAGGCCACTCATGGTGGCAACAATTGGGAAACGAGCGTTCATGGGGATAAATCCTTTAATCCAGTTGGTAATGGACATAGGACGTTCCAACTCAGCAAA
>JAJRSG010000270.1 GCA_024278915.1 Alphaproteobacteria bacterium
ACTTTACGTAAAGTATGTTCGCCAGACAGGGCTTCATATTCTAAATCCATGACCGTGGCGTTGCGCATGGCAAAGCGCATAGTGCTCATCATGTGTAAATGTTCATGGCGACCGAAATCGGGTGCAAAGATGGGGGTGTCGAGTGTTTCATCAGAAAAATTAGAGGAAGTACGAATTTTTTCTAAGGCGGAGAGGGCTGCGCCTTGTAAAATAGGATCTGCTTCACGTCCCACTAACCGCAAGCCAATTGTGAGAGCGTCTAGTTCGTCACGGTCAAAGGCAAGGGGCGGGGCATCAAATCCTGCGCCGAGCATATAGCCAATACCTGCTTCCCCTTCTACGGGTATGGATTGGCTTTCCAGTGTTTTCATGTCGCGGTAAATTGTACGTACAGATACTCCCATTTCCAGCGCAAGCTGATCGCCCGTTACGGCTAATTTATGTCCTCTGAGTCTATCAATAATTCGAAATAGCCGTTCCGTTTTTTTCATGATGTTTTCTGGCCTTCCTACCCCGTACGCCTCGGGTTGAACTTAGCATACCACTACTGACATACTACTGTCAGTAGTGGTATGCTAGAGGCAACTAAGTTTTTGAAAGGACGAGGAATGATCGAATTCTATAAATTTGTACCGCAATTCGGGATGCGGGACGCGAGCCCATTCGTATTGAAGCTAGAAGCCTATTTACGGCTAGCAGGAGTTGAATACACCACAACCGAGGTTATGGATCCACGGAAAGCGCCCAAGGGGAAACTCCCCTATATTCGGGACGGCAACCAAACCATAGCTGATTCCAGCTTTTGTATCCTCTATCTAAAGGATAAGTACGGAGATCCTTTGGGAGAAAACTTGACGGCTGAGCAACATGCCGTCGGTCATGCGGTGCAAACTATGTTGGAAGAACGCACGTATTGGGTGCTGGTCAACCATCGCTGGCTAAATGAGGGCAATCAAATTATTATCCGTGATGCATGGTTTGGCGCGATCCCTGCTTTTATTCGCGGGTTCATTTTTGGGAAATTGGTAAAGGACATGAAGAAAGGCATGGTGGCGCATGGAATTGGTCGGCATTCAGATGAAGAAATTTTCACTCTTGGGTTGGCCGACTTAAAAGCGTTCGAAGATATACTTGGGGATAAGCCATATTTATTGGGCGATGAGCCAAGTGAATATGATGCTACCGGATATGGTTTTCTCGCCAACTTTATGGCCAAACCATTTCCGTCAGTCATGTCGCAATATATAGAAAACTCCAAAACGCTCCGTGATTATATAGCGCGCGTAGAAAAGAAAGCATTTGGCTAGTCACATACAAGTTAGAGGAGTTAAGGCAAGCCGCCCGTTTGTCTTAACCCTTCGAACAAGGCAATGCTGGCACTGCTGACGAGATTAAAGGAGCGGGCGCCTTTGGCGATGGGAATGAAGAGGCGAGCATCGGCACGGCTGTGAACCTCATCTGGCACACCTGCGCTCTCACGGCCAAAAAGCAATGTATCTTCTGCTGTGAACCTGAAGTTTGAAATTGGTTCGGAGGCTTTGGTCGTGAGTAAGACAATGCGGTTTCCTATTTTTTGCTCTGAATTTGCGAAATTTTCCCAATTTTGATGGCGAATCAGTGTGTCCGATGCACCGTAATCCATAGCGGTTCTACGGATTGCTTTGCTGGTAAGAGGGAAGCCGCAAGGCTCAATTATTTCAAGAGGAACCCCAAAACATGCACATAAACGCATGGCGGCACCCAAGTTTTGGGCAATGTCTGGCTGATAGAGTGCAATTTTCATAATTTATGCGTATATTTTACGGTATTTACTTGTCAATGCCTATGTCTTTCCCGTATTCAGTCGGAAAGGAATACGGAGAAAACCCGTAGGCTGGAATATGGGGGAATGTTGTGTGGTATAGCCAATCATTGGCCACGCAAATCCTCTGACATAATTAAGGAAGGGCGATCATGTCTGATACGCAAACAGGAGAGGGCGAGCACGAAGATCCGAGCCGCCGCGATTTTATTTATATTGCGACAGGAGCCGCCGCTGCCGTGGGTGCAGGCGCGTTCGCATGGCCACTTGTAAGCCAAATGGGCGCTGCTGCTGATACACGTGCTGCCGGATCTATTGAAATTGACGTTTCAAAAGTGGAAGAAGGCCAACAATTAAAAGTTCTTTGGCGCGGTAAGCCGATTTTTGTTCGCTACCGTACACAAAAAGAAATTGATTACGCAGACTCCGTTGATGTGGCTAGCCTTCGTGACCCACAAACAGACGATGAACGATTTGTACCTAACTTTGAAGGTAAGATTAACAAAAGCCTTTTGGTGATGATCGGCGTGTGTACTCACTTTGGATGTATACCGGTTGGTGAAGCTGGCGATTTTGAGGGCTGGTATTGCCCATGTCATGGTTCACACTATGATAGCTCAGGACGTATTCGCAAAGGACCAGCACCAAAGAATATGGTAATTCCGCCATATAAATATCTTTCAGATACAGTAATAAAGATAGGGTAAGCAGATGAGCGGACATTCAACATATGAACCAAAATACGCGGCTGAAAAGTGGATTGACAAACGCCTTCCGATTGTTCGGATGGGGGTTGATTTCATGGCTTTTCCAAGCCCGCGTAATCTGAACTACTGGTACGCATTTGGCGGCATTTTGACACTTTGTCTAATGTCTCAAATTATTACCGGCATTATTCTTGCCATGCATTACACACCAACGGTTGGTGAAGCATTTAATAGTGTACAGCGCATCAAACGTGATGTGCCTTTCGGCTGGCTCTTGCAATCCATGCATGCGGTTGGGGCTTCCATGTTCTTTTTGGCTGTGTACATTCATATGTTCCGTGGTTTGTTTTACGGCTCTTATAAAGCACCGCGTGAACTGCTTTGGATTATCGGGTGTGCAATCTATCTCGCCATGATGGCAACTGGTTTCTTGGGCTATACATTACCGTGGGGACAAATGAGTTTCTGGGGCGCGACAGTGATTACCGGTTTCTTTGGTGCAATTCCAGTGGTTGGTGAAAGCTTGCAACAATGGCTGCTTGGTGGTTATTCTGTTGGTAACCCAACTTTGCAACGCTTCTTCTCTCTGCATTATTTGCTTCCGTTCGTTATTGCCGCTCTTGTTGGCTTGCACGTATGGGCGGTTCATCATGTTGGTCAAAACAATCCAATTGGGATTGATATCAAAACCAAAGAAGATACTTTGTCTTTCCATCCTTATTATACCATGAAAGACGGATTTGCGATTGCCGTCTTCTTGATGATTTTTGCTTTGTTTGTATTCTATTTACCAGAAGCCTTGGGGCATGCTGACAATTACCAGCGTGCAAACCCGATGGTGACGCCGCCGCATATTGTGCCTGAATGGTATTTCTTACCCTTCTACGCTATTTTGCGGGCTGTACCTGATAAGTTGATGGGGATTATGTTGATGTTTGGTGCGATTGTTGTCCTATTTATCCTACCTTGGCTTGATACAGCAAAAGTACGCTCTATGCGTTTCCGCCCAACGACACGTCGTTTCTTCTATATCTTCTTGTTTATGTGTTTCGTCCTTGGTTGGTGCGGCGCTCATTCTCCAGATGATATTGCTATTCCAATGGGTCATGGTGGCATGACATTTAAATGGGTCTCACGGGTCGCAACTCTTTATTACTTTGCGTTCTTCTTGTTCCTGCTCCCTGTTTTGGGGTGGGTTGAGAAAACCAAAGCACTACCGGATTCGATCACCAAAGCTATTCATGACGGAGAAGCGTAATGACTAAATTCTCTATGAAATCTGTCTTTGTTGGTGCGGCTCTTGTGATCGGCTCATTGGGTGTGGCCCAAGTGTCTATGGCATCAAATGCTGGTGGCGAACACAAAATGGAACACCGTAATTGGAGCTTCAACGGTATGTTTGGTACCTATGATGTCGAAGCTATGCAGCGTGGCTATCAAATTTATCGTGAAGTTTGTTCTTCATGCCATGCACTTGATCATATGTCTTTTCGTCATCTCGGCGACAAGGGCGCGCCGTTTTATAGTTCTGAATATCCTAATCCGAATGATAATCCGGTTGTAAAGGCCTTTGCCAAAGATTGGATGGTTCCGGATATTGATCAAGATAGCGGTGATGTGATTGAACGCCCAGGTATTCCTGCTGATAAATTTCCGCAAATTTACCCTAATTCAATTGCGGCAGCCGCATCTAATGGCGGGGCGGTACCTCCTGATTTGTCTGTGATTACCAAAGCCCGTACAGGTGGTGCAGACTATGTTTATGCGATCCTGACCGGTTACCATGAAGCGCCACATGATTTCCATCTCAGTGAAGGTATGAATTACAATGTTGCTTTTGCTGGCAATCAAATTGCGATGGCAGCCCCTTTGAGTGATGGCCTTGTTGAATACGCAACTCGTACCGTACCAGGCGAGCATGGTGGTGAACCACATGTGATTACGCCGCCTGAAGCTACTGTTGATCAAATGGCAAGTGATATCGTACAATTTTTGACATGGGCGGGTGATCCGAAAATGCAAGCGCGTAAGAACCTTGGTTTTGCCACGTTCTTGTTCCTGTTTATTTTCTCTCTTCTCTTGTTCTTGACCTACAAACAGGTCTGGAAAGACGTCGAACACTAAATTGTGATTATATGAGACATAAAACCGCTAGCTTTTGGCTAGCGGTTTTTTTATGTTTTATTCTATGAAAATTTTAAAATTTATAGCGGTATTGATTTTGGCTTTGGTTGGACTGGCAGTTATGGGACTGTTTTTGCCGCGACCGACACCACCCCCTCCTGGAAAAATGATAGAACTTGCTAGTGGCATGCATATTAATACGTACCAAAAAGGTGAAGGAGAAACGATTGTCTTGATCCATGGCCTACCGGGAAGTGCCGATGATTGGCCGGAATTGGTAGATGCTCTGGTTGCGCGTGGGTTTCATGTTGTGTGGTATGATCGGGTTGGCTATGGCCATTCCTCGCGACGGGCGGTTGATGCTCCCCATACCATGCAGGTAAATGGGCAAGAGCTAGATCAACTTATTGATGCCATGGGCCTTGGACATCCAGCATTGGTAGGCTGGTCCTTTGGTGGGGGAACAGTACAGGCCTCCGAAGCGGCTCGACATGCGGATACCCCATTTGTTGTTCTTATGGCCGCTGTTGCACCAGCAATGAAACTCGATAACAAGCCTGAAAACCCACCTGGTGCGGGCGTCATGATGCGGATGCCATTGTTCGGGACTGTCATCACCAAAGCGATCGCCTCGACACGGTTTAATGACAATGTACCAGAGCGCTGGATGGATAATTTGCGGTCGGTTCTTCTTATGAAGGGCTCACTGGATACGATGGATACTGAACTGGAACAGGTACAGCCGAGTAGTTTGGACCCATCTGATATTTTAACACCTACTCTGGTGATTCATGGCCGAAAAGATAAATTAATCCCTTATGATGTTGGGGTTGATTTGGCATCTCGCCTGCCAAATGGAAAATTGTTAATTCTAGATGAATCTGGGCACATGCTGCCTATGACATACCCAGATACGATTGCTGATGCGATTAAAGATTTTGCAGATGAAAGCACTAAGACCCATTAGTAAGATCAATAAAAATAAATATTTACTGGTATTTGCCTTTGATTTTTTTATGCTGAGGGCATGGCAGATATAACTCTTTTTATTGGGAATAAAAATTATTCCTCTTGGTCTATGCGACCATATTTGGTTTTGTGCAAAGCAGAGCTTCCTTTCCAAGAACAACTTATTCAACTCGACGTTCCAGGGTTTAAGGATAAATTATTGGCCCTTTCTGATGCGGGTACTGTGCCTGTGTTGCAAGTTGGTGATGAGATCATTCCCGATAGTTTAGCAATAAGCGATTGGGCCGCTTTATGTGTGCCTAATCTATGGCCCAAAGACCCGAAGGATAGAAAATTAGCCCGCGAGATGTGTTTGCGGATGCAGTCTGATTTTTTAGAATTACGTGCACATGCGCCTATGAACTTACGTCGACGTACCCGTACCAAAATGCCAGAATCTTGTCTTCAGGACGCGCAAAAAATGAGCGATATGTGGGAAGAATGTCTCGGGCGTCATGATGGCCCGTTTTTGTTTGATAATTGGTCAATTGTCGATGCTTTTGCCACGCCATATGCTACCCGTTTTGTATCTTATGATATTGCGCGACCTGCGAAAGCAGATACCTATATTAGTGAACTTATGGCAGATGAAGATTACCTTAGTTGGGAAGCCGATGCCATGATCGAGGTATGGGAACTCCCTGATACGGATATGGTGTACGGTGGACGTGGCTAAGATGCATGTAGATTCCTTGCATATTTACCCCATTAAAAGCGCGCAGGGGATAGATTTAAATATTGTAGATGTTCGACCTCGTGGTTTGGCAGATGACCGCCGTTATATGCTTGTTGATGATAAAGGGATGTTTATTACCCAAAGACAAATCCCGGTATTGGCGCAATTGAGGGTGATTTTGTCAGATGATGGGCTTGTCCTGCAATGGCCGCATCGCGAGGCTTTGCCCGTAAAACATATGTCATTTTCTTCCCGTGCGAATGTGACCGTTTGGCGAAGTGAGCTGAAGGCGGCAACTGCAAATTCAACCATTAACGCAGAGCTGTCAAGATGGCTGGGAACATCGGTAACTCTCGTTCACATGGATGGTGATAGCCACCGTATC
>JAJRSG010000271.1 GCA_024278915.1 Alphaproteobacteria bacterium
CGCCCCATAGGCTCAAGTATAATATGTAATGGAGTAATATCGATAGCATGACACTGAGCTTTGATCACAGTTTCATCATCACGGGCACAGACAAAACTTGGGGCGGCCACTTCAAAATCAGCGGCATGCACCATTCTACGAACTGTTTCTTGCAGCATTGTCAATTCAGATGTGAGGGCATGGTATTGTTTAGGGTTGCTTTTACGTGACAAGGGCCAAAGCCTTGTCCCTGCACCACCACACATAATTACCGGATATAATGTTGTCATAATGTCTCCTGTCAGGGGCGTAGCAGAAAATCTTTACATAATTGTTACGGATGTGATGTAATTAAGAAAATGCGACCAATCAGGTGTAGTGATAAGGAAGTTTGATGAGAAAAATTCGTAAAGCTGTTCTCCCCGTTGCTGGGTTCGGAACTAGGGTACTGCCCGCAACCAAATCGATTCCCAAAGAAATGTTACCAGTTGTTGACCGTCCTGCATTACAATATGTTGTCGACGAAGCGTTAGAAGCCGGTATTGAGCATATTGTTTTTGTTACGGGGCGAAACAAAGGCGCCATTGAAGATTATTTTGACCGTGCATATGAACTTGAAGCGACCCTCCATCTCAAAAACAAAACTGCCCTACTAGAAGAACTTGAATCAAAACTGCCCGCACCCGGTTCCACCAGTTTCGTTCGTCAACAATCCCCGCAAGGTCTGGGACATGCTGTGTGGTGTGCGCGTGATGTTATTGGTAACGAGCCATTTGCCGTACTTTTGCCTGATGTATTGGTCAAATCCAAACCCGGTTGTCTCAGTCAAATGGTCGAAGCATATCAAGCAAAAGGTGGGAATATCATTGCTGTTGATCCGATTCCCGAGAATGAAACTGACAAATACGGCGTGATCTCCCCTAAATCCCAAGATGGTAATTTGTACGAAATGTCTGCCATGGTGGAAAAACCAGCACCGAGTGAAGCCCCTTCTAACCTCGCCATCACCGGACGATATATTTTACAGCCCGAGATTTTTAAATTTTTAGAAGAGCAAAAACCCGGTGCAGGTAATGAAATTCAGCTTACAGATGCTATGGCAAAACTAATGGAAGCCTCGCCGTTCTTCGCTCTCGCATTTGACGGCTTACCCTATGATTGTGGCTCTAAACTCGGCTATTTCAAAGCTGTATGTGCCTATGCCGTCGATCACGAAGAAATTGGTGAAGGCGCCAAAGCATTGATTAAGGCTTTAAATACCTCATCATAAAATATGACGGAAGTATAAATAAGGCCAGAACACATCCGGCCTTAAACGTCATAAATATAGACTCTCTAAAACTTAACTCGTCCCTGAACAGTAATCGTCCGACCTTGAGAGAAGAAGCTATAATTGGTTTTTCTACCAAATGAGCTCCCAGCTAAAGGCGCATCACCTGTATAGGTACGGATAATTTCATCAGTTAGGTTTTTACCTAAAAGAGCAATTTCCCATGGCCCGTCTTGTGGCGCAAATGCGATGCGCGCATTTAGCTTATTATACGCAGGCTGGATACCCGCCGGATCATGAGTCGCAGCGGCATCATATGAACTTGCATGGAACAGACTTGCCAGCCCGGTAATTTCATAATCATCATTCACAGGAATATCAAAATCAAACCCGACAGTACCCGAGAAATCAGACACCAACTGATTGGAAAAACCCGTATAATCACAAAGCCCATTGGGTTGAACCCGTGACCCTGTCTGTCCAAAATAGCACTGCCCATTTTTAAAGTCGGTAAATTCAAAATCCATCCATGACATGCCACCATTTAGGCGAAAATGATCACTAAATGCCCACCGACCATCAAGCTCGATTCCCTTCACCTGTGCCGCTGCCGCATTACCAACATTGAATCCAAGCGTGCCATCAAAAATTGAAATTTGCAGATTGTCAAATTTAGTCGAATACACCGTCGCATTTAGCTCGGCGGAACTGCCTAGTTTAAACTTGCCACCAAGTTCATAATTTGTCGCTTGCTCATCATCAAATTCAAACGCATCAGCAGCTGTCGTAAATGTTCCCTTATTATTTGCCCTAAAATCAAACCCACCTGATTTAAAGCCGCGCGCCCAACTGGCATAGAGCAAAATATCATCATTAATATCCCATACTAATTTAACATCAGGTGAAAATTTAGTGACATTGCGATTACCCGCCACAGTGGGTTGGCCTAAAGCATCAAGAAGTGCAATTGCCGATGGGCTTCCCAAACCAGCAATTGCCGCTAAATTCGTTGAACTAATTCCAAAACCGCCAGCATAAACGACAGCCGCTCCCGCTTGCGCCGCTGGTAAGGCTTCACCGCCAGCAGTTTCAATATTCATGACACGGCTGCCATCTCGGTTATCATTGGTAACGCGCCCGCCAAGCTGCAAAGTAAACTCTTCGTTAAGGTGCCAATTCACTTGCGCAAATGCAGATAATATCGTCGCGTCTACTTGAGCCGTTCTGGCAGCCTGTGTATTTGCAAGCAGTGGTCCGGGGGCGCCAAGAGCTGGTACCAAAATTGAATTAGCCTCAATAACAATCTGATCTTGGAAGGTATGATCCGAAGTTTGGAAATAAGCTCCAATAATGTAATCATAACGATCACCTAAGGGAGAAGTTAAACGAATTTCTTGAGAGAACTGCTTATATTCTTCTTGTAAATCTGCATGAAAAACATTTGCACCCGTAAAATCACAATCGCAAATTTCGTCATATTTTAACGTTTCATAAGCTGAAATCGCTTGCACTGAAAAATCACCGAGATCCCAGTCTAAGGTCATTTGATAAGTGGACATTTTATTGTTTGAGCTATCACCATTTGAAGAACGAATCCCGTCTTGTGTCTGGTTTAAAACACTGGCGTCTGCCCCAAACAGGCCAGCAAGAACCTGACCGTAAGTTAAACCGCCAACCGCCTGTGCATTTTCAACCTCCATATTGCGGCCAAGCGTATCGAAATTACTCACCTCGGCTTTAAATATTGCCATCAAGGTTTCAGTCACATCTACTTCGACCGTACCGCGAATTGTAAACTCTTCACGGTTTGGTTCATCACGGTTTAAGGTAGCGTTCGTAATCCAACCGTCGAGGTCACGGTATCGGCCTGCGACCCTTGCCCGAATACGGTCTGAGATAGGGCCAGAAAGAACCCCCTCAACAATATTTTCACCGTCTTCAAACTCACGAGAGAGGAGAAGGCTACCTTCAAATTCACTTGTCGGTTTTGCTGTCGTAATATTCATAGCCCCCGCTACCGAGTTTTTACCAAACAAGATAGATTGAGGGCCACGTAAAACTTCTACACGCTCAAGGTCCAAAAAAGGTGCCCTAACTTGCTGCCCACGTGGATAGTGCACACCATCTACATAAACGCCAACAGATTGCTCAAACCCCTGATTAATACCTGACCCAATACCCCTAATAAAAAAATTAGTTGAAATGCCTGTTTCTGTATAGGTAAAATTAGGCACGAGAGTAGTTAGGTCTTCAATCTTAACAATCGAAGTTTTTTCTATCATCGAAGCATCTACAGCAGAAACCGAGATTGGTACATCTTGCAAGCCTGCTTCACGAAACTGAGCTGTAACAATAACTTCGTCCAAAGTTGGTCCGCTTTGAGCATTTGCAGTGATAGACATGACAAGTGAGAGCGCGGATGCACCCAAAATAGTTTTCTTTAACATAGTGGTTCCCTTTAACGGTATGCTGATTAAGAAGCATGGGCGATGTTACAAATATTTTAAAAAGGAACAAGTAATTTCCAAAAATATTACATAACTGTCATATATTCAAAACTGCATATAGACTCATGCCGATTTATACAGCAAAATACATTTAAACAATGTAATAGGGGAATGAAATGCGGTATATACTAGCCTTAGCAGGATTTTTTTTGGCATTCGGCTTAGTAGCCTGCTCCCAAAAAACAGATGAAGCAATCGATGCAAATACCGTTATTTATACTGCGAAAACCATCTTAACACAGGATGAGTCAGCCCCCGTAGCACATGCCGTCATCGTGCGGGATGGTAAAATTTTAGCAATCGGCGAAACATCAACTTTACAAAGCGAATTTCCTAAAGCGGCAGTAGATAACAGTTTTGAAAACAAAACCATCGTACCTGGCCTCATTGATCCACACGTACATATGATTTTAGGAGCCATGATGTACGCCAAGCCATTTGCGCCGCCTTGGGATGTGCAAACCCCTACCGGCGTTGTGAAAGGACTTCCTGACCGCGAAAGCTTCCTCACCCGCATTGCCGAAATTAATGCAGAACATGAGGGGGCTAAACCTTTGGTCATTTACGGTTTTCATAATCTTGTGCACGGCGCGCTTGATCGTCACGACCTTGATAAAATTACGATAGATAGACCTCTCATAATTTGGCATTATTCCGGTCATGATTTTTACCTCAACACCAAAGGCCTTAAATATGCAAAAGTAGATGCCAGTTGGGCGGACAACCTAGAAGGCGTTCCCTTAGGAAGCGATGGGCAGCCGACTGGACGTGTATTCGAAGATGCGATCTTTAGGTTTCTCACCAATGTCGGCCCTCTATTCTTAGGCCCAGTTGACATACAGCGTGGTTTTACTGGACTAGAAGATATGTTTGCCCAAAACGGCGTCACAACTGTAGCTGAAATGGGATATGGCCTATTTGGTTTGAAAGTTGAAGATACCTATTACAAAGCCTTTATTGATGATCAAACAAGAACCAAAGTTTACCTTGTCCCTGAACATCGGGCATTTAGCCACGAGTTTAATGACAATATTATTCCCACGATCAAGACAATGGTGGAAAATACAAAAGACACATGGCCGCGTGTCCTACCCCAAATCAAACTATTTACCGATGCGGCGTTTTACTCGCAAACCATGCGACTAAAATCTCCTGGCTATACAGGCGGGCAATCAAAAGGGCAGATGGGGCTTTGGGTAATGGGACCAGATACATTAACAGACATCATGCGCCCCTATTGGCAAGCAGGTCTCGATGTACACATTCATTCCAATGGCGACGCGGCTCAAGATGCAACTTTAACCGCTTTAGAAGCGGTACAAAAGGACGGCACTAAAGATGGTCAACGGCTTATACTTGAACATGCAGGCCTCGTTCGTCCAGAACAAATTACTCGTGCAGGCAAATTAGGTGCAGGTCTTTCTGTAGCTTCTCACTATGTTCATTATATGGGGAAAACCTATGAGGAAGCCATTGGTGAACGGGTAAAATACATGACACCTTTGGCCTCCTCCATAAAGGCAGGTATCCCGACGACCATGCATTCAGACGCCCCCCTTGCACCGCCCTCCCCTCTCACAGCAGCTTCTGTGCATATGCTTCGCTCGACTAGAGAAGGCGGCGTCTCTACACCATCTGAAAGACTATCCGCCGAGCAAGCCCTCAAGGCCATCACACTTGACGCGGCTTGGTCCTTAGGCTTGGAAAATGAAATTGGCTCCATTGAAGTAGGTAAGCAAGCCGACTTTACCATTTTGGACGCCAACCCATTAGAAACCAAGGCAGAAGATTGGCCACATATCAAAGTGTGGGGCGTCCTTTTAGATGGCAAGAAAAAACCGTTAAATCAGTAAGGGACAAGAGATGGATAAATTTGACTTCGTAATCATTGGCGGCGGATCAGCTGGGTGCACACTTGCGGCGCGGTTAACCGAAAACCCAAATACAAGTGTATGCTTGTTAGAAGCGGGACCAAAAGATGATAGTTTCCTTATCCATGTTCCCGCAGGTGCTGCCGCCCTAATGCCAAAAAAGGGAAAACACAATTGGGGGTATGAAACTGTCCCACAAAAAGGGTTAAATGGTCGTCAAGGATTTCAACCTCGCGGCAAGACACTCGGAGGCTCGTCTTCTATCAATGCCATGATTTATATTCGTGGTGATAAAACCGATTATGATCACTGGGAAGAGCTCGGTGCTAAGGGTTGGGGCTGGGAAGATGTGCTGCCCTACTTCAAAAAATCAGAAAATTGTGAGGCGGGAGAAACAGGCCTTCGTGGTTCAGGAGGCCCTCTCAATGTCACCAAAGTGCGGACGCCTAACCCGATTGGGCAAGTATACCTCGATGCATGTGATCAGATTCAGCTCCCCAAAACCACAGATTTCAACGGTGAAAAATTTGAGGGTACAGGTAGATATGAAGTCACCCAAAAAGAAGGACAAAGATGGTCCGCCGCGAAAGGGTATCTTACGCCCAATTTGGACCGTCCAAACTTAACGGTGATTACAAATGCTCACACAACAAAAATAAATATTGATGGTGGGAAAGCCGTCAGCGTTCGTTACGAGATCAATGGCGAAGTACATACGGTTGAAGCCAAGCAGGAAATTTTACTAAGTGCCGGCGCATTTGGATCCCCGCAAATTTTAATGCTCTCAGGCATCGGAGATAAGGAAGAACTTTCCAAGCATAATATTGATTGTGTTCATCACCTCCCCGGCGTCGGGAAGAACTTGCATGACCATATCGACTATATCATCTCTCATAAAAGTAAATGCACAGATACGCTCGGATATTCTGTAAAAACTCTCCCTAAAACGATCAAAAGTGTATTTGAATACCGGAAACATAAAACAGGTATATTCACCTCTAACTTTGCCGAAGTCGGAGGGTTTTATAAATCTTCCCCCGAAGTAGAAGTGCCTGATCTGCAAACCCACTTTGTCGTAGGTATAGTTGATGATCATGCCCGTAAATCCCACTGGGGGCATGGCTACTCTTGTCATGTCTGCGTACTAAGGCCGAAATCACGCGGCACTGTCAAACTTGCAAGCACAGACCCATATGCTGACCCACTCATTGATCCCGCTTTTCTTGAAGATGATCAAGACATGGCGGTCTTATTAAAAGGCGTGAAATTAATTGAACAGATCCTGAGCGCGCCAGCCTTTGACGCCGTTCGCGGAGAAAGGTTATATGCAAAAGGGATCAAGAGCGATGAGGAATGGGAAACCGAAATCAGAAAACGGGCCGATACCGTTTATCATCCCGTCGGCACTTGTAAAATGGGAGTGGACGACATGGCCGTCGTTGATCCTGAATGTAAAGTATACGGTATCAAAAGCCTCCGCGTAATCGACGCCTCTGTCATGCCACAACTTAATTCCGGCAATACAAATGCCCCTACAATCATGATTGCCGAGAAGTGTGCTGATATGATCAAAGCGGAAAATAAATTGTGAAATATATCAAGCTATTATTGGCTACTTTTTGCCTCTTGACCTTCACGGCCTGCTCATTCTCTAAAATGGCAGAGAAATTTTACCTGATGAAGTTCAGGCACAAATGGAAGAACTGATCCAAGACTTCATGCGCCATGATTTAGAGGCAATCAAAGCGAGTGGGTCTGATGATTTTAACAAGCTAGAAAATATTGATGAAGGCATTAACGAAATTTTTGAGTTTATTATTGAAGGCAAAGCAAATGAAATCAAACTGATCACCGCCAACAATCAATACTCCAAATCATTAGGCACTGTCAGCGTTACTTTTTATACGGGGCAATATGAAGTGAATTACCCTGATGGGAGTAATATATATACTATTCTCCTCGTCAAAAAGGGGGAAAGCCCTTGTTGTTCCTTACAAAACATTAAAGTAAACAAATACGATTCGCCTCCCATTGACCTCACAAAATTTACATTTAAAGGGAAAGGCTTCATGCATTACATAGTTTTATTTTTAACCATCCTGATCCCCATTTTTATTGTGATTAACTTGGTCAAATGCGTCCGTACTAAGAATTTAAAACGGAAATGGTTATGGTTCTTGTTTATTTTGGTCGGCATTTATGGTGTCACTTTTAATTGGTACACAGGGCAAATAGGCATGTCCCTCATCACCAAAACTGAAACGGGTATACATATTAACTTTATCAATTTTAATATCCTTGGGGCTGGCGTTACAAAGTCGGGACCTTTCGAACCTTGGTTGTTCGAACTTGGCTTTCCCTTAGGAGCAATCATTTTTTGGTTTAAATCTAAAAAATTGGCGCGGACCAAAAATGATACAGTTACAGAAAACGAATAGCCTTTAACTTATGGTGATATTACCCGTTCCAAGTGCCAAACCTTTGATACAATTTTCCAACCTCTAGCCTCTTTTACAAAACAAAGATGGTCGACAAAAACATTGTTATGGGCGCGCAAACGGATTTTAACAGTGGCACAGTCTTTGGACAAGTAATCAATGAGAATGATTTCTTCTTCACGCTTTTGGTTTATGCTGGCAGGGGATTTACGTCCACCAACATCAGTTCGGAAACTAGCAATTGGCTCGACAAATACGCTACCACTATCCCCATCAAACAAGCTGGAAGCTTCGTGAAATACTCGGTCCAATAAATTTACATCACACTCATAAATCGCATCAAAATACATTTGAATAGCATCCAATAATTTAGAGGTATTTTTCATTTACTTCTCCTATCGATTTTCGTTGATGTGACTATTATTAATCTATAGGCTAATTTTAGCCATATGAGTATTTGCCAGAAAGGCAGGAATTTATGCCAAAGGTTCGCAAAAATATTAGGGTGGTAGCTCTTGCCTATGACGGACTCTGCACATTCGAATACGGGATTGTGGCAGAAATTTTTGGCCTTAATCGACCTGAAATCGGGTCATCTTGGTATGACTTTAAAACAGTATCCCTAGAACAAGCCCCTCTGAATGCAGCAGGGGGGTTGCGTTTTGAAACAGACGGCACCCTCTCTGATCTTCGTACTGCCGATATTATTTTTATTCCAGGTTGGCGTGGCGTTCACGCTAAAATTCCGAAGGAAATGCGACAAGAACTAAATAAAGCATATCAGCACGGAGCGCGGATCGTTTCCATATGCAGCGGTGTTTTTGTCTTGGCGGCAACGGGTTTACTTGATGGACGCAATGCCACCACCCATTGGCGCTATACACAAGAATTAGCAAACCAATATCCAAATATCATCATCAAACCGAATGTACTTTATGTGGATGACGGTAATATTTTATCTTCGGCAGGCAGTTCGGCTGGTATTGATTTATGTTTACACATAGTACGTTGCGATTTTGGTACAAAAATTGCCAACCGTGTAGCGCGCCGTCTCGTGACCCACGCCCACCGACAAGGCGGACAAGCACAATTTGTCGAGCAACCTGTTCCCACTGAATATGAAGGTCACCGTTTATCAGCCACATTAGAATACATCCGAAAACACCTAAATACTCCCCATGATATTTCCGTCTTGGCAAGTAAAGCAGGGATGAGCAAACGTACCTTCCACCGCCGTTTTGTGGCGTTAACTGGGCTCTCTCCTCTTAAATGGATTAATACGGAACGCATGGTCAGAGCCCGTACCCTCTTGGAAACCACCAATGCTTCCTTGGACGATATTGCCAATGCAGTAGGCTTAAGCGACCACGCTGCTTTGCGCTATCATTTTGACAAGCACTTCTCAGTCAGCCCTTCTCATTTTCGTAATAATTTGATGCGTGCTGCCCATAGACCTGTCGCCGCTTAACCGCTATAGCTTTCCCAAAAGAGGACGGAATTATGTTTTTAAATGTATTAATGGTGGCAGCATTGCTGACCGTTGCGGTGACATTGGTTTTAGGCATGGTCAATATGTTAAAGACCGACAAAGCTTCTCAAATCAAATCTAACAAATTAATGCGCATTCGGGTTATGGCCCAGGCGGCCGCAATCGGCATTTTATTTTTGGCTTTATATCTTAAGAAAAACACTGGCGTATAAATGGTCAAGCTCAACAAAATATATACCCGTACCGGTGATGATGGATCGACAGGGCTCGCCGATGGATCACGGGTAGAAAAAGACTGCTTTCGGGTGAAAGCTTATGGGGATGTGGATGAAGCCAATTCTGCCATTGGGCTAGCGAGGCTACATATCGACCATTTAGATCTCGGGCGCATGTTGGAGCGCATCCAAAATGATTTGTTTGATCTGGGGGCCGATCTGGCAACACCTACATTAGAAGATGACAGCCAAGCTTTGCGCATTATACAAAGCCAAATCGACAGGCTAGAGAAAGAGCTTGATCACCTTAATGAAAACATCACCCCGTTAAAAACATTTGTCCTTCCCGGCGGGACCCCGCCAGCAGCCTACCTGCATTTAGCCCGCGCCGTCACACGACGTGCCGAGCGCGAAGTCGTCACCATGGCAAGAACGGAAACGATCAACCCGCTCGCCCTGAAATATATCAACCGTTTATCCGACTTTCTTTTCGTCGCCGCCAGATGGTGCAACCATCAAGGCAAAACTGATGTAAAATGGGTGCCGGGCGGAGAACGCTAATTCTCCCTCTCAATCCACTCATATCTGTGGTGGCAAGCATGAGAGGGTGAGAAATGATACCAAAACAATATACTTTTCTCTGTGCCAATTATACGCTACCCTTCCCCCATGACAGATATGACACCTAAACAAATTAAGGCGGCGCTGGACGCAGGGATACTTACGGAAGAACAAGCTGAAGCCATGCGAAGGCAAGCGAAACTTACCTCGTCAGAGACAGCAGCTCTGATTGGAAACGAAGAGGATATGCGGTTTGTCCGCTCTTTTTCAGATGTGTTTATTGCCA
>JAJRSG010000272.1 GCA_024278915.1 Alphaproteobacteria bacterium
ATTCTAAAACTGCCATACATTAACAAAAATAATCCCGTGCTTAGACCTGGCCTTGTCATGGATTTGAATTTTCGTGACGCAATCCACAGTACGAAAAAAATGACGAACCCTTCTAAAAAGCTTTCATAAAGTTGGCTTGGGTGACGTGGGTTTAGGTCAAAACCTTGGGGGCGGAAAATGACCGCCCAAGCAACATCTGTCATACGCCCGTATAGTTCTTGATTGACAAAATTGGCAATCCTGACGAGGCCAATCCCGATGGGGGCAGAAATTGCGGCCAGATCAGCTAGGCGCATCAGCGGTATTTTACGACTGCGGGCAAGATAAATTGTAGCGATACACACACCTAAAAAACCACCGTGAAAAGCCATGCCGCCTTCCCATGTTTTTAAGATGCGTAATGGGTCGGCAATATATTCGGCAGGGTCACTATAGAGTAAAATTGATCCGAGCCGTCCGCCTATAATAATGCCGAGTAGACAGAAAAACATAAAGTCCTCCAGCATGCGGGCGCTTGGAATGAGGTAAGGCGTGCCCGTTGTATTATTCGGTATCCAAATATCGGATTTGGCGCAGGTACGTTTAGCGTAATAAAAGGCTAAGAATAAACCGACTACATACCCCAACCCATACCATTTTACGGAAATCGGCCCAATAGAAAAGATAGTGTCACTAATCCAATCAGGAAAGGGAATGGCGTTGACAAAATTTGCGATCATAAATGCTCTTTATTGTTTTATTGCTTGTAAATGTGTTATACTGCTACGACCAATAAGCCAAGTAATTAGGAGCCCATTATGCAAACCAAATCAGCAGCATTTGATGATATTGCAAATTTGATGACCAATGCATTCGGTGCCGCCAAGGGTGTGGGCGATGAAGTACGTGCTGCCGCGCGTGCACGAGCAGACAGTTTTATTGCTGATATGGACTTGGTAAGCCGCGATGAATTTGAGGCAGTGAAAATTATGGCTGCCAATGCGCAAGGCGAAGTAGAAGAACTCAAGGCGCAAATCAAAAAAATGGATACGGCTTTGAAGGCTTTGAAAAAGAAACAAAAATAAGAGTTCTTTGCGAAAAAACACTAAATATAGTTATCAACACGTATATTAACACTATATATTGCCAAATTCCATGTCTCACGTAACATAACCACTAAGAATCGGCTGTTTTTAGCCAGTGGGCATTGTGGGCAATATGAGATGGTAATGAATTATTCAAAGGACATGTGTTTACAAGCAACACCTTCGCTTAGTGCATCTGCGGCGATTCGAACCAACCCGTTAGATGTTTTTGAGCGCCTTTGTGTTGCTGAACATTATGATTTTGAGCGGGTTACCGCTAATGAGTTACATGTTTCCTTAAGTGGGTTGTGGTGCGATCACGATGTTTCGCTGGTTTGGGTGCCAAAACTGGAACAAGTTGGTCTTTATCTTCTGTTTGATGGGAGGACTCCCGGTGGACGGTCTGATGATATTTGCCGTTTGCTTTCCTTGCTTAATGAACGTCTCTCAAGTGGGCATTTTGACTTCTGGGATAAAGATAGCGCCCTTGTGTATCGAAACACTTTGAATTTAGCAGGGGGAGCAGGTATTCGTATTGAACAAGCCATGGCTTTACTTGCTTCTGCGTTGGATGCGGCAGAGCGAGGTTATCCTGCGTGCCAATATGTGGTTTGGGCGGGGAAAAGTCCGGAAGAGGCCCTAAATAAGGCTATATTGGATCTGGTTGGCCATAGCTAGTACGTTTGTAACAAGAAGAGAAAACCAATGGCACGTGAAAAAGTTTCCACGACGACCCATGCGCTCATCGGCGCTGGGCATATGGGCGGTGCTTTGCTAGCCGGTTGGTTAGGTGAGCATGGTTTGGCGAGCCTCAAAGCTTCTGAAATTCTAATTATTGATCCAAGACTAAGTGAAGCCGCGAAGAAAGCTTTGGATAAGGGCGCTAAATTTTCTGATCGGCTGACAAAAGGTTCTGCGAGTGGTTTAAAGCTATGTCTCTTGGCAATTAAGCCGCAAATGTTTTCGGAACTTGGACCGGAAATTGCTAATTCATTACCAAAAGACACTTTGGTGATTTCGATCATGGCTGGTATTGGTTTACAAGAATTGGCTTCTGTTTTTGGCGAGCGGCCGATCATTCGTGCGATGCCGAATACGCCAGCTATCTACGGCATGGGTATAACCGCTTATGCGTCTGGCGCAGGTGTGTCAAAGCAACATGAAGACATGACAGAGGCTTGTTTGAAACCGGCAGGCAAAGTTGTTCGGCTGGATAATGAACGTCAAATAGATATGGTTACCGCTATCTCAGGTTCTGGCCCTGCTTATGTGTTTCACTTAACCGAGGCATTGGAAGGTGCTGGAGTTCAACTTGGGCTTCCGAAAGAACTCGCAAAAGTCTTGGCGCGACAAACTGTGGCTGGGGCAGGCGGCATGCTTAGTTTGAGTGATACAGATGCTGCCGAGCTTCGCCAAAACGTTACATCAAAAGGCGGAACTACACAGGCAGCTCTTGCTGTATTAATGGCTGAAGATGGGTTGCCATCAGTCTTACGGCGCGCTGTACAAGCGGCCTATGTTCGCGCAAGAGAGCTTGGTGGTTATAAACCAAATTAATTTTACCTTGGTAGTGTAATCTGGCAGCGTAACCCGCCGAGCGGGCTTTCAAGTAATTGTAAAACGCCGCCGTGAGCTTGCACTACATCGCTGGCGATTGAGAGGCCAAGCCCAACCCCTTTTCTATTTTGGTTCCGGGCGCTATCAATCCGGTTAAATGGCTTGAGGGCTTCTTCTCTGTCAGCAATGTTAATACCTGGACCATTATCATCGATGGTAATGACGACTGATTTTTCTTGTCCAAAAACTGTAACTTTGACTTTGCTCCCATAGCCAACTGCATTGTCGATCAGGTTAGCAATTGCGCGTTTCATCGCAATTTCGCGAATATTCAGTGTCAATTTCCCAGACTTTTTAAGGGTGGGCTTAGGGTCGTGGTGAGAGGTGAGGAGATTAGTGATCATGCTACCGATATTTACTGGTTTAATTTCTTCCCTAGAGGTATCGCGGGCGAAATCAAGGTAGCCATCGAGCATTAACTCCATGTCTTTTAAATCCCGTTTTGCCGCTTGGGTTTCGCTGGTATCTTCTGCCAGTGATAAATGAAGTTTTAAGCGGGTAAGGGGGGTTCGAAGATCGTGGCTGACTCCTGCTAAAAATGAGGTGCGTTGTTCTACATGACGCAAAATACGTTCGCGCATTTCCAAAAATGCGCGGCCCGCTAACCGTACTTCGGACGCTCCAGAGGGGCTATATTGTCCGATACTACGCCCCTTGCCAAAATTTTCCGCCGCATTAGCAAGTTTTACGATGGGACGGGCCTGGTTTAAGATGAATAAAATACTGACGAGGCTAAGCAATACGGTGGTGAGAATGAGCCAGAATAAAAACACATAACCTGTTGGCGCAAACACTCTTTCACGTGGGACAATAAATCGTAAAACGCCTTCGTCTACGGCAATGCGAATGTCGATATGGTGAGGGTAACGGGTCGTATCGAACCAAAATGGCGCTTGAATATTTTTGGCTAGTGCTTTGCGTAATGTACGGTCAAGGGAGGAAAAAAAGGCGTTGCGCGGGTAGGGCGGGAACTCGTCACCTGGCCAAAGTTTTATCGAGAGTTGTTCATTGGGACGAAGCATCGCATCCAGTCGTTCCGCACGGTTTTCGCTTGGGTCTTGTAAGTATAATTCATGAGCGACAGAAATATCAGCGGCGACGCTGTCCGAAAGACTGGCTGTGACAGTCTGCCAATAGGTATCAAAGAAAATATACGCGACAATGATTTGCATAATCGCGATGGGTAGCATGATAATTAGCAGTGCGCGGCCAAAAAGGCTTTTTGGCAAATGCCTTTTTAGCCACGATTGTTTGATGCGATTAGACATGGTGCATTAAGTTTAGCATGGTTCGGCTTGTAAGCGGTAGCCGCGATTGCGAACCGTAATTAAAAAATTTGGATTGGATGGATCTGCCTCTAATTTGCGGCGAAGCCTTGTGATTTGTACGTCAACAGCTCGTTCGCTCTTGGCGCTAATTTGTCCGGCTAAGGCATCGCGACTTACAGGGGTTCCGATGCGGCGAGATAAGGCGGTTAAGAGAGCCGTTTCTCCTGTAGTCAGATGCACACGTTTATTATTATTGGCAAGTAAGTTACGGTTTAAGTCAAATGTCCAGTCGCCAAATTTGATCTTATGTGCACGGGGACGTGTCGCTTGACGTTTAAGGATGGCTTTTATGCGCAAGGTAAGTTCGGCAGGTTCAAATGGTTTGGATAAATAATCATCGGCACCAAGGGTAAGGCCATTAATCCGGTCATCAGCCTCGCCGCGTGCTGTCAATAAAATGATGGGAACATCGTCCACTTTACGTAATGACTTGGTAAATTCGAACCCATCTTCTCCTGGCATCATGACATCTAGTACGAGTAAATCAAAGGTGATGCCGTTCATTAAACGCCGCGCCCCCTGTGCATCCGCCGCTATTGATACGCGGAATCCATTTCTCGTTAGATATTGTTTGAGTAAATCACGGATGCGGTCATCATCATCTACGACCAGTAAATGGTAATCTTGAGCTTCACTAAGCGGTGTTTTGTTTTTCATATTGTATTTCTAACCCGAATTCATATTGACACAAGCCCAACAAAAGCGGAAATGTTGGTTTCCATATATGGGGCAGATAGAAGAGATTAGATACAGGAGTGTAAAATGACCGATGCAGCTTTTCATGATCGGGATGGATATATTTGGATGGACGGCGAATTTGTCGATTGGCGTGATGCCAAAGTACATGTCCTGACGCATTCTTTGCATTATGGTTCAGGCGTGTTTGAGGGAGACCGCGCTTATGACGGTGAAATTTTCGCTCTGCATGACCATAGCCAACGTCTCTTAAATTCTGCAAAATATTTAGGATATGAGATTCCATATACAGCGGATCAAATTGATGAGGCTTGTACGGAAACTTTGACAAAATCCGGTCTCGGTTCAGCCTATGTTCGCCCGCTTGCTTGGCGGGGAAGCGAACAAATGGGTGTGGCTGCGCAGAAAAATACCATACATTTGGCCGTTGCTGTTTGGTCATGGGGTGATTATTTCGATGATAAAATGAAGGGAATTCGTTTGTGTATGGCGGAATGGAAACGTCCTGCTCCTGACACAATTCCCTGCAAAGCAAAAGGAGCTGGGCTCTATATGATTTGCACATTAGCCAAGCATTCGGCAACTGATAAGGGATTTGATGATGCCTTAATGCTCGACTATAAAGGGCGTATTGCCGAGTGTACTGGCGCGCATATTTTCTTCGTCCGTGACGGCGAACTCCATACACCTACCAATGATATCTTGCTGGACGGGATTACGCGTAAAACAGTTTTGGCCCTCGCCAAGCACCGCGGTATCAAAGTGAATGCTAGAGATATTTACCCGGATGAACTCGAAAGTTTTTCAGAGTGCTTTATTGTTGGTACGGCTGCAGAAATTACGCCGGTGCGTTCCATCGAAAAATTGCAATTTACACCAAGCGCCATTAGCGAAAATATGGTTGATGATTATGACCGCCTTGTACGTCGTAAACTAAAAATTTAGCGGAACGCTGCGCGGATATAATGCAATCCCGTATAAAGAGATAGGCAAGCTGCTAACCACAGGAATGCTAGACCGACATGGGTTGCAAACGCAGACATGTTGACGTTTGCGCTTATTCCCATGCCGATTAATAGCAAAAAGATAGCCAGCATTTCTGCTGCCGTTTTCCATTTGGCTAATTTGGTTGGCGGCAAGATAATGCCTGCATTGGCGGCATGTTCACGTGTGCCGCTAATGAAAATATCTCGGAAAATTATCGCGACTGATGGTACGATAATATACCATATGGTTCCAAAATTGATCATGAAGGCAATTAAGCAACCTGCTACAAGTAATTTGTCAGCTATGGGGTCAAGCATACGTCCAAAATCAGAAACTAGATTCCATTTACGAGCCAAATACCCATCTAGAAAATCCGTTACCGCGCAGAGAGCAAAGAGAACAACCACTAAGGACTGTGCATTTAAGGGATTTGGTAGATTATGACCTACGGATAAAATACCCCAAATTAGAACTGGGATGAGGGCAATTCTACCAAGGGTAAGTGCATTGGGGAGCCAGTAAAATGTGTGTCGAGTTTGGGATGATGTCATTTTGAATTTCCAACTTTTGAGGTGAGGA
>JAJRSG010000273.1 GCA_024278915.1 Alphaproteobacteria bacterium
AATCAAAACTCCATGAGCGTTGTTGTTGCGCCATGAGCCTTCTTTGCAAACGATTGGCAAGGCGGGCAATCACAGATGCAAGCCCAGCCATATGTCCATCAAGATATGTGCGTAATCGGGCGAGTTCATCGGGTTCACATAGTTCTTCCGCCCGAATCACCTCATCATATTTTGTTGTATAAACTTTGTAAGGTGGCCTAGCATTCGACATTTCTGCCTGTTTATGAACAGGGTCAGCATCCGCATCACCTTCTGCACCTTCACCGTCTAAATCTTCGACATCCAGACTATCCTGTCCTTCAACTTCCTCATCATCCAGACCATCAGCCTCTGCGATCTGTGCCGCCCCCGGTTCACTTTCTTCTTGTCCGTCTTCTGCATTTTGTGGGTTTTCTTCTTCACCGTCTCTGGCTTCTTCGTCTTCTTCTTCTCCCTGTTCAGGCTCAGATAATTCATCTCCCAGATCGAAAGCACGCAACAGGTCTTGTGCCACATCTGAAAACATTGCTTGGTTATCCAGAGAATTGGCCAAGGTTTTCAGCTCGCCCCCTGCCATCTCTTCGATATATTCCCGCCATGCCCCTAATAACCCCTTGGTACCATCAGGAGCGGGGCGACCAGAAAAAACTTCCCTTGCCAAAGCACCAACCGCTTCTGCGAGAGGAGCGTCTGATTGGGATAACCCGTCTTGGGCAAAGCCCCGTTTACGCGCACGGGCATCTTGAGCCGCATAGAGATTATCCCCGACCCCGTCCATAACTTTGGCGCCAAGACTTTCAACACGAGCTTGTTCCAAGGCTTCATAAATTGCCCGCGCAGGGCCGGGTTTCGGCTGATGTTCTGAAAATATGTCTGCGTCGTGAAGAGAAATCCGCAAAGCAAGTGCATCCGCTTCTCCTCGTGACTTGGCAATAGCCGCTTTTGTTGGCTGACTTGGTGGCAAGGGAAGAATGATTTGCTTCTCATCACCCCGCGCGACAAGTCCCGCTACATCGCCACCAAACCCAACCTCAAGCTCTCGTACACCTGCAAGAGCTTTGGTAGCAGCAGATAGGGCTTGTTTGAAACCGTCTATGGGAGCTTGGTTTGACACACGCTTATGCCACCATCACCGTCGCGCTGCTTTCCGGTAGGTCTTCGCCGAAGGCGCGTTGGTAGAACTCGGCGATCAAAGGCCGCTCTAGCTCGTCACATTTATTGAGGAAAGTCATGCGAAATGCAGTCGCAATATCACGATCAAAAATATCTGCATTTTCAGCCCAATTCATGACCGTACGTGGTGACATCAATGTCGAAATATCACCTGCCATAAAGGCATTGCGGGTCATGTCGGCAACGCGAACCATTTTGGCCAAAATATCGCGACCTTCTGCATTGTCATATGTTGGCGACTTAGCGAGCACAATGGCGCTTTCTTCGTCATGACCTAGATAATTCAAGGTCGTAACAATAGACCATCTATCCATTTGACCTTGGTTAATTTGCTGCGTGCCGTGGTAAAGCCCCGTAGTATCTCCAAGGCCAACCGTATTGGTTGTCGCAAAAAGCCGGAAGGCGCTGTGTGGGGTGATAACGCGGTTTTGGTCGAGCAATGTCAAACGACCTTGGGCTTCCAATATCCGTTGGATAACAAACATGACGTCCGGACGACCTGCGTCATATTCATCGAATACAAGCGCAACAGGATGTTGCAAAGCCCACGGGAGGAGCCCCTCTCGAAATTCTGTAACTTGTTTCCCGTCCTTAAGGACGATGGCATCTTTGCCAACCAAATCAATTCGGGAAACGTGGCTATCAAGGTTGATCCTTACCAATGGCCAGTTTAGCCGTGCAGCCACTTGTTCAATATGGGTAGATTTTCCGGTACCATGATAACCCTGCACCATGACGCGGCGATTAAAAGCAAACCCTGCTAAAATAGCCCGTGTTGTTTCAGGGTCAAACCGATAGGCGACATCAATTTCCGGCACATGTTCAGAAGTCTTACTGAAAGCAGGGACTTGCATGTCAAAATCAACGCCGAAAACTTTACGGGCAGAAACCGTTGTATCCGGCTCGAAAATTGGAAAAATGTCACTCATATGCTTGCCTTATGCCTCCTGCCTTGTGAGGAGAAAATTGGAATGTAGGGAAATAACTTAGGTTAAATTTGTGGTTTTCAACACCTTATAAGCTTTGACGACGCGCTGAAAAGAAGCCTCGGTCGTGCGATCACCACCATTCGCATCAGGATGAAGTTGCTTAACCAGCATTGTATAGCGTTCACGCACCATTTTCGGGCCGGAAAACTCGTCCAAACCCAAGTCATTAAGGGCTTTCAACTGTAGTTTGCTTAAGCGTCTGCGCGGCGCTTCGGCAGGGGCTTCCGCCCCATCACCAAAGATATTATAATCATCGGAAAATGCAGCACTACCAGACTTGGCTTTACGCGTTACTTTTGCTCGCTCACCTGTATTTTTACGCACATCCCATGTTGGACGGTGCCCGTGACGTGCGCCAATTTGCCATTCGCTAATGTCTTCGTCACTCATGCCAGAGAAGAAATTCCAATTTTTATTATATTCACGCGCATGAGCCGGACAAAAATAATAATATTCCCGAAGCTGATCTGGGCTTTTCGGCGCTTTGCAGCCACCCTTGGTCACACAACCAGCCCATTCGCATTCTTTTTCTTCCGGTTTCAACTTTTGCCCCGGCGGCTTGATACGAATATCAAGGCCTTTCATTCTGTATTTAAAATCATCGGACATATACTATCGGTCTTTCGCAGTCTATAATGGGGCAACTCAATGCCGAAAAGGGGTAACTAAAATGGGACTTATTGCCACAGCAATCAAGGAAAAACTGACAAAAAATTTTAATCCTGACCATTTAGAGGTTATCGATAATTCACACCAACATGCTAGCCATGCAGGGGCACAAGCCCATGCCGCCAAACACGGCAGTGGCGAAAGCCATTTTCACGTCATCATTGTCTCTGAAAAATTTGAGGGGCTGAATTTACTCGCTCGTCATCGGGCCGTGATGGACGTGTTAGCAGAAGAAATGGATGGTAAAGTACATGCCTTGAGTCTGGATGCTAAATCGCCTTAGCCCTTGCTTACACGAATGGATGTAATTTGGTTGCGCTGCCGCTTCAAAACTTCGAACCGATAACCATAAAAACTAAACACGCGGCCAATATCGGGAATGGTCTGGCTTTCGTGAATAACGAGCCCCGCAATAGTAACCGCGTCATCATCTGGCAAGTTCCAATCGCAAACCCTGTTTAAATCCCGAATAGGGACA
>JAJRSG010000274.1 GCA_024278915.1 Alphaproteobacteria bacterium
CGATAGATTCAGCCCGTTGGCGTTCTTCTGATAATGCGCGTGAGACGGGTCCAACACCGCCATGACCACGCCCGCTGATACAGCTTGTCTCGCTTTCACAGGCTTCTTTTGCAGCCAGATCAGAGACAATAGCGCGCATGACCGGCGCAGTGCGCCCAGCCTCAATGGCTTTCTGGTTCCGCAGATCAATGAATTCGGCATATTCGGTGCCAAACTCCTGTTGACGCAGGGCATCAACATCTTTGATCACAAGCCCTGCGTAGGTCGCTGCAAACAGGCCTGCGCCAACGGCCAACATGGAAACCGTGCTGACAAGGGTTGCACCAGCAGTACCAATCGCGGCTTGCAAGGCACCTTTTTCGACAGCAAGGCGATTAACACCAAGCGATACCAAAGCGCCCGAACCAGCCAACAAAATGGCTTTGGCAAAATCGAGACCGCTATCCGCTCCGATCAAATTTGGTACGGCAAAGCCAAGCATCAGCCCCGAGGAAACAGACAGCCCCGTTGTGATAACTGTTGCAAACGGTTTGGCTTGCCTCTTGCGCATCTTCTTAAGACGCTGTGGTGTATGTGTTTCATTTGCCAGGGAGAAATCCTTTCTCAAAGAGTGGCGCTTTCAATTCGGCTTCCGAATAGAGTTTGCGTTTTGCCCTTTAGTGCTTAAAACAGATTGAAAACTTTCAATGCCACACTCGTGCCACACCAAATGAAAGCGCGATCTGATAACCCCTTAAGTGAGCGATATGCGAAGCAACGGCTTATGCGCATTCTTACGGATATGGTTGCAGGGGATCAGTTGTTGAGCTGGTCAGCACTGGCAGCGGATATCACTGTGTTTCGGGGTGTGGAATTTAGTCGCGAAAACTTACGCCGGTTGCGAAAAGGCACATTGGGACCAGCCAATGTCGAGATCATAATTAAATATATCGAAGAAAAGCACGATCCAAATATCCGTGAACGCCTGCGCCCGGATGCGATTTTTGATGAAATGGCACAATCAGCCCGTGACTATTATTTTCACATGCCAGACCAAAACGACATGGATGATTGGAACGAGCAGCTTTTGGAAGAACTTGAAGGTGTTTACTTTTGTGGAAATGCCGAAGGTACAGAAACCTACCTACCAGCACAAAGGATTTTGCGATTAATTCAGAAACAGCAAAGCATTCGTGGAAAAGAGCCGCAGCAAACTGGCATGGCTGTAACACTTTTTACCAGCCGCACAATTTTGGTATTGCGGCGAACACCACATGGTTATTTTCATGCAGCGGAAATTCCGCTTTCCTCCCTTGTTCCAACCAATCTCAAGATGCCGTGCCAACGCGTTTTCTACGAGGGTGTTGCAGTAATTTCTGCCAACACTATTCAAATCAAATTGCGCGACTGCCTCACCAGAATTCCAAGAACGCATTCGATTGCAATTTTGGCTAAACCAGACGCGTTTTACAAAAAACCACATGGACTTTCTTTGTATACGGGGCGGCGAAGCAAAGAAGTTGAAGCTATTTGGAATGATATGGATGCTGCTGACGTGATGGCGCTAAAGCATGAACATAGTTTGGCGCTTGAAGCCGACTATTACATGCAAGGAAAAGCCCTACATTCACAATCACCGCTTCCAGCAATGGCAACAAAAATTAGCAATATCGTATCTACCGATGTGGCCTACTTTCCAAAGCCGCGCGATTTCTTAAAGCACTTGAAAGATCACTTTTTTTGAGTGATCTGTTGGATGTTGATACAATTAGAAAGATTGTTGAAAACCCTTTGATTATTGGTACTCTTGATGAGTATTAAACCAAAACCAATTATGAAACGAAGACTTGCGTATTTTGAAGATCGCGGGGCGGATTTAAAAACTTTTTCTTTGTTACTTGCTGTTTATAATGACCAATTTGAAGCTGCAAAATCTATATTGAAAGCCGATCCTGCACAGTTGAATAGCCAAGACCCCTATGCAGGCCTAACAGCGCTCCATATTGCCATTTTCAGGCAAAATCCCAAAACAGTGCGTTTGCTTTTAGATCATAATGGAATTGACGTGACTATCAAATATGGATTTCAACGGCGACCAGTGGATATGCTGGACTACACAGTCAATCAGGAAATTTTTGACTTGGTCATGGACGCAACCTATCCAGACGAAATGCGAGCGTTGGATGATGAAGCATACGATGAGGGCCGCGCCGATAACAGTATCGTACCATTAAAACCCAAGGGGCCATAGTTCACATGTTGAAAACTCATGCGAAGGGAAGCGTTTTATTACAATGAATGGAAATCCTTGGAATCTATCAGAAGACATTGAATTTGTTCATGTTCCACTTGTTTTTGAGCAAGAACGATACGTCAATGTCTTTGCCGACAAGAATAACAAAACTTTGGCGGAGACACTTGAACACAACCGCTACGCCAAACTAAAATCGGCGGTTCTTAGAGACTATTCCGATTTTCTGGATCAACCGCTTGGCCAATTTCTTTTGAAAGTCAAAAATCTAGATGACCCTTTTTACCGGCAGTTTCTCAACAAATACGGAGACCTTCAGTATTCAAAATTCTCCATTTCGGATGCAAGTTTCTATCCGCTAAAAGGTGTCTATGCCTATCGAGTTGGTGGTGACCTCAAATATATTGGGCGTTGTAGAGACCAGATGAAAAAACGCGTCAATCAAGGGTATGGAAAAATACATCCAAAAAACTGTTTCCTTGATGGACAAGCAACAAACTGCCACCTCAATTCACGAGTGACGATGACCAAAGAGGAAGTTTCATTATGGCTTTGTGAAATGGATGAAGATGATGAAATTGTCGTGGCGGAGCGCGGTCTAATTTCAGCATATCAACCGCCTTGGAACATCCAGCAATAACGGTGAAGAACCGTTTTGAGAGGCTACATCGGACTCCGAGCCAAGTCAGACAAAGGAAACGAAGAAAAGCATACAGCATGCTGCAAGCTGTGTTCTGTAATACAGAACCTACTTGACAAGGGAGACGCTGGCGCTCTCCCATTGCATCCCTCTGGCCCACGGTGCCGTTGACGCGTTGGCAATACTTGGGCTTATGGGCTTGGCTTGAATTGCAGCTTTTTAGGGTAGGTCGTTTTTTGAAGCTCTCACTTCATAAAAATGCCAAGGCTTTTATTCGGTAAGCAATAAAGCATCCCTGCTTT
Source organism: Alphaproteobacteria bacterium (assembly GCA_024278915.1). Lineage (GTDB taxonomy): Bacteria > Pseudomonadota > Alphaproteobacteria > Caulobacterales > Maricaulaceae > Robiginitomaculum_A. Next base: position 3,173 of record JAJRSG010000274.1, read on the forward strand.
TATAAACGGTTTGAATAATCTTTACAGCTTCTGTAATTTCTTCAGAGTCTTGACTAATCCCAAAACTGAAACGGATACATTCCGCAGCCACATTGAGGTCTAGCCCAATAGCATCCAAAACATAAGATGGTGTTTCGATACCACTGTTGCAGGCCGATCCTGTGGAGGCCGCAATTTTTGGCTGCAACGACTGTAAGAAATCCTGAGACTTGAAATTGGGAAATCTGATATTTAGGTTTCCAGGGTGTCTCATTTCTAGGGATCCGTTGACTTCGATTTCAGGGATCGCTTTCTTTAATTCCGATAAAAACAGAGACGAAAGCAATTCTAACTTTTCCGCATTTGCATTTGCTGCGCGTGATGTTTGGTAGAGGGCCTCCCCGAATCCAACGCACAGGTTGGTGGGAAGAGTGCCAGCCCGTAATCCGTCTTCTTGTCCTCCGCCGTGAATGATTGGCGTGATGTCTCCCTTAATACCTCGCCGTATAAATAGCGCTCCAATCCCTTTTGGGCCATAAATTTTGTGGCTTGATAGGCTCAATAAATCAACATCAAGTTGATTGACATCAATGCTCATAAATACAGGCGCTTGAGCGGCATCGGTATGAAATAAAGCGTCTCCTTGATGCGCAATCGTACAAAGCTTAGAGATTGGCTGTATCGTACCAATTTCATTGTTAACCAGCATTATGCTGACAAGTCCGACAGTTTTATCCATAGCGCTTTGCAATGTTTCCGGTAAAATGATTCCATCGTTATTGGGCTGTAAATAAACGATATCAAAGCCACCTTCCTTTAAAAATTCTAAAGAAGCTAATACACATTTATGTTCAATGGCGCTTGTGATGATTTTTGTTTTTCCGCTTGATCTTAAAAAGCGTTCTAAACCTTTCACAGCAAGGTTATTGGCCTCTGTTGCCCCTGACGTAAAGATGATTTCATCATCATCGGCTCCAACAGCATTGGCAATTTTCCTACGCGCAGATTGCACGGCTGCTTGTGCTTCCCATCCTAAAACATGATCGTTGGAGTGTGGATTCGCAAACTTTTCCGTGAAGTAAGGGGCCATTATTTTCGCCGCCTTTTCATGCAAAGGCGTGGATGATTGAAAATCAAGGAAGATTATTTTTTCTTTTAACATGCTGGTATAATTAACATATTTTATATTTATGTCTTTATGTTTTTTTGTGGGCAACTAAAACTGGAGAGTACTTCCAGCTTGACCCTACCTTATAACGCCTATACCTTCAAGCTGGAAGTACTCTCCAGATTGAGGATATCATATGAAGCGCGGTTTACTATACGAAGAAGATTTTCGCCCACAATTTTCGGGGCATGAGACATTCCCGTTAAGATACGGGTGGCTCAAGAAGGTCTTTGATGCTGTCTTCGAGTTGGAGTCCCAAGGAAAGCAAGAAAACACCAGAAACCTATTTCTTAGCGATGATGCAATTTCTCGTTTTGGCGTCGGTAAGAATATGGTCGCCTCAATGCGTCATTGGGCAACATCTGCCAATGTAATTGGTGAGGACGAAGATAAAAATATTATTACAGCGGATTTGGCTAAGCGCCTCCTGAGTGATGACGGTCTTGATCCTTGGATGGAAAACACATCTTCCGTGTGGGCTTTCCATTGGCATATAGCCTCAGATTCGACCAAGGCGACCTATATATGGCTTTTCAGCCATTTCAATAATAACCAATTTGATCGGGGAATGATTGCGCAAAACCTTCTTAATCTTTGCCGAGAGAGTGGTTGGAAGGCATCATCAAACGCTACGATAAAACGGGATGTCGAGTGTTTGGTAAGGGCGTATATAAATAAGCCTTCAAAATCCGACGAGTTTACAGAGGATCAAATTGAAAGTCCCCTTGCAGAACTTGGCTTGATACAGCCGCTCAATCGCAACGATACATTTCAAATCAAACGCGGAAATCAGCCCTCTTTAGGGGATGGTGCCTTTTTATATGCCCTTGTGAATTTTTGGAAAAAATACACAAAAGAGGCGCGAACAATGGCGCTCGAAACTATTGCATATGAACCATGCTCACCTGGGCGCGTTCTATGTCTTGATGAGGATTCGGTGGCCGACCGTCTTTACAGGATTGAGGAAGCTTCAAGCGGCATTCTAACGTGGTCGGAAACAGCGGGATTGAGGCAGGTAATTGCGAGCAAACCGCTTGATGATATTTGCGAATTAGACTTCTTAAATATTGTTTATGAGAAAAAGGAAGTGAAGAAGGCAGCCTGATATGACGCTCTCCAATAAAATTAAAGTTAGTTCTAGATTTCAAAGGTCTATGGTCCTGTCACGGAATTGTGCCGCTCCTTTAACCGCGTATTATGCGCAAAAGGAGAACGACAATGGGACCGAAACATACAGCAGAATTTAGACAGGAAGCCGTTAGGGTTGCACTGAG
>JAJRSG010000275.1 GCA_024278915.1 Alphaproteobacteria bacterium
CCCCGATTTCGGTGTCGTTTTCGGCAAGTTGAAAAATAAGGCGCCGTACCTCCAGAAGGCGTCGCCGCATTTCTTCCGAATAACGCTCGTATAAACTAACCATGCCAGATGTTATCAATAACACATATTTTTACAAAGTATTTGTTGCAAGATAATGGCGCACTTCGAAGGAGAAAATTCGAACGCTTTATTTGAAAGCCTAGAGGACTGGGAACACCAACTGAAACATTTAAATTTTGGCGATTTGAGTCAATGCCATGAGATATGTAATAACAAATAAGCAATCAGTTGTTGGGGGAGTGTGATTAATGCTATAAATTTCACCAACAACGATGAAGGGACTCGCCCCAAACTGTCATGTTCGTCAGCCTTTCTTAGCCCGACCGGCGGCGTCGATACCATTACCTATCTGCATGCTGATCAACTCGGTAGTGCCAACACGGGCACCACAAGCACAGGGGCGATCTCGTGGCGGGAACAATACACCCCGTTTGGGCGTACATTAACCAGTCCCTTGGTGAATAATGACCAAGCAGGGTTTACAGGCCACATCAAAGATAGCGCCACGGGCCTAAATTATATGCAGGCAAGGTACTTTGACCCCCTCATTGGCAGGTTCCTCAGCACCGACCCCATCGGGTTTAGCCCAAAGCGGCCAGAGATGTTTGGGCGGTATACATATGTCAACAATGATCCGGTGAATGGGGTGGATCCGACGGGGATGGTTGTCGAGTTGACTGGAAGTGATGCTGATAGGAAAGAGTTTTTGAATGTTGCTAGTAAGGCAACTGGTATTCCGCTATCTGAAAGCAAAGGTGTGGTAGTTGCTGGAGATATAAAAGGAGCAAAACTAAGTGTAGCAGGTAATACTATGAACGACGCAATTAATTCATCTGATACAATCAAAGTAGATGTTGTAAGTAACGACCCACCAGTGTTTATGGATAGTTTTGAATCAAATGCGGTTGATGTAGCAGATTTGGCTGGCGCACAGGCTAACGATGCAGATTTCGGAGCAGCAGTACTTACTCACATCATTGCGGAGAAGTCTTTTGCTGCTGCGAATTCCCCCAGTGCTCCAAATAGCAAAGCGGCATTTGGTGCAGCACACGCTGCTGGCGACAAAGCTGAAGCCAGCATATTTGGTGCAAGTAGTATTAATAAGGCCGCTAACTCAAGTGGGGGCTTTACTGTCACCTATAAAAACTCTAGTGGAAAAGCTGTCAAAACTATTAATCTCACAATTGGCGCGCACGGTACCCCAAAATGAAAATCATAAATTTATCGCTGTCTGTTTTATTATTGTATGGGTGTACGACACCCCGTTCAGTTTCTCAGATAACTGATAATAAGCGTATTGAAAATGCTACAATAGTGATAGTAGACCGCCCATCGTTTTACTCTGGCTACGTTAAAACTTGGGTAAAAGTAGTCGCATCTGTTGAGGGTCAAAAATCTATTATCGTGTATTTACCATACATGAGTGGGGAACAAATATTTCCACCTGTCGGGTCGTTATGTTCCATGGCTACTCATAAGGCATACTTAGTTGGCATTAGCGTTGATGGCAGTCTTGATGAAAACAAGCCTCTACGTGTATCAACTTTGATGGAGTGTGATAAAATAGTTTATAGATATTGAGTGTTGTAGGGAATCGCGAAAATCAGTCAGAAAAGAATGTAGTGCAAGATAAAGCGAAACCCAATTCTGGGCCAAATTTAGGATTTGTGACAAGTATCTCTAAGGTGTGTTTGCTAAAGCTTTGAAGCATATAGGGAAACCCACATGTTTACGACAAAACCGCAAAGGGCGGACTAGTTGTCAACAATGATCCAGTGAATGGGATTGATCCTGATGGTGAATTTGCAATGTTTGTCACCATGGCAATTGGCGCCGCAATTGGTGGGGTAGTTAGCGGCGGAATCGAAGTTTATAAACAGAATAAAGCTGGTAAGGGTTTTAACTTAAGTAAAATTGCCTCTAGAGCAGGAAAAGGAGCATTGGTTGGAGGGGCAGTAGGTTTAACGGGTGGAGCAGCAGCAAGTGTTGTCGGCTTAACAGGTGCAACAGGAGCAGGTGCTGCGGCAACTATAGGAATACCGGCGGCTACAGTTGGGGGAACAGCGACGGCAATTGCAGGGATCACAAATGATATAGCCGATGGAGCATCTGCTGAAACCGTTTCTAGCAATGCGACCAAGAATTTGGTGACTGGCGCTTTAGGTTCTGGTATTGGTGGTGCAGCATCTCCTGCAATCGGGGAAACACTTAAAAAGATACCTGCTTTTGGCGGCGTTGGAAATGTTAATGGCGTCGGTGTTGTGGTAGGTGAAGCAGTAGGTAATGTGGTTGCTGCAGTGATTACTGAAGGTACGAATGCTATCCCGTTTCCTGAAGTAAAAATTGAAGATGCCAAATAATGCCGAATGATCATAAAACAGAAACAGAAACAGAAACAGAAATAGAAGCTAGAAGCGCACTAATAAAGCTTGTAAAAATTCTCGTGTTAATGTTTTTACTTGTTGTGTTTTTTGGAATACTTTTTAGTTTTATAGTAGATCAAATTCCCATTCGCCATTTTCCTATCACCTTTCTTAAAGCCTTCATCCATCCTTTATCGCTATCCTACTATTTTTTCTTCATTATTTTACCTGTAACATGGGTTTGGATTTACAATAAATTGAATCAAAGGAAAAAACGAAAAAGAGGTAAAGAGTTGTAGAATTACGACGAAAGGAATAAACCTATGACGGGAAGGCAGGCACTTATAGACTAAGCATATGTCGGCAATGATCCGCTCAATGCGACTGATCCGAGTGGGAAGGCAAAAGATATCCTACAAGGACCTGTTAAGTCTGCGGCGGGTAGTGCATTAGGTTTCGTTGGTTCAGTAGGGATGACTGAAGATTCTAACGGTAATTTTGGCATGCAAATTGGCCTGTCTAAAGGGGTCAATGTCGGAACCAGTATTGATGTAACAGAAATGCGCGTATGTAGTTTTAGAGAGGGATGTCAATAAAATGATTTCAATATTTTTAAAATGGCAGAGATCAATATTCGTTTTGTCCACAGCGTTAGCATTTATATTTACAGTTATAGGTGGTTTGCTCTCTCCAATTTTTACTTCAGTTACGGGGGGGGCAAAATCAGTACTGTAGAAATTTTAAAGTTATCCATGAGCGGTTGGATAGGTTTTATAGGTATCGGAACGATAATCAATTTGATAATATTTGGAATAAAATTAGCGAATAAATGGAAATGCTAAATAAAGGTCGTTAAAGGTGTTTGGCGACCGCTTGATTTACAAGGAGCTGTACACAAAAGTGTACTAACCCCTCATGTCCAATTTAGCAATAAAACTACAGATACAACAGCATAAATTACGGTGACAGTAACTGAAATTATTACCTTTTTTGACACCCCGTTACAATCAGACTAGTCTTGCACCGTGATCGCTGCACTAAATCTTATTTTGCCTCCTCGGCCCACCAGATGGGGCCAGACGCAGTCTCCATTGACGGCAGCTAATGACAATTGCTATCTATATTTAGTCGGTGAATGCTCGCGCGGCACTTTGCAGCAACATTCGCGTTCACCCGCCTTTCACATACACAAGCTTGCTTATAACAGTGATCCAGAAGAAAAAACCGATTATATCGGCAAGGTGGCCAGGATCACCACATCGGGCGGCGTCGATACCATTACCTATCTGCATGCTGATCAGATAGGCTCTGCCAACACAGGCACCACAAGCACAGGGGCGATCTCGTGGCGGGAACAATACACCCCGTTTGGGCGAACATTAACCAGCCCCCTCGTCAATAACTACCAAGCAGGCTTCACAGGCCACATCAAGGATTCGGCCACGGGCCTAAATTATATGCAGGCCCGGTATTATGACTCCCTCATCGGCAGGTTCCTCAGCACCGATCCGATTGGATTTAGTCCAAAGCGGCCCGAAATGTTTGGGCGGTATACATATGTCAACAATAATCCGGTGAATGGGGTGGATCCGGATGGGAAAGCCCCGTTTGATCAATTTAATTCTATAGATAATGCCGCCGTTGATTTGTTACAATATGCTGCCCAGCAAGGTGCTCGCAACGATGGCCGTGTAAAGAGGGAGCGTGGCGGTGACATTTTGCAGATCCAAAAAACCGGAAAATATTACTACAATGATGTTCAGGTCGGCACCAACGATGAAGTCCGTATTGAGATAAGCCGCAGTAAAACTGTAGCCGCTGCACATTTACATCCTCCAAAGAAGGGAGGAAAGGGGTTAGAAGATTCTAGAAATGATCGATCCAATGATGGAAGATTGTCACGCCAAGACAAAAGAATGATTAAGGCAATCAACAAAGCCACAGGAAAAAAACTACCACACTATTTAGGGTCAGCGGATGGAAGTGTTACCAAATTTACTTTTAAAGAAAAGAGAGCAGTCACCGGAACAAGAATTCGAAAAACAAAAACAATCAAGTTCAAGATTGAAAAGAAGGTAAGCGATTAAATGAAAATGTTAAAATATTTATTGTTAACCTGTTCTGTGGTTTTAGGTTTTGGATCTAGTTGTTCGTCTTTGGATAAAGCGAAGCAAAGCGTATGTTTTGATGGTTGGACAACTGATAATAGTGGTAGTTCTGTAGTTTGGGATGTGCCAAGTGATACATTAGAGGAACTACAATCCAAATTACCTGTATCAAGGCAAATTGTTTGTGTGCACCGTATGCCATCAGGAAAATTGGATGTTGTCAATATTGATAATGACAATACGGAGTATGGTACAAAATTTAATTTTATTGAAGGTGAATTTATAGTTGGTGATGAAGATTTTATTATTAGTTACTAGTTTGCAAATTCATGAGAGAAATAAGAGGGGGTGACATGCAAGATAAAGCGAAACGCCATTCTGGCCCATCTCGCGTCTAACGCCTTTCGGGGTTGACAAATGCGGTTTTTCTCCTTACCCTTTTAGGGAATAAGAAAAATAGGTAAGGAGCGCATTATGGAATCAACACTCACGACAAAAGGACAGATAACTTTACCAAAGGCACTCCGAGCGGCTTTGCACTTGAAATCTGGCGACAAAATTATTTTTGAAGTTTTAGAAAATGGTGGATATATATTAAAGCCGAAAACACAAGATGTGCGGGTGCTAAAGGGCTGTATTTCCTATAAAGGTATGCCCAAAAGTATTGAAGATATGCAAGGCGCTATCACTGAAACTGTCACTGCGAAATGATTGCTCTGGATACAAATGTTTTGGTGCGCTACATTGTTCGGGATAATAAACCCCAAACACGCAAAGCAGACAAAGTCATTGAACACCTGACAGTAGATGCACCCGCTTTTATTTCCTGCATTGTGCTGTGCGAGCTTAATTGGGTTTTGAAAACAGCGTACAAAATTTCCAAGGCCGATTGCATTAAGATGCTGGATAATATTTTCTCAATTGCTGTCTTTGATCTGGAAAGACAAGGCGAATGTTTGGCCGCTCTGCGGGAATATGAAAAAGGGGTAGCAGATTTTTCTGATTATTTAATTCAAAACATCGCCGCGCAAGAAGGCTATGATACGGTCATAACTTTTGACAAAAAAGCCCTAAAACACCCTCAATTTAAAAGCCCGTAAATACGGGTATGACGAAAGGAATGAGACTATGACGGGAGTGGAGGTTATATGATTTAGGCCTATGTCAACAATGATCCGATGAATGCGACGGATCCCTTTGGTAAATCAGCTTGGACTAAACTTGCCAAGTTTGTAATAAAGGGAGGAGATGTAGGCGCAACATTTGCGGGTTCAGTAGAAGACTTTGGAACGTTGACTAACTCGGATGCATCAGGTTGGGCGCGTGCAGGAGCAGGTATTAGTTTAGCTTCTGAATTAGCGCCTGTTGGAGTCAGGGATATTAAAGAAGCTGGTGGGGCAATAAAGAAATTTTTTAAGCGATTTAAGCGTAAGCCTAAGTCTCCAAAAATTGACCCAAAGGACATTGCTAATAAAACACCAACTGAAATTGATCAAATTGCACAAGAAAGTGGGTTAATACCCAAAGGTCCCAACCCAAAAACAGGTCAGGGATCCTACACTGATCCCAACACAGGAAAACAAAGAGTATTGTGTCACTCAAATTGTGACAACCCTCACGCCCATGTTAACGATGCAGATGGAAATCGATTGGATATAGATGGAAATAAAGTACCAAATGAATCGCCAGAAGCACATCTACCAATTAAGCCAGATCCAGAATAAATAAAGGGAAAAATTATGATGCACGATTGGGTGATTTCTAGGATAGAGATTGATTGGAACGAAGGTGTGGTTGATATTACATTCAAGACTCCATTTGGTGATAAAAATATTGTTGCAATAGAATTTTCTGAAGTTAATCTTCCAAAAAGGGAAGACTGGGGGCCTAGTAACTCCGTTTACAAGGTCGGAAAACCAACTCAGCTAGAAAATAAGAACTCTAAACTCTCTATTGAAATGCAAAGTGGTGATGTAATAGTCATAGAAGCAAAACGCATTGTATTACCTTGTGAATTGGAGAAGAAGGGAGAATAGGTGTTACGCAAGATAAAGCGAAACGCCATTCTGGCCCATCTCGCGTCTAACGCCTTGTAACTACGATCTATTTTAGAGTCCTAACTGGGCCACGCGGAAACGGTGTTTTTGGCCTGTTTTAAGCACTGTATTCTCTCAAAGCCCTAGTATCCTAGCCCTGCCGTAAAAAGGTATTCTTAGCCAGCCAAACACATCTGCATTCGCCTTGAAATGTGGGGTACACCTATAGGACTGCGTCCATGCCTATAAAACCGTGGTTTTTTGTGTTAACGGTTGTAATCATTTGCACCATTTTTAGCGCAATATCGGGGTATTTGCGTTTTTCTGTATTTGACTAGAGGGTGCCGTCGAGTAGCTCACCCATGGTAACGCCGAGGGCTTTGGCAATGCGCTGCACGACTTCTATGGACGGGTTGCGTGTGCCGCGCTCGACATCGCTTATGTAAGTTCTGTTTGAGCGTGCTTCAAACGCAAGGGCTTCTTGGCTAAGGCCAAGTTGCTGCCTTTTAGTTCTTACATTTTTACCAAATTTACAAAACATGTCGGGCCGCCTACTGTAGAATTCACACATGCCCCCTACGGGCAATTAGGCGTTATTAAAAGTGTGTTCTATTGCTCTGCCACGTGCCCTGCACGTAGACATGAATAGTATCCTATGTGCGTGCGAATGGCCCTCTTGGACAAAACGAATCACCTGTGCTTCACGTAGTGATACGTGGGCCTCTGCGTGTAATAAAAACTAAAAATATGCCTGAATTATGTAATTTTTTGCTATATTTAGCCAGAAATCCACATGAGTATATAGAATCTAAGTCATTGATATTATTGAGTAATTCAAGAAAGATGGTGTTTTTGAAAAATACATGAATTTTGTTAAAAATCACATTTTTAGTCAATAGAAACAACGGGTTAGCGGACTCCTCCACGTGTTGGACAGATTTTTGGATATGTGCAACTCTTTGGCTTAGACATATTTCATAAGATTAAACAGGACACATTCACGTGAAAGTTAATACAGTAAAAAAGACAAATAATGTTAAACGACATTTAGAATTATATCCGCATACACATGTAATTACATCACCCGAACCATCCGATTA
>JAJRSG010000276.1 GCA_024278915.1 Alphaproteobacteria bacterium
ATACTTTGTAAAAATATGTGTTATTGATAACATCTGGCATGGTTAGTTTATACGAGCGTTATTCGGAAGAAATGCGGCGACGCCTTCTGGAGGTACGGCGCCTTATTTTTCAACTTGCCGAAAACGACACCGAAATCGGGGTGGTCACGGTTAAATTACGGTGACAGTTACCGAAATTACAGCATTGTCAGAGGAGAGTCAGTCGTTTGCAAAATGTGATTTTGGTGTCGTTCGTGGTTAAAATGATTGTGAAATTAAGTGTGGATAGAGACTAATATTTGTATTGATTTCTCTGCCTGATGTTTAAAAATATTTATCATGACTTACTCATCAATATCGATTATTTATGGGTCATGAACTTTCCGCTGACAATGCCCCGAGAGGTGAGCCCGAAAGATTTGCTCATCAGGGTGGCTAAGATAATTTTATCCTATATTGACCCTCACAAAGGCAAGCCATGACTTTGAATTACACTGATCAACACTATCTTGCCGAGCCGGAGTGGCTTCATCGCCATCTAGGGGATGCGGATGTTCGGGTGCTTGATGCGCGGTTTGATGTGCGCACGGATGCCAAGGGGCGTTACCACGAAGTTGCGGGGCGGGACGGATATTTGAAAGGCCATATTGCGGGCGCGCAGTTCGTGGATTTGAAAGCTGATTTGGCCTGCCCGCAAAACCGAACCAGCATCATTGGCGCAGAAGGTTTTGCTGCCTTGATGGGCAAGCTCGGGGTTAGCAATACGCATATGGTTGTGGTCTATGATGATAAGGGCGGGCTTTGGGCGGCGCGTTTGTGGTGGGCTTTGCGCTATTACGGCCATGACAATGTCAAGATATTAAACGGCGGTCTCGGGGCTTGGCGGGCGGCGGGATATGGTCTGGAAACGGAGGCTCCATCGCCAACTCCCTCACAATTTACGGCCACAGCCCAAACCGATTTGCGTGTGGAGAAACATGATGTTTTGGCCGCCATTGACGATCAAGATACAATGATTATCGACGCCTTGCCTAAACCATTTTATTACGGCAAGGCTGTGCTGTATCCTAAGTGCCGCAAAGGTCATGTTCCCGGCGCCTATAATGTGCCGGCGGAGTATAATCTGGATCCAAAAACCGGGCGGGTCAGGTCGATGGCCGAACTGCAAGACGTGTGGCAACACGTCATCTCACATCCCGCACAGCGCTATATCACCTATTGCGGCGGCGGCGTGTTTGCGGCTTTTACCCTGTTTATTTTGGCGTTGATGGGGTATGGCAATACGGCGCTCTATGATGCATCGTGGGCGGAATGGGGTGCGGACGAGAGCTTGCCAATCGAAACCGGTGCCTCGCCTACATAATGGCGTTACGCTTATATAATCAGGGAAAATAAAATGACGGACCAACCTAAAATAAAACTCTACGGATACCCAACCAGCCCATTCGTCATTAAGGTCGGGTGTTACCTTAAATATAAAAAACTGGATTTCGAATTTGTTCCGGTTGATCCGATTAAGCGTGAGCAGATAAAATTTTCCGGTCAAAGACAAGTCCCCGTGCTGACAATCGGCGAAGGCGACAAGATGGAATGGAAAGCCGACTCCTTGCAAATCGGGCAGTGGCTGGATGAACGCTTTACGGACAAGCCGTTACTGGGGGTTAATGACGCCGAACGGGCGCAGATATTAGAGATTGATGCATGGGCATCGAAATGGTTATTGCCCGCGCGCTTTCGCTCTGCCGTGATTTGGGTCAGTGCTCGGGATTCTATTCGCAATGGCTGGATGTTGTCCTCGGCCATGAATAACGCCATCTCCATTCCCTTCACGTTAAGGTTTCTCTATCCGTGGGTCATCAAACGCACCGGATTTATCAAAAATATCATTCGCAATATCGACTTGGATGAACCCCATTGGGATATGCATGAACGCTTGGCGGACGAGCTGATTGCCCACCTTGAAGGCGGGCCGTATATGGGCGGGCTAGGCGAACCGTCACTGGTAGATTTATCGGTTTATTCCACGGTTATTTTTTCGTATTTGACCGGACTACATGGTCGCAATGTCTATCTGGAGCGCCCGGAAATCGTAGACTGGTGCAAACGTGTGCAAGCCCATCTTCCCGACAATCCCATGTTGGTACCCGACAGCTATTTGAAACGGCCATTACTGGACTAAATCTTCCATGGCTTATTCCTAATGTTTAATTTAATTTGTGATATGCCAGTTACAATCGCAGTCGGGAATTCACGCCAAAATTAGCTTTCTATTTTTTAGGATTTTCATTGATGAAACAAAGTGCCGCCTTCTTGAACGAAAGTACAAACCTGTATGATGTTTTGCGCGGGTTTGAGTGCAAGGTGATGAAGACAAAGACCAAATTCAAAGGTTGGAGTTTCAATGACATCATCCGTCACTTGCACTTTTGGAATATCGCAGCAGACCTATCATTACGCCAAGAAGTCGAGTTCTTGCACTTATTCAACCAAGTCAAAACCTTTACCATGTCAGGGACAACCCGAGAATTTGAACGAACCTATCTAGATAATTTATCGGGGGCGAACCTACTTGAAACTTGGTACAAATTTTCTACGAGCTTGAAAAATAATTTCGCAGGGGTCGATCCAAAAACAAGGGTAACTTGGGCAGGGCCATCAATGAGTGCGCTGTCTTCAATTACGGCTCGGTATATGGAAACATGGGCACATAGTCAGGCAATTTATGATGCTCTTGGCATAGAGAGATCAAACACGGATGACATATATAATATCGTGGTTCTTGGCAAAAACACTTATAATTGGAGCTTTGCAAACCGAGGTCTTAAGTCTCCGCAACCAATGCCAAGTTTAACCTTATCTGCACCGTCTGGTAAAATTTGGTCATTCGGGGACAAGGATGAAGCAAACCACATATCCGGGCAAGCTGAAGAATTTTGTCAGGTTGTCACCCAGGTTCGTAACATCTTGGATGTGGACCTTGAAGTAATAGGCGCGCCTGCAAGACATTGGATGGAAATCGCCCAATGCTTTGCCGGCCCGGTGGAAAACCCACCATCAGCAAATACAAGAATAAGAACGCGAAAATAATGTCACAAGTTGGTTGTGGTGGTTGTGGTATTTGAATAAATTGCTCATGACAAATATCTAACTATCAGCTATTTATCAAATAAGAGTTTTCCTCTGACAATGCCATGCTCTTACATAACTATGTTTATAAATCACTTAATAATATCACCGTGAATTTCTTTGTTGTAACGGGTGCGTAAGCCTACAACCCAAATAAGAACAAACCCCATTAAAGTAGAT
>JAJRSG010000277.1 GCA_024278915.1 Alphaproteobacteria bacterium
CCCCTTATTCGGGCTGCTGAGTAGCCTACGGTACCAAAGCAAGAACGCGCAACGGAGAGCCAGAACCTCGCACGATTTTCAAAGGCGGCGCGATCACAATCGCCCCTGTTGCTGGTAATTGATCAAGGTTAGTTAAGCTGGCAAGGCCGAATTTATTGGCACCATGCATCAATACATGGCAAGGAAATGCTGGATCAAACCCGAAAGCTTGCCCAGCATCAGTGCCAACGGTTTCTACCCCTGCACCCAGAACATCACGCTGCTCTGCCAAAAATGGAATAACATCTGGATGCCAACCCGGTGTATGAGCACCATCTTCTTTCATATTTTGAAACTCTTCCGGATCAAGGCGCTTTGACCACCCTGAACGGAATAAAACCCAAGCCCCTGCTGGAATACGGCCATTTTGTTTTTCCCACTCTTCCACAAATTCAATCGTAATCAGAAAGTCCGGATCTTTTTCCACTTCTGCAACCGCATCTAGAACGCAAGCTGGGCCTATAAATTTTTCTACGGGAATCGTATCCGTCGCATTGTTTTCATAATCCTTACCTGTCACAAAATGGATGGGAGCATCAAAATGCGTCCCCGTGTGCTCTCCACATTTAAACCAATTCCAGTACCATGCTGGCCCACGCTCGTCGTATTCAGACAAGTTATGCAATTCAAATGGTGGGTTTTGCACATATTCAGGCGGCAACTGCAAGACAGGTGTTTTAGGCTCCAAAGGTTGCGTTAGGTCAACAACCTTGATCGTACCACTTGCCATGGCTGCCGTTAAACTTGTTAAAATATCTACTCCGCTCATTACATTCTCCCAATTTGGTGTATATTTAAGTTATCGATTACAGTGATATATACTTGAAATTATTTTCATTTTCAAATAATTATTGATGTAATTCGTTTTTACTTCATACATCAGCAAAGGAGATCATTGTGATAACATTACCAGGGCAAGACGGTTTCGATCTAGACAACTATCCTTTGTACAATCTCAACCGAACCTCTGCGACATATATCGACGTCATGTCGAAAGCTTTAAAAGAAATTGGCATGAACCAAAACCAATGGCGAATTTTGGGTATTTTGGGTGATAAAAACCCGAGTACCGTCACAGGAATTGCACGGCGAGGCGTTCTTAAAATGTCAACGCTGACACGGATGCTAGATCGAATGGAAAGAGATGGGCTCGTACAACGCTCCCTCTGGAAAGAAGACAAACGCGTTGTGCAAGTGAAAATCACAGCAAAGGGCAAACGAGCATTAGATAAAATCCTTGCTGTCGCCGCCAATGTTTACAAAAAATCCTTTGAAGGCATCTCAGATGCGGAAGCAAAACGGCTTATGAAGACGCTAGCAAAAATGCGTGATAATTTGAACCGCTCTCCTTATGTCGGCAAGCCCTAGCAACTATGTGGAAACCACCTCAACGCATCCGGCATGAGACTAACCCGGGAAGCTGGCCAAGCGCAGCAACGGCTAAAAAATCCGCCCTATTCTCTCCGCTTGATAGTGGCAATATGCACATCCAAACGCGTAGTTGGATACCTGCGATGGTACCATGGCGCGC
>JAJRSG010000278.1 GCA_024278915.1 Alphaproteobacteria bacterium
CATCGCTATTGCAGTTGGCTCACTTACAGCGCCGTAAAACTCTAAAATTTCTGGAGGAATTCCTAGGAGATCTTGTTTGGCTTGATTGGAATAGGTCACAAGCCCTCCCATAAACACCTGTGATGAACCAGCAACATCCGTAAGGATTTTACCAATCCAACCACCTGTGCAGCTTTCTGCAGTGCCAACGGTTAGTCCATGTGATCCTGCAAGCTTGATTAAGTTCTCTGCTTTTTGTTGAAGTTCCTGATCACTAAACATCAGGGATCCTAATGCTCGCAATAGCTTGGGCGGCAATCCCTTCGCCACGCCCTGCATAGCCTAGACCTTCTGTTGTTGTAGCTTTTAAACTGACACGGGAAAGGGGAATCCCAAGGATAGAGGTTAAACGTTCCCGCATGTTTTGCCGGTGCGGCTTTATTTTTGGTTGTTCGCAAATCAAGGTGATATCAACATGGTCAAGAATTGCGTTTTTTCGTTTAAGTAACTCTATGGCATGTTGTAGGAAAATATCAGATTTGGCATTTTTCCACTTACTTTCTGAAGGAGGAAAATGATCGCCAATATCACCCTCGCTGATAGCCCCGAGAATAGCATCTGTAAGAGCGTGACGGCCTACATCTGCATCACTGTGACCTTTTAACGAAAACCCTGCCTCTACCTCGACACCACAAAGAAACAATGTCTCACCACTGCAAATTTGGTGTACGTCAAAACCACTACCTGTAATATTTATCATGTGATTGCTTTGCATAAAATCATGCTCATAAGTTAGTTTAATATTTTTTTCGTCGCCAACACACATGTCTATGGACATACCGCACTGTTTGGCAAGTTCAATATCATCGACAAAACTTTCTTTACCAGACAAAGACCTATATGCCTGAGAAATAGATGAATAATCAAACCCTTGGGGTGTTTGTACGCGAATAATTTCATCACGATCAACGGCAGAACCATCTTTGGTTTTTATGGCATCAACAATTGGAAGTGACGGGGCCACAGCCTGATGGCTTTGCAAACTTATCATAACATTATCTATAATATCTTGTGCTAAAAATGGTCGAGCCGCATCATGTATGAGTACAAATTTGGGTTGATGATTTCTAAAAAAATCCAACCCAGCCTTTACGGATTGTGTCCGGCTGTCACCGCCAGAAATTGAATGAATGTTTTTGGGCAAGTCTTTTGTAGCGTCTTTAAATAACTCAGTATCATTCGGATGAATGACAACAACGATATTGGGGAATTTAGAAAAACACTTGAGAGTTTTCGTGAGGACTGTTTCCCCGTTGATTGACCTATATTGTTTGGGGATATCACCTGGCGCGCGGTTGCCACGCCCTGCAGCAACAATAACGACTGCAAAATTGCTATATTCATGTGATGAAATATTGTGCACTTGAAATTTATCCTCTAAAGAAACTTTATGAGCCAGCAAATCCAAATCGGCAAGCATAAGTTAGTATCCAATGTTTTGGTTGCGCCAATGTCAGGTATTACTGATTTGCCATTTCGTAAGACGTGCCAAGATTTTGGCGCAGGGCTGGTAATTTCAGAAATGGTGGCTAGCGAATTTTTACGCAAAGGTCAGCATGGCATGATCCGCAAAGCTGCGGGTGCTGGCGTAATTGATCCTCTCGTCATTCAATTGGTTGGTAGAGAAGCCAAATGGATGCATGAAGGAGCGAAGATCGCGGAAGCCTCCGGCGCCCATATTATTGACATAAATATGGGCTGTCCTTCGCGGAGAGTCACCTCAGGATTGTCAGGGTCTGCTTTAATGCGAGATCTCGACCACGCTTTAAAACTAATAGAAGCGACTATTTCGGCTGTATCTGTACCCGTAACTTTGAAAATGCGCCTTGGTTGGGATGAGAAGAGCCTTAACGCAACGGAATTAGCGGTACGTGCAGAAGCTGCTGGAGTGAAAATGATAAGCGTTCATGGGCGAACGCGGTGCCAGTTTTATAAAGGGCAAGCAGATTGGGCAGCTGTGAAGTCCGTGAAACAGGCCGTATCCATTCCTGTATTTGTCAACGGGGATATCTTGAATTCGCAACATGCACTTACGGCACTTTTTGATTCACAAGCAAATGGTGTGATGTTGGGGCGTGGGTTAATTGGTGCGCCGTGGCGTATTGACCAAATTAATGCAACCATAAGCGGGAAACAAGCACCTGATATACTCGCAGAAAAAGCATACCAAGCTGCCCATGACCACTATCTTGATCTATTAGATTTTTATGGTGTCGAGCAAGGACGTAGGGTAGCAAGAAAACATCTAGCAGGATACGTAGAGCACGCCCCCGTCGAACTTCCCGAACAAACTAGAATACGCCTAAGATCTGATATTTGCCGACTGAACGACCCAAAGGATGTAATTGCCCTTTTGGCTAAAATATATCTTGAACCACAATCCATAGATTTGGCGGCATAGATGCACATACCGGATTTTATGATTGCTGAAAATATTCCAGAACCAATTATTGTTCTTGGACACTGTGATGATGTGAGTGTGCCTCAAAATGAACCTGTTATATTATGGGTAAATGCAGCGGCGGAATTGTGGTTGCGGCGATCATGTAATAGCTTGTCCGGAAAGGTGCTTAATAACATTTCACCTGACTTTAGCGCGGTTTCTGAAAAACTCACAGACGCTTTAGCAAAACAAAGTAGCATTCGAGGGCGGGAATTGCCGATACGGCTTGCTCAAGACCGGAAATTCTTATGTAATTATCTGATGTTTCCATGTCAAAATAGCGTTGGTTTACTTATTAAACCACAAGAAATTGGATTGCGGTTAAATACTGATGGCTCAAGGGAAGGGGCCGTAACCATGCTAGGAAAAATGCTTGCTCATGAGTTAAAAAATCCCCTTGCAGGTATTCGCGGGGCCGCACAACTTTTGGAAGGGGAACTGACAACTGACGATGATTTGGAGCTTACAGCTCTAATTACAACAGAAGTTGACCGGATTGGGAGGTTGGTTGAGCAAATCGAAAAGTTTGGTGCCGATGAAAACGCCATTTATGAGAGCTTTAATATTCATACAATATTGCGTAATGCAAAGCTGCTTTTCCAAAGCCAAAATAAGCTTGATGATTTTCCTGTTATACATTTAGTCGAAAATTATGACCCCTCCTTACCATATGTATATGGAGATAAAGACGCGTTAATGCAGGTGATTATCAATCTGATCGGCAATGCAATGGAAGCAATAAGACTTGATGAAAGCCAAAATCCTCGAAGCGGTATAATTGAAATAAAGACGCTTTACCGCGCAGGCATTAATCGACATCTTGAAAATGGAGTGACCCAATCTCTACCCGTAGAGATCCAAATTATTGATAATGGCCCAGGGGTGAGTGAGAAAATACGTGACAAAGTATTCCACCCATTTGTGACCGGAAAAGCCAATGGGCATGGACTAGGACTTGCCTTGGTATCAACCATTGTTGAAAGGCACGGAGGATTAGTAGATCTTATTTCAAAACCTGGAAAAACAACATTCTCATTACTGCTCCCAATTAAACAAAGATCTAGCGGCTCCACTAACGTAAGAAGTCAAGAGTAACCCCATGAAATATAGCATTCTTTTAGCAGATGACGATGCCAGTATTCGTTTTGTATTATCTAAATCACTAACGAAATCGGGCTTTAATGTAAGGGCAACGGATAATGCGCAAACCTTGTTAAAATGGGTTAAAAATGGGGACGGAGATGTCATTCTAACAGACGTGCATATGGATGCAGATGATATTTTTACATTTATCCCTGAAATAACTAAACTAAGACCCGAATTACCAATTGTAATTATGAGTGCAAACACAAGTGTGGCAACGGCACTAAAATCAGGCAATGCAGGCGTATTTGAATATATTCCCAAGCCATTTGATCTCAATAATTTAGAATATATTATTCGGCGTGCTCTAGAGAAAAAAATAAAAGAAAATAAAACAAGGCCTATTCGAATAGAGAGAAGTGTTGCTGACCCTATCATTGGAAAATCAATCGCAATGCAGCCCGTGTTTCGCGGAATTTCTGATTATATGTCAGCAGACATCCCTGTATTTATTTACGGGGATGTGGGTACAGGGAAAGACCATGTTGCCAAGCTATTACACGCATCGGGTAGCCGTTCGAAGCAACCTTTCTTATTTTTTGATGACTACACATCAATTGATACCCTCGAATCCGCCGCTGAGGGAGGCGTCTTATATGTTGATCGTGTCAATGAGCTTCCAATATCCAAACAGACATTATTACTAAGAGTATTGGAGAAGAATGAACAACGAGGGAAGGAAGCCGCATTTCGAGTTGTTTCTTCCGCCAATATTACCGCGCAAGAAATATTGGGGTCAGGCTGTGTCCGTGCAGATTTATTTTACCGCTTAAAAGGTGGTGAAATTTCTTTGCCTTCTCTTAATAAGCGCTCTGAAGACATTGAGGAATTAGCCGCTCATTTTCTAAATTTATCAGGAAAACCCAATCAACGTTCTATGAGTAAGAAAGCTCTAAATACGCTAAAATCATACCACTGGGCAGGAAATGTAAGAGAATTGAAGGGGTTAATGCAATTACTCGCTTTGAAGTTTTCCGATGTGGTTATCTCAGATAGTGTGCTTAAAAGTGTACTTATTGAGAGTAGCTCTAATATAGATATTTCATCACATGATGCTCTTGTATTTAATGATCTGCGTACTGCAAGTATTGACTTACTTAGAAATGCTGAAACGAGTGAGTTAACACCATATGTGCAGGCATTGGCATGGGTCGAGAAACCATTGATAGAAGAAGCTTTGCGAATAACTGGCGGTAACAACTTGCGTGCTGCCGCATTGCTAGGAATTCACAGAAACACCTTACGGACTAAAATTAAAGTTCTGGGCATTTTGGTCGACTAAGCCTTCAACAACAAGTGTTGATATTTTGCAACACTGTGTTAAATTAGCACCATGAATGAAACTGCAAGACAGGATTCAAAGTTTATCAGCCCTCGTGTATTTAGCACGGCGCTCTACGGAACGTTATTTGCTGTAGCAGCCTCCCTAACGGGAATTGGCGCGCTTTCAGCATTATCCGGTGTTGAAGGTCAAGCTGAAAATGCGTTACCAGCATTATGGCTTAGTTTGGCATTTATTTTTATACTGGGCATATATCTTATTCTACGTTTAAAAACCGTATTGTTCCCCGCTACTTCGGACGACCGGGTCCCTCATTTACATCGGCGCTTCATTTTAATTTTCAGTTTAGGTGCGCTTGTACCAGCAATTTTGGTTGGTCTTTTTTTTACAGCTTTAATGAATCGAAACCTGAACGACATTTTTGGCCCTACGGTGCGTGAAACTATGGAAATCAGTAAAGACCTGTCTTCTGCATATCTAAGAGAAGAGCGCCGGGAAATCGGGCAGGGTGTTTATGATATTGCAAATGATTTAAATCGGGCGGAAGGGCAATTATCCAACCGCATTACCTTTACCGATTTTCTGATTAATCAAGCCGTGTTTCGCGAATTTCCAGTTGTTTATGTTATCGACGGGAAAGGGCAAATTTTATCTCAGGCAGAAGGCCCGCAATCCCCACCGTATGTTTTACCAAATGAAGCAGATTTTGAAGGTACAAAAGGGCAAGAAATTAAATTTATTATTCGAGGTGAAATTGATTTCATCGGTGCTTTGTACAAATTGGAAAGCTATAAAGATGCCTATCTATACACTGGTCGTTATTTATTACAGGAAGGTGTCCTTAAAAACATCGACCAGATAAACCTTGTTGGACACTATTTGGATAAATATACAGGTGATTCTGATGCCCTTAACCGCGTGTTTTTACTAAGTTATATTGAGGTTGCCTTGCTCATATTATTCGCCGCGATTTGGCTGGGGCTACTGGTAGCCGACCGGATTGTGTCTCCATTAGGTGCCATGGTCACAGCTGCAGAAAAAATCAGATCAGGTGATTTGATGACACGTTTAAATGTTACCGGCGTTTGGGATGAGATCAATGACCTTGCCAATGCATTTAATAGGATGACGAAGCAATTATATACCCAACGCGAAGATCTCGTACGCGAACATGATATCTCGGAACAAAGAAGAGAGTTTTCAGAGGCCGTTTTATCTGGCGTGAGTGCGGGGGTCATTGGGTTATCACAAGAAGGTAAGATAACGGTTATCAATAGCTCTGCTGAACGTCTTTTGGGGGTAAAATCACATAAGATTACGGGGCAACCTCTGGCAACTGAACTAAATGAGTTCATGCCTGCCTTTAAACGCGCCATTGATGATCTTGGTCACAGTACAGAAGATCAAGTAAATATTGAAACGCCGAATGGTACACGTAATTTGGATTTAAGGGTATCGCCTTATCAGGGGGATCATTCAGAAACTGGCTGGGTGATTACATTTGATGACATTACACGCTTGGTAGCAGCGCAAAGGCACTCTGCATGGAGAGAAGTTGCAAGACGTATTGCTCATGAGATCAAGAATCCTTTAACCCCCATTCTTCTTTCGGCAGAACGGTTGGAACGCAAATATAAAAAAGAAATCAAATCCGACCCAGATGTATTTTCCCAATGTACCCAAACAATTACAAAACAAGTTAGTAATTTGGGACGAATGGTTGACGAGTTTTCTGCTTTTGCCCGTATGCCAGCACCCGTTTTACAAATGATTAAATTGGATACTTTGTTACAAGAAACGATTTTTGCACAAAGAGTAGCTTTTCCGGATGTAAAATTTTCTTATGAGAGCAATATTGATGAGCACGTAGAAGTGTTTTGCGATGAGAGGCTTATTGGGCAAGCTTTGACTAATATTTACAAAAATGCTGGTGAAGCTATCTCAAAACGGATTCTTGATTCAGGTGAGGATATGCTGGACGGTGCAATTACAACAACTGTGAACATTAAAGAAGGTATGGTGCTTTTAGATATAGCAGACAATGGTTTCGGTTGGCCGTTGACGGATAAAGAAAGATTGTTAGAGCCATATATGACAACGCGATCTGAGGGCACTGGCCTCGGGCTTGCGATTGTAAAACGTATTGCCGAAGATCATGGTGGTTCATTTTATTTACTTGATCGGTTGGACGCAAAAATGGGAGCATTAGTTCGTTTTTGTTTGCCCGTATCTGAGAGCAGCCAGCAAGTTTCGCCTCCACCCACTTACAAAGCGTCAACAAAATTGCAAGGTGTCAAATCATGAATTTTGAAATATTAGTTGTCGAAGATGAAGAAGATATTCGAAAGCTCATTTCAGGTATATTGTCCGATGAAGGTTATCCTGTTCGCGAGGCAGGTGGCAGCGCACAGGCTTTGGCTGAATTTAAAGCGCGTAAGCCGTCATTGGTAATCATGGATGTGTGGTTAAAGGGGTCTAATCTTGACGGGATCGAGTTGATGGACGTCTTCAAAAAAACAGACCCTGATATTCCCATCATTATCATTAGTGGACACGGAACCGTAGAAACGGCAGTGTCTGCTATTCGCAAAGGGGCCTATGATTATATAGTAAAGCCATTCCAGAGCGAAAAACTGTTAGTGACGGCAAAGCGAGCGCTTGAAACTGTAAAACTTCGAAGAGAAAATCAGGAATTAAAAGGACGGACAACGCTGGACACCAAGTTAATCGGCTCATCTCCAGTAATTTGTCAGCTTCGCCAAAAAATAGCTAGAATTGCCCCAACGAATAGCCGTGTGCTTATATCAGGTCCATCAGGGGCCGGGAAAGAACTAATTGCTCGATTGCTACATGAAGGTTCAACTCGTTCTACGGGGCCTTTTAAAGTCGTCAATGCAGCGTCTATGGTACCCGATAGGGTGGAAGAAGAACTATTCGGTGTCGAGAATTCCCAGAACGGAAACTTTAAAACAGGTCTCTTGGAAAATGCTCATTGCGGAACCCTATATGTCGACGAAGTCGTCGATATGCCAATGGAAACCCAAGGAAAGTTTTTGCGGTTACTAGTTGATCAACGGTTTCAACGCCTTGGGGGGCAAAAAGATGTGCAAGTTGATGTACGGATCATTACTTCAACGTCTCGTGATTTAGAGAAAGAAACCAAGCTTGGAAAATTTAGGGAAGACTTGTATCATCGCTTAAATGTAATCCCCCTTGTCGCCTCTCCATTAATGGAACGAAGAGAAGACATCCCTGATTTAGTTGATCATTTCATTAATCGACTAGCGGAGACAACAGGGCTTCCTGCACGTCAAATTGGTGATGACGCCATGGCGGCCTTGCAATCTCATGATTGGCCAGGAAATGTTCGGCAACTTCGCAACAATGTTGAGCGTTTGCTTATCTTGGCGACCGGGGAACCAACAGAAAAAATTACATTGGAATCCTTACCGTCTGAAGTTTCAGTTATTAGGCAATCATCAATGGCGCAAGATCGGGACCGCATGATCGCCATGCCTTTGCGTAATGCACGAGAACATTTTGAGAGAGAATATTTACAAACGCAAATTGAGCGTTTTGGTGGTAATATTTCTCGGACAGCAGCTTTTGTCGGCATGGAACGGTCGGCACTGCACAGAAAACTC
>JAJRSG010000279.1 GCA_024278915.1 Alphaproteobacteria bacterium
CAGCGAACTTTGTTGTCTGTGCGCTATGATCCAAAATATGTAAAATTAAGCTATCCAGGTGGTGACGTCGACAGCGATACAGGTGTGTGTACAGATGTAATTATTCGTACATATAGAACTGCATTCGGTTTTGATTTTCAAAAAGCAGTCCATGAGGATATGCGACGTAACTTTAAGGCTTATCCTAATCATTGGGGGCTGAGCCGCCCGGATAAAAATATTGACCACCGGCGCGTGCCAAACCTTGAGCATTATTTAAAACGACAAGGCGCGGCTTTACCGATTACTAAAAAAGCAGAAGATTATCAACCGGGAGATATTGTCTCTTGGCGTTTGGGAGGGCGGATTGCCCATATCGGAATAGTGTCGAACAAAAAATCCCCCTGGGGCACTCCACTTATTATTCACAATATTGGCGCCGGGGTTGTTGAAGACGATCTGCTATTTAACACGCAGATCAACGGACACTTTCGTTTCATGCCCGTTGTCAAACCTGCTCCTCAACTTAATAACTAAGGCAAGCTTCGTTTAATCGGCGCGCTTGTTTTATTACTTGCTGTAGGTTCGACTCTATCTGCTGGAATGAAGCAAGGTAAGTCCCAAAATAAGACCCTATATCCACCAATATTTGCGCCATCAACTGTGCCCGCCCCGTTCCAAATCGTAACATGTCCGGTGTATGAGCCATTTGGGAAATCCATGAGAACGATACCAGGTGTATTTGGTAGATCAAAACTGTTGGCGCTCCCATCGGTTATGGCGACATCGGGTTCACCAAAAGCTTGATTTAAATATGCCTCAAGATCTGCAACACGGTAATAATATTGGTCTTTATTGCCGCCGCTGACAGTTTTATTACCATTTCTAGGAATTTTATGACCTGCCTGGTTTAGCATATGGGAGAGGCGTACGGTACAGGCGTTGGTCCACTGACCTTGGTCGAAGGGTAAGTTGCCGTTGACTTCGACTAGTCCTCCAATTTCCCCCCATATGCCAGCAGGGCGATCGTAAAGATAATTCTCCCACATGACTTGTAGATTAGGTCTATTCTTTAGCTTTCCTTCGGCTGGGTAAGGGATATTGCACATCAAAGGTTTCTCGGCCCCATAGACGAGTTTTTCGTATTTTGGGGTTTCGGGAACTGTAGCTTCTGGTGCCGCAGTGATGTCCGTTTTTGTTGTCGGGGTTGTGGTACAGGCGCTTACGAAACTTAACGCTATCGCGGTGAGAATAATATGCTTAGTCATAAAAAATCCTTTTGTACGTGTTAACTAGGTATTAGGCGGGCTGTTAAATGTAGCGGCATGTCAGGCATAAATTGGTATGAAATGAGCAATGTGGAACTTGTATTTCGCTTGGTGAGCCAATGCCAAAATAAATGGCCACTCCAACATTAGGGTAATTTTAGCCACTCAATGAGAAGAAATTATTTCTTTGGTAATGCTTGTAGCCCCTCCACACTTTTCCCTTTGTTAATTTTAGTTTAAAGGTTAACAAAGCTTTGGGCAAGCCTTGTTATTTTTGGTCAACGCCAGATTGTTGCAGACGCCATTTTAACACGTCAATCCTGTCTTGGCCAAAAAATGGTTCGCCATTAAATACGAATGTAGGTACCCCCCAATGTCCAGCAGCGCGGAGTTGCTTGTCATGTTCGGCAAGGATGTTGTCCAATCTTTTGATATCAACGTCAGCTTCTAAATTTTCTAAATTTAATCCAGCACGTGCTACGGCCTGTGCAAGGTGGTCGTCTTCTGTCCAAGGTTTTCCACTCCAGATGAGAGCCCCAACTTCATTGATAAACTCCAATCCTTTTCCCTCTTCATTGGCCAAGATACCAAGGCGGGACAAACGGTCGATATAAGGTTGCTCGGTCGCAAATGTTCCTGTTTTCATATCCGTGATAATGGGGTCAGGTCGCGGCATTGCAATGGTTTGCTCGCTCATTTCTGCGAGACGTACAACGTCGCGTAGTGTATACCCCATCCATTCAGGGCCGCGACTTTCAAAAAATTCAGGTTGGCGAACAGCTAGGGGATATACAATTTTTACATTGATATTCACATCCCATTCCGCTTGCAAAGCAAGAGCGGGTTTGGAAGCAAGAAAGGAATAAGGTGAACGAAAGGACCAGAATAAATCAATAATATGGGGCATGGTTGGGGTTATCCTACAAAAGCTTTCTCGATGACAAAATCGGCAGGAGAAGAATTAGAACCTTCTTTCAGGCCGAAACTTTCTACCATGGTTTTGGTATCTTGGGTCATGCCCATAGAACCACAAATCATGACCCGATCGGTTTTAGGGTCGAGTGGGCCACCTTCAACATGGTCGAATAATTTCCCTGTTTTCAACAAATCGGTGATGCGACCTTTCAGGGGATAATCCTCACGAGTAATGGAACAAATATGGATAAGCTTACCATCAACCATGTCGCCTAGGAATTCATGTTCGCGGACAGATTTGACAAGTTCTTTCCCGTAGTCGAGTTCAGCTACTTGGCGGCAGGTATGTGTTAGAATAACTTGGTCAAAGTTTTCATATACATCCGGATCACGAATTAGGCTGGCGAAAGGGGCGATACCTGTACCAGTGGAAAACATAAATAGGCGCTTACCTGGCAGTAGAGCATCGAG
>JAJRSG010000006.1 GCA_024278915.1 Alphaproteobacteria bacterium
TCAAAGTGAGCATTCGAGCCGTAAACTCTCTATTTTTGAAGACTTTGGAGCAAAACCCATGTGCGCCCCAAGCTCTTTCCCGACCAGCACGTTCTTTCCATTGTAAAAAATTGGAGTAGGCACTTACTTTAAGAGGGTTCACACCGTCTACGTAAAGGGCCACTTCAATGTTGACGTCAATTGTTGGGTAAATAAATTTATAGGTATATGCATTAATCGCAGGTGCAAACTCTATAGTTCCATTTTGGATTTTTTCTCTGTGCGATAATAGTTTTTCTTTGTTTGTAGGAACTGCGCCTAGTTTTTTATACCAAGACGAGGTCTGTTGCGAAGATGCTTCTTCAATCAAACTCTCCAGAACGGCAATGGCTTGCCCTGTAACTTGGTAGGTTGCTCTTAATTCGTCGCTAAATATTTCTCCGTCACTATCAACATATAAGGCCGTATAACCGCGCTCTATCTGTAGCTGATGGGTGAGTTCGCCCAGAGCATTTAATAACCGTATTGGTAAAGGTTGAATGTGTGTGTCGAGACTCATGTTTTATATTTATGACTAAAGCGTGGAAACTACCACTTGTTTTTTAAAAGAAATATCCATTTGATTCAGATCAAAGTGATTATTTTAAACCTTGGCATAAGACTGGCTGACCGCTGGGGTCACTACGTGTTTTTTTTGAGGGCGTTACAATGGAACTACAAAACAAGGCAACAAGCCTTTGGGGCGATTTTTTTCGGGTAGATAAGGTACAAATTAGAACATTCCACGTTACGTGGTTTGCCTTTTTCTTGTGTTTCTTTGCTTGGTTTGGCATTGCGCCGTTAATGGCGGTGGTGCGGGATGAACTCGGACTGACCAAAGAGCAGGTTGGTTGGACAATTATCGGGGCTGTATCTGCTACCGTATTTGCGAGGATCGCCATCGGGTGGCTTTGTGACCGTTTTGGACCTAGACTTACTTATACATGGTTATTAGTACTCGCTTCCTTTCCTGTGATGGGGATTGGGCTTGCACATGATTTTACTACATTTCTAATTTTTAGAGTTTTGATTGGTGTGATTGGTGGTTCATTTGTGATTACACAATATCATACAACCAATATGTTTGCGCCCAATGTGGTGGGGACAGCCAATGCAACTAGTGCCGGTTGGGGTAATTTAGGTGGCGGTGTCACACAATTTGCTATGCCGATGATTTTCTCAATTTTTGTAGTTGGTTTTGGCGTAAGTGAAGCATTTGGTTGGCGTGCGTCTATGGTTGTAGCCGGTTTCGTGATTTTGTTGACAGGCATAATATATTATGTGTTTACCCAAGATGCTCCCGATGGCAGCTATAAAGAGCTTCGGGCGCAAGGTAAAATGCCGCCTGCGGGACAAACAACTGGAAATTTCTTTCATGCCTTAAAAGATTATCGGGTTTGGTTGTTGTTCTTTATTTACGCGGCTTGTTTCGGGATTGAGCTCACAATCTTTGGTACATTAGCACTATATATGTTCGACTATTTCGGCTTGAACCTTGTTACAGCTGGTATGGTCGCAGCTAGTTTTGGCTTGATGAACTTGTTTGCACGAACACTCGGTGGTATTTTTGGCGATAACTTTGCGTCTCTTTGGGGACTGAAGGGACGTGCTACTTGGCTATTCATTACGTTATTCATTGAAGGCTTGGCGTTGATGTTGTTCTCGCAAATGAGTGTGCTTTTCCTTGCTATTCCGACACTTCTTTTCTTCTCTCTCTTTACCCAAATGTCAGAAGGAGCGACGTTCTCTGTTGTACCGTTTATTTCTAAGAAATCTTTGGGAGCGGTTGCTGGTGTTGTTGGGGCAGGCGGGAATGTGGGTGCGGTGTCAGCCGGGTTCTTGTTTAAAGGAGAAATGACTTGGGATACTTCTTATCTTATTCTTGGCGCATTGGTAACGATAGCATCTTTTCTGGCTTTGTTTATCAGTTTTAGTAAAGCTGACGAAATCGAAGCCGAAGAACGCTTTGATAAAGGGTATACACAACACAGAAAAGAAGCTGCTCGTAAACATTTAGAAGCTTTGGGCGTGAGTAGTGAAGAAATTGACAAGATCAAAGTCTTTGGCAGCAAAGAAGCTCATGCTATGAAACGCCTTGAAAACCTAGGCGTTGACCTGAGCACGGTAAACTTCAAGCATGAATAAGTAATTTTAAACTTCCCAGGTTAATGCGGGGGCTTTGCCCCCGTTTTTTTATGTTTTGATTTTAGAAATCTTCTTGTTTTGACATAAGTCAAACACTCTTCCCCTGATCCCGTGCATGAAAGCTTGCAAAACCAGTGCGTCATTTGTGCGCTTGGTGAAAAGGGAGAAATGAAATGGCTAAAGACTTACAAGTCTGGGACCCGGAAGATGAGGCCCAGTGGAACGCGACGGGCAAGAAGATTGCCAATCGTAATTTATGGATATCTATTCCCGCATTGTTATGCGGCTTTGCTGTCTGGCTCTATTGGGGCATTATTACAGTACAAATGATTAATCTTGGCTATCCATTTGAGAAATCCCAATTATTTACATTAGCGGCGATTGCCGGTTTGACAGGGGCTACCTTACGTATTCCATCAACCTTCTTTATTCGTATTGCGGGCGGGCGAAATACCATCTTCCTGACAACAGCGCTATTAATATTACCGGCCTTGGGAACAGGGTTCTTGTTACAAGACCCGAATACACCGTTATGGAAATTTCAGATCATGGCGCTTTTATCTGGCCTAGGTGGCGGTAACTTTGCTTCCTCAATGTCCAATATTTCTTTTTTCTTTCCAAAGAAAGTTCAGGGATATTCATTGGGAATGAACGCTGGTCTTGGTAACTTTGGTGTGACCACAATGCAAATCCTTATTCCCTTAGTGATGACGGTTGGTATGTTCGGTGGAACATCAATGACACTGAAAGCAACGTCAGGTACATTGATTGGTAAAATCCCTGCAGGTACAGAGACATTTTTACATAATGCCGGATTTATCTGGGTCGCGATTTTAATCCCGATCGTATTAGCGGCATGGTTTGGTATGAATAATATCAAAGCGGATCACGTGTCGCCGAATTTGAAAGGTGCCCTACCTGCATTCGCAAAAATTATCGGCATGTTGTTAATTGGCTTTATTACTGCAACATTTGGATTGTGGTTAATGCTACCGGAAAATGTTGGTGGTTCAGGCATGATGATTTCGAAA
>JAJRSG010000280.1 GCA_024278915.1 Alphaproteobacteria bacterium
TGTTCTGCATCTAAAACAAACTTTTTTTCAAAAGCATCTTTTCGATCATCAAATCCACTCATTTTATGCTCCGTATTAAGTATATCTACCATTACTGATAGCAAGGTTACCTGTAATATGCCAATGGTTATATGTGTTTAATCCCCAATAAAAAACACAAATAAACACATGCCAATCATTGAAGGATTTTTCTATTGTGATAGGTTGCCTCTCTCACAGGGACGATTCGTCCCCAAAGCTTAAGAGCATATTATGAGCCGACGAAAAAAACTGTACGAAGGCAAAGCCAAAATCTTATATGAAGGTCCCGAGCCTGGTACATTGGTGCAATATTTTAAGGATGATGCCACCGCATTTAATGCCCAGAAAAAAGCCATATTAAGCGGTAAAGGCGTATTAAACAATCGTATCTCTGAATACATAATGATTGCACTTGAACGCATTAACATCCCCACTCATTTCATCAAGCGTATAAATATGCGCGAACAGCTAATTAAAAAAGTTGAAATTGTTCCCCTTGAAGTCATCTGTAGAAATGTTGCAGCAGGTTCAATTTGTAAAATGTTTGGCCTCGAAGAAGGTAAACCGCTTCCACGCTCCATTATCGAATTTTGTTACAAAGAAGACAAGCTGAACGATCCGCTCGTTTGCGAAGAACATATACTTGCCTTTGGGTGGGCCACTGCGAATGAAGTCGATGAAATGACAGCCATGGCTCTACGTATCAATGATTTTTTATGCGGTATGTTTGCCGCTATCGGAATTAGATTAGTCGACTTCAAAATTGAGTTTGGTAGACAC
Source organism: Alphaproteobacteria bacterium (assembly GCA_024278915.1). Classification (GTDB taxonomy): domain Bacteria; phylum Pseudomonadota; class Alphaproteobacteria; order Caulobacterales; family Maricaulaceae; genus Robiginitomaculum_A. Next base: position 802 of record JAJRSG010000280.1, read on the forward strand.
ACAGATAAAAATGGTAATATTGAACTACTTTTAGCTGACGAGATCAGCCCTGACTCTTGCCGCTTATGGGATTTAGAAACCGATAAGAAACTGGATAAAGATCGCTTCAGGCGTGACCTCGGCGATGTTACTGAAGCCTATACAGAGGTCGCAACACGACTTGGCATCCTCAAAGCCAACCCAACCACTTCACCGACACTATCCATCGTCCCCAATGGAGATAAATAATCATGAAAGCCATCATTCACATCGGCCTTAAATCTGGCGTCCTCGATCCACAAGGCAGAACGATTGCTCGTTCCCTCTCCCATCTTGGTTTTGAAAATGTAACCGCAGCTCGTCAGGGTAAAACCATAGAGCTTGAATTAAATAACACAGATAAAACCACCGCAGAAAATGAAGTCAAAGATATGTGTGAAAAATTACTGGCAAACACAGTCATTGAAGATTACCGTTTTGAAATCGTTGATTAACCTGACTTCCCGAACTTTAGTTCAATTAATTAAGGGCACCCCATGAAAACCGCAGTTATTGTATTCCCTGCTTCAAATTGCGACAGAGATGCGCAAGTCGCTCTGGAAAAGGTTTCCCGTCGCCCAGTTGAAATGGTATGGCACGGTGAAACGACTCTTCCACCCGTAGATTTTGTCGTTATTCCCGGCGGCTTTTCATATGGTGATTATTTACGTTCTGGCGCGATTGCTGCCCGTTCACCTATTATGCAAGACGTTATTAAGAAAGCAGGACAAGGCTTGCCCGTCGCAGGGTTTTGTAATGGGTTCCAAGTATTGACGGAAAGCGGCCTGCTACCAGGTGCTTTAATGCGAAACAAAGGTCTTCGGTTTGTCTGTCGTCAGCAAACATTAAATATTAAGAACCCATCCTCAATGTTCACAAAATCCTACAAAGAACGTTCGGAAATTACGATGCCTGTCGCCCATTTTGATGGAAACTATTATGCCGATGACGAAACCCTAAATAAGTTACGTAAAAACAAGCAAATTATCTTCACCTATAAAGACAACCCTAATGGCTCGGTAAATGATATAGCCGGCATCTGTAATGAAGCAGGCAATGTGCTTGGTATGATGCCGCACCCTGAGCGGGCGATCGACCCCATGCATGGCGGTACAGACGGGCTTGATTTATTTAAAAGTGTTCTGGAGAGTTTACGATGAGCGCCGCCATAAAAATTACTCCTGAAGTCGTAGCCGAGCACGGACTATCCGAAGGTGAATACGAAATTATTTGCGAACGCTTAGGTCGAGCACCCAACATCAATGAACTGGGTATTTTTTCGGTTATGTGGTCAGAGCATTGTTCTTATAAATCTTCCCGTCGCCATCTTGGAAAGCTTTTAACAAAAGGCACTCGTGTCATTCAAGGTCCGGGTGAAAATGCAGGTGTCATCGATATGGATGATGATGATGTCATCATCTTCAAAATGGAAAGCCATAATCACCCTTCCTATATTGAACCTTACCAAGGGGCTGCTACTGGCGTTGGTGGCATAATGCGCGATGTGTTTACAATGGGTGCACGCCCAATTGCAAATATGAACGCCTTACGATTTGGCGACCCTTCTCACTGGAAAACAAAGACTCTCGTGGCGGGCGTTGTTCACGGAATTGGCGGATACGGAAACTGTGTTGGTGTCCCAACGGTTGGTGGTGAAACAAATTTTCATGCAGGATATAATGGCAATATTTTGGTCAATGCCATGTGCGTTGGACATGCCAAAAAAGACAAAGTGTTTTATTCTGCTGCAAAAGGTACAGGCAATCCGCTTTTTTATGTGGGCTCTAAAACAGGTAGAGATGGCATTCACGGTGCAACGATGGCTTCTGCAGAATTTGATGATGACAGTGATGAGAAGCGCCCGACTGTGCAAGTTGGTGACCCCTTTACAGAAAAATTGTTGATTGAAGCCTGTCTCGAATTAATGGCAACAGACGCCATTATCGCTATCCAAGACATGGGAGCTGCTGGTTTAACCTCCTCTGCAATTGAAATGGCAGATAAAGGCGGCGTTGGCATACGCATGAATCTTGATAAGGTACCACAACGCGAACCAGATATGACCCCTTATGAGATGATGCTGTCCGAAAGTCAGGAACGCATGCTTATGGTATTAAAGCCCGGCAAAGAGAAAATTGCATACGAGATTTTTGAAAAATGGGACCTTGATGTTGCTGAAATTGGCAAGACAACTGATACAGGTCGCCTCGTGTTAACGCATCACAGAAAAAAAGTATGTGATATTCCGATTGCACCGCTAGCCGATGATGCCCCAAATTTAGACAGGCCTTATAAAAAACCGGTTAAGAGAGATATTTTAGAACACGATACAATGTTTGATCCAACTGAGCGCGGGAGCGATTATAATGCCGCCCTTAAAACCATTCTTGGTAGCCCAGATATTGCTTCTAAACGCTGGATATGGGAACAATATGATCGCACCGTATTGGGTGATACAGTTGATAGTTCACAATCAGGCGGCGATGCAGCCATTGTTCGCATCCACAAAATGAACAAGGCCGTCGCTATTAGTACGGATTGTACACCTCGTTATTGCACTGCGGACCCTTTTGAAGGTGGGAAGCAAGCCGTTGTCGAAACTTGGCGAAACATTACGTGTACTGGCGCGCAACCAGTCGCCATTACTGATTGCCTTAACTTTGGCAACCCTGAACGGCCCGAAATTATGGGGCAGTTTGTTTATGCGATTAATGGTATCAACGAAGCCTGTCGCGCTCTTGATTACCCCGTCGTTTCTGGGAATGTCTCACTGTATAACGAGACAAATGGCCAAGCGATACCTCCAACCCCTGCCATTGGCGGCGTTGGTTTAATTACAAATACTGAGAAAATGACATCTATTTCTCGTGCAAAAACAGGCGATACCTTAATTTTAATTGGTGAAAGTAAAGGCTGGATGGGAGCCTCCCTATATTCACACTTCATTTTGGGACTTGGGCAAGAAGATAGCCCAATTTACGCCCCCCCACCTGTTGACTTGGGCGCTGAGAAAAATAACGGTGATTATGTACGTAGCCTAATCCAAAATCGCCGCGTAAATGGAGTTCATGACCTATCAGATGGTGGACTCGCAATCGCAGCTGTCGAATTAGCATTTGCAAATAAAATGGGAATTTCTCTTAA
>JAJRSG010000281.1 GCA_024278915.1 Alphaproteobacteria bacterium
CGACACCCCCATCTTTGCACCCGATTTCGGTCGCCATGAACATTTACACATGATGAGCACTATGCGCTTTGCCATGCGCAACGCCACGGTCATGGATTTAGAATATGAAGCCCTGTCTGGCGAACATACTTTACGTAAAGTCAAACCCCTCGCATTGATCTTTTTCCCTAACGCCCACCTATTGGCAGCGTGGTGTAATCTCAGGCAGGATTTTCGTAACTTCCGCATGGATAAAATTATCTCGGCCCGCGATACAGGTGAAAATTTCACCCACGAAAAATCCTCCCTACGACGCCAATACCAAGCGCATGTAAAAACAGAAATAGCAAAGTTTAAAAAGAAACGAAAAGAACTTTAGTGGTTGATCATTGTAAGCGCCGCTAGAAGTGCTTGTTTGTTGGCGTTGAATCCACTTCTTATCCATAACGCTTCCAGAGCAGCGAGGGCTTTGCCTAGTTTGGGGCCACTATCCGTACCTGCTTCGATGAGATCCTTTCCTGTTAATGGAAACACTGGCCAATCCCAATCTCTTGCGGTTTTATAAATATTTAGCCACTCATTTCGAAGAATCGGATCAGACGCACCTGCCGCGCGTAAAACGGCTCGATCCATAGCTGTTTGTCGCCCCGCCTTATAGATTTCAATTTTCAAATTTTTGTCTACCAGACCCGGCGTGAGCGCAGATCGGTCACTAGCCCATGTTAGTAATCGTGATTTTTCTTTATTTGACATTTTCAATCGGCGAGCGAGCCCTGCTACGGCAAATTCATCCCTCGCGGCCATCGACATCAGGCGTAAATAAGGATCGGGTGGCAATCCCATTTCTCTTTCCAGCTCAGTAAAGAGTTGCAAGCCTTCGCTATTGCTGGCTTCGGGTAAAAGTATCTCGAGGACGCCGTTAATCAGCATGACATTAACCGTACGGTGCGGACGAGGTGCCGATAAAAGCTTTTTAAGTTCTGCCCAAACCCGTTCCGCCGATAATTGCTTCATCCCCCGTTTCAACTCACGGCAAGCCGTCAAGGCTTCTTTATCCATGACCGCATTATCTGCGTACCATGCATGGAAACGAAAGAACCGCAAAATCCGTAAATAATCTTCTTCGATCCGCCCCTTTGCGGTCCCTACAAACCGGATGCGTTTCTTCTTGATATCATCAACCCCCTGGCACGTCGGGTCAAACACCTCTCCGTGCACATCGCAATAAAGCGCATTCATAGTGAAATCGCGGCGCTTTGCATCTTCTGCCCAATCTTTAGTAAACTCAACCGTAGCATGGCGACCATCGGTACTGACATCGCGGCGAAGACTGGTAATTTCAAATACCACATCATCTGCCACAGCCGTAATTGTTCCGTGGGACATACCAGTTTCATGCACGGCAATATTCGCTTCTTTTAAACGATTAATGACCTGCTTAGGTTCATGCTTTGTCGCAATATCGTAATCGGCAACTGGCGCCCCCAACAAAGCATTACGCACACAACCACCGACAAACCGTGCATGATCTTCACCTAAAACGGCAAACACCCGTTTCGTAGGCTTCATACTAAGCCACTTATGTTTTTTTATATCAAGTTTCATCGTTCCAACCTCTGATATAAACGGTACATCATCATGGCTGTCATCCCCCAAATATGGTGCACCATATTATCTTGGTTTGGCCATGGCATATCATAAAGAATATGGTGTTCCCCGTTAATTTCAATTTCTCTGCGAACATGGTTGGTTTCATCCATAAAAAAATCCAATGGAACCTCAAACACTTCTTCGACTTCCCCCGGATCCGCCATAATTTTAGCACGCGGCGAAAACAAACCTACATAAGGGGTTACTCGGTATTCTGACACGGCGTTAAAAGAAGGCAGGCGCCCTAAAAGGTGAATATGATCTGATGTAATGCCAACCTCTTCGCAGGTTTCGCGTAACGCCCCTTCACATGGAGTTTCTCCAGTTTCCGTACGGCCACCAGGGAAGGCCACCTGCCCTGGGTGATTTTGCAAGTGAAGAGGCCTTTTCGTCAACAGAACTTGCCACCCAGCTTCCCGCCGCACTAAGGGCATGAGAACGGAGGCTGGTCTTTGTCCATCACGTTTAGGCACATGTGTGTCACCTTGAATGCTAACAGGCAACAGAGCCGCCATAATGTTGGTGATGACCGGATCTTTTAATTCTTGGCTAAACATTATGAATACCCACTGGCCCCAGTGGAAAAAACACGCCGCCGCTATAAACACCGAGTTGTGTGCCTGCATCAGTTTCACGTTCAACCGCTAACGCCACAAGCTCATAGAATACGGACCTGACGAGCAAAGCCTCCAAGCGCCCTCTCACCTGAATGAGCGGTGTGGGTTCCAATGTTTTTTCATCAGTTTTCACAGTCAAGCAATGCGCTGTCCCAAGTTCAACGACCTCTTCCATATTGGTGGTAAAGAATAGGCGCTGGGTTTCGCCCTCGCCTTGAACATCAACACGTATGCCCAAAAATGCAGCGCACTCGACAACAATACGAATTTTTTCTACTGGCGTAACTAAATAGGTTTCCCCATCTTCATCCTTACGCAAAACGGTTGAAAATAATTTAACAAGCGGCGCACGGGTGATTTGCGTACCCTCATGCCACCACGACCCGTCTCGGCGAATAACCATGTCCATTTCACCGCAATATTCAGGGTGCCATTTTTCCACAGGCGGCAGGCCTTCCCCGTGTACTTTGGCTTGGGCGATTAATGCCGACAGGCCAGTCTTGCCAGTTTTTAATGTCATTTGGCCGAAGAATCCTTTTGCGCTTTGCCAACAATACCTTAAACCTAGGCAGACACACTGCAACAAGCAAGAGAGAGATATGACTGTAAAGCTAGATACAAAACTCCAAAATGCCAGTACGAAATTAAATGCAGCCAAACAAGAGATTGGCAAAATTGTGATTGGTCAAGAAGAAGTCGTCAATCTCGCCCTGACGGCAATTCTCTCTGGCGGACATGCTTTACTGGTTGGCGTTCCGGGGCTCGCTAAAACATTGCTCGTTGAAACCATGGCCAAAGTTCTTGGCCTAGACGGTAAGCGCATTCAATTTACGCCCGACCTGATGCCGGCAGATATCATTGGCTCTGAAGTGTTGGAAGAAGGTGCTAAAGGGAAACGGACGTTTCGTTTCATTCCGGGCCCTGTCTTTTGTCAACTCTTGATGGCCGATGAAATCAACCGTGCAAGCCCTCGAACCCAATCTGCGCTTTTACAAGCCATGCAAGAACGGTTCATTACCGTTGCAGGGGAACGTCACGACTTGCCAAAACCTTTCCATGTGCTGGCAACCCAAAACCCCATTGAACAAGAAGGTACTTACCCCTTACCAGAAGCACAACTTGATCGTTTCCTATTTCAAATTGATGTTAATTATCCGACCGAAAAAACCGAACGGGATATTTTATTAGCAACAACTGGTACACAAATATCTGCGCCTAAAAAAGCAATGACACCAAAACAACTCATGGAAATGCAGGACCTTGTACGTGCCATGCCAATCGGAGACGGTGTTGTTGATTGCATTCTTGCCCTCGTTCGCGGCGCGAGACCCGAAGAAACAGAACATGATGATATTAGAAATGCGGTCTCGTGGGGCCCCGGCCCAAGAGCGGGACAAGCATTAATGCTTGCCACCCGTGCCAGAGCCCTCCTTGATGGTCGCCTATCCCCCTCCATTGACGACGTAATTGCACTTGCCACCCCTGTCTTAAAACACCGCATGGCACTTAGCTTTGCAGCACGGGCTGACGGGATTCACATTGATGATTTAATTACAAAACTCGTAAGTAAAATAAGCTAAAGATGCCTGTTGCGCCGTCTCAATCTTTGGCCCTACGCCGCCGCGCAGAAACCTTGGCTGCCCCTTACCCTAATTTGCTGGCAGAAGCACAGCGGGTGGCAGCAATTGTTTCTCAAGGCGTGCACGGACGTAGGCGTGCAGGTGCTGGTGAAAGTTTTTGGCAATATCGAAGTTACACACATTCAGATAGCGCCAACCAAATTGACTGGCGCCGCTCGGCTCGTTCTGATCATTATTATGTTCGCGAGAACGAATGGGAAGCCGCCAACACAGTCTGGTTATGGCGAGACGGGTCCGCTGGTATGGACTGGCACTCGTCAAATCAATTACCAACCAAAAAAGATCGGGCGAGTGTGTTAATGATGGCACTTGGCATGTTACTAATGCGGGCGGGTGAACGGTGCGGCGTGTTAGGCGAAAGCGAAAAACCACGTACAGGACGGTACGGCGTAGAACAAGTTTCCAACCGGCTGGCAGGAAGCCCTGGCGAGAAAGCATCCTTATCGGCAAAATTTTCCGCTCATTCCCGCCTTGTTCTCGCCTCTGATTTTTTAGGGTCGGATGAGCAGTGGAGAGCAAGTATCGCCACCCTCACCGCACGTCCTGCAACGGGTGTGCTTTTACACATTGTCGATCCCGCAGAGCGTGAATTTCCTTATTCAGGGCGCATGCGTTTATTTGAACCGGGGGCTAAATCAAAATTACCATTTATGCTTGGTAGGGCAGAAAAAATTCGTGCCGACTATATTGAAAAATTTCAAGCCCATGAACAAAGCCTTGCCAACACCGCCCGCCGCCTTGGCTGGACATTAATTATCCACACTACAGATCAACCTGCTGGGCAAGCTTTATCCGCCTTATATCATGCATTGGCAAAGGACATATAATGGTCA
>JAJRSG010000282.1 GCA_024278915.1 Alphaproteobacteria bacterium
TATGACACCGCCCCATTGGTCATTCGTTTTCATAAACTTCTCTCCCTCCCTCTCACACTTATGGCAATGACAATTATTGCCGCTTGTGCGGCGCTACATAACACACGTTCCGGCGGAGCCTTATACTTGCTAATTGCGGGCGCAGGGCTTGGGTTTGGCGAGTATTTCCTAGATAATATGGTCAGTGCCTTCGGAGAAGCAGGCACCCTACCGCCAATATTATCAGCATGGGCGGTTCCCCTTTTAGTTCTGATTTGCGGATTAGCCGTTTTATCCAAAATAGAAGATGGATAATTGGTAAGCTTGTGAAGTGTTTGATTGCCTTGTGCAAAAAAATCCCTATGTTGAGCCTCGAATATATACAGGAACCAAGAATGCAAAATCTGTTTTTCAAAACCTCGTCCAAAGCAATACTGGCAGGCCTCGCCGTATTGGGTGCATCTTTGCAACCAATGCTCGTAAATGCCCAGACAAGCTACGGAATTGAAGCAGTTGTGAATGATGATGTTGTCACAACATTTGACTTACGACAACGCGCCCTGTTCATGATGGTTACGCAAGGAATTGAACTTACGGAAGAATCTCAAAAACGGATCCTTGCACAGGCAATGAAAAACCTGATTGACGAAAAACTACAAATACAAGAATCTAAAAAATTCGACCAAACCATATCCGATGAGGAAGTGAACCGCGGTGTACAGCGCATCATTTCTCGTAATGGGGTTAGCATTGAAGAATTCGCCACTCGTTTGGCGCAAGCAGGCATTTCCATCTCTACTCTGAAAGATCAAGTAAGATCAGAAATTGCATGGGAACGGATTATCGGCGGGCTTTATGGCTCTCGTATTCGTATTAGCGACGCACAGATCGACGAAACTCTCAATCAAGTATCCGCCAATGCCGACAAACCTAGCTACCGTGTTGCAGAGATTTATATTGAAGCGAGCCCAGATATTGGCGGCATGGAAGGAGCTTTGGAAGGCGCCAGCGCCATGATTGAACAAATCAAGGAAGGTGCCCCGTTCCAAATTTTAGCACGGCAATTCTCATCCGCCCCTTCATCCGCCAATGGCGGCGATGTTGGCTGGGTCAAAGAAGGCGAGCTAAGGGACGAGTTAAACGAAGCCGTAAAAACACTAGAAAAAGGGCAAGTTTCACCACCGATCACGGTACCGGGCGGGGTGTATGTAATTGCTCTAGTTGATAAAAGAGTATCAACCGCAGAAACTTTCTTTACCTTGAAACAGATCAATTACAAATTTCAAGATGACAGCGAACTACCTAAAGCAAAAACTACGATTGAAACCGCCAAGAAAGCTTTTAAATCCTGCGAAACAATCGCTTCTGACATTGCCGGCATAGACGGCGTTTTCAGTGATACCATGGGGGAAATAAAGTCTAGCGACCTTACAGAAGATATTATTGCCATCCTGAGTAAAACCAATGTTGGCGAAGTATCTGAGCCATTAATCACCCCTAATGCGCTTATTGCGTTGGTGGTTTGTGACCGACAAATCAAAGGGTCAAATATCCCAACCCGCGACCAAATAGAGAACCGACTTTTGGCACAACAAGAAGCGCTTGCCTCTAAACGGCATTTGCGAAATTTACGGCGAAAAGCAACCATTGTTACCCGCTAGCGGCACATCCTCCACACCCATAGCTTTAACCATGGGCGATCCAGCAGGGATCGCACCTGAAATTACGCATAAAGCATGGCAGGTTATACGCCATATGGAAGGAAATGCTTTCTTCGTAATTGCGGATCCCAAATTATATCCAAATGCCAAAACCATTGATACCCCTGCGCAAGCTATTGATATTTTTCAACATGCCCTACCCGTTCTCCCGCTCTCGTGCCCATCTGTATTACTAGGCAGCCCGAATGAAAATGCCGCTCCTGCAATTTTGGAATCCATCAAAATCGGAACACGACTTGCCCTCGACAAACATTGTAGTGCCTTAGTTACGAACCCCATCGCCAAAGATGTGCTATACCGCACTGGCTTTACGCACGCAGGCCATACGGAATTCTTGGCAGCATTAACCAAAGACGCCGAACCTCCCTACCCACGGGGGCCTGTAATGATGCTAAGCGCTAAAAACTTACGGATTGCGCTGGTTACTATCCACATCCCCCTGAAAGACGTTCCAAGTGCCATATCCTGCGAGAAGATCAAACAGGTAACACGCGTTTTACACGGCGCCCTTTGCCGTGACTTTGGGATCAAGAACCCCCACATCGCTATGGCTGGATTGAATCCCCATGCAGGGGAAAATGGTAGCATTGGTGAGGAGGAGAGAGATATTCTCATCCCAGCCGCCACACAACTTCGCAAAGAGGGGATAAATATTAGTGATCCGCAAAGTGCAGACACCTTATTTCACGAAGAAGCCCGGGCTGGGTATGACGCAGTCCTCACCATGTATCACGATCAAGGCTTAATTCCCGTTAAAACCCTCGATTTCCATGGTGGAGTCAATACGACCCTTGGCCTCCCTATCATCAGAACGTCACCAGACCACGGCACAGCCTTCAACATTGCAGGAAAGAACATTGCCCGTCCCGATAGCTTGCTGGCAGCCTTACGGACAGCAAATGAAATGACCAGTCACCGTATGAAGATGGAGAAGCATCATGGATAGTCTCCCTACGCTCACGGCCAGTTTGAAAGCACACAATTTATTTGCCAAGAAAAGTTTTGGCCAGCATTTTTTACTCGATTTAAATTTAACCGATAAAATCGCCAAACTTGCGGCTCCACACCCCGCCGTCATAGAAATTGGGCCTGGCCCCGGTGGCTTAACTAGGTCTTTGTTGAACGCAGGCACAGACAGGCTTTATGTCATCGAAAAAGACCCACGGTTTTTACCCTTACTCGCAGATATAAAAAATGTCGCCAATGGTCGCCTGTCCCTTCAAGAAGCTGATGCCCTTAAAGTCGACATTGCCATGTTGGATACCCACCGCCCTTTGCGTATTTGTGCAAATTTACCCTATAATGTCGGTACAAAGTTACTCGTAAACTGGTTGAGTGCCCAACCCGTATTTTGGGACCGCTTGGTGTTAATGTTACAAAAAGAAGTCGCTATGCGTATCGCCGCTTCGCCAAACACAAAAGCCTATGGTCGCTTGGCTGTCCTAGCTCAATCCGTAGCCACCACGCATATCGCTTTCGATGTGCCTGCTTCCGCCTTCACCCCACCACCTAAAGTGGATAGTGCCGTGATTGTGCTAGATGCTTTATCAGATGAAAAGCGTTATCCTGACTTAAAAATGCTTGGGCGCGTAACGGCGGCAGCCTTTGGGCAAAGGAGAAAAATGCTTCGAAAATCTCTACGTAATTTAGCGAGTGATCTGAATGTAAATTTAGATATATGGCTGGAAGCTGCGAATATCGACCCTAGTATTCGCCCGGAAACCCTTGATATAAAAGGATTTCATACATTAACGGATACGCTTACCCGCCTTGGATCAACTGCTTAACAAAGGGGCTCACCCAAAGTTGGCGAGAGAGCTTCATTCTCTCACTTGCCAAAATAGTGCGTAATTCCTCCATCGCTTTATCCAAATCTTCATTGACAATGACATAATCATATTCTGCCCAATGGCTCATCTCGGATTCAGACTTCGCCATGCGGCGCGCAATCACCGCCTTGCTGTCTTGAGCACGGCTATGTAGTCGGCTTTCAAGTTCCCTTTTACTTGGAGGAAGGATAAATATTTTCACCAAATCCATACTGGCATTTTGGGTCAACTGCTGTGCACCCTGCCAATCAATATCAAAAATTACATCTTTCCCATTCATCAACGCTTGTTCAACCGGACCACGGGGGGTGCCGTAATAATTATCGAACACTTTGGCATGTTCGAGAAATTCGCCGTCTTCAATCATGTCGGAGAAATCATTTTTGGAGACAAAATAATAATCCTGCCCATCTTCTTCCCCACTCCGTGGGGCGCGGGTTGTCGCAGAAACCGACATAGTCATATTTTCATTTTCAGCAAGCAACTTACGGGTCAATGTACTTTTCCCTGCCCCTGACGGAGAAGACAAAACAATCATTAACCCACGTCTATTTTTTTGCAAATCACTCAATGTTGGCCGCCTGTTCCCTAAATTGTTCCACCACGCTTTTCATTTCCAGTCCAGTTTGGGTCATTTTTATATCAATCGATTTGGAACACAATGTATTGATTTCCCGAATAAACTCCTGAGATAAAAAATCTAGTTTGCGCCCAATTAGCGCGCCAGATGCCAATAATTTCTTCGCTTGAGAAACATGTGCTCGCAAACGGTCAAGTTCTTCCTTTACGTCTGCTTTTACGGCAAGTAGAGCCGTTTCTTGTGCAAGCCTTTCAGGGGATAAACCTTCTCCCAAAAGTTCCTTGACCTTGCCATCCAGTTTATTTTTTATATTCGCAAGTACCGTGCTCTCACACTGGCTGGCTTGCAGGGTTAAAGCTTCTAAACTCGTGATGCATTGCCCTAATACGTCGCCCATTGCACGCCCTTCCTGCTCACGGGCAAGAAGTAGAGTTTTTAGCATTTCTTCCAAACTGTTAAAAATTTCCTGATTTCTGGCTTCCATTTGCGGCGATTGGGCACTTGGCCCTATGGCCTCTACCAATACGCCCTGAACGCGGTAAAGCCCGTCAACACTTGCAGGGGCTAAACCGTGCTTCTTGGCGAGCGCGTCGCCTTCTGCAAGCAGGGCTTCCACCAAAGCATGGTTGATTGTGTAATGGTTAGCACTTGCCCCCGAATTCATTGTGAGGGTAATTTGTAAATTTCCTCGTTTCAAATGGCTAGAAACTGCTTTTCGAATCTTTGGCTCTAGACTTTCAAACCCTGACGGTAATCTAAACCGCATATCGAGAGATTTTCCGTTGACAGAACGAACTTCCCATACCCAAGACCAGTCTTCATATGCGCTTTCTGCACGCCCATAACCTGTCATACTTTTGACGCTCATTGCTTTGCCTTTTTCTTGGCTGCCGCTTTACGCTTTCGTTCTATTTTTCGCCATTTATTCACATTATTGATATGATCGCGTAGTGTCTTGGCAAAGACATGCCCCCCCGTACCGTCAGCCACAAAAAATATCTCATCTGTTTGCATCGGGTTTAACACCGCCGCGATGGCCGCTTTCCCCGGATTACAAATAGGCGTAACGGGCAAGCCATCAATTTGGTAAGTATTCCAGTCTGTTTTACGGTCAATCTCAGAGCGCCGCAACCCTCGCCCAAGCGGTTCCCCGCCCGTGATACCGTAAATAATCGTTGGGTCAGATTCGAGACGAATTCCTTTATTTAACCGATTGA
>JAJRSG010000283.1 GCA_024278915.1 Alphaproteobacteria bacterium
GACTAATCCGCGTGACCAGCTCTCCCGAATTACCACCCCCAGTGTTGTACGTATTGAAATCGTCGATGGGACGTCTTTGGATATCCCCGGCTTGTCAGGCCAAGTTGCTAATGTCATCACCAATGCGTCTAAATTTAGCGGGACATGGGAATGGCGCGGACAAGCCCGACAAAACCGCCAAGACAAATTTCTGGACGGCGAAATTACAATTTCCGGGAAAAGCGGTAAATTGGATTATTCGGCAAAGCTAAATCTAAACTCATTTCGAAAAGGACATCTTGGCCCAGAAAAATTATTCACCCCTGACGGTACCGTGTTTGAAACCAGAGATGAGAACGGGCAGTTCTACGGCGAGAACCCCGGCATTTCTGCGAACCTGACATGGAAACCCAAAGACGACCATGTCTTTAACCTAAATAGTGAATACAATCTGTTTAATTTTAACGGCAGTGAAATTTCTAAACGGACGGCACTCACACCGCGTGGCCAAACTTTGGAAACACGGTTTTCCAATGCAGAAGACGAATGGAATGCACAACTTGGCGGGGATTATGAATTTCCGGCAGGTCCAGAGACACTCAACGGAAAGCTAAAATTTATCGGCTATTATCGGTTTGAGCACTCTCCTACAGTTTCCCGTTTTGATGTATTTGATCCAGTATTAGGGCAAATAAGTGGGAGTCGATTCTTTCGGGTTGCCGACGAGGCCGAAACCATTGCCAGATCAGAATATTCATGGAGCCGAACAGATGGCCAAGATTGGCAATTGGGTCTCGAAGGAGCATTTAACTTTTTAGATATTACCTCGAACCTTCTTGTACTTGATGCCAATGGTGATTTTGTCGACCAACCCCTCACCGGAGCCGATTCGCGAGTGGAAGAGAAAAGAGCCGAATTAACCCTCACCCACAGCCGAACATTATCACCAAAATGGGATTTGCAAGTATCTGGTGGTGGTGAGTTTTCCGAAATTTCTCAAACCGGTAACACAGGCCAAACCCGTGAATTCATCCGGCCAAAGGGGTTTATTTCTACGACCTATAAACCGAACGACAAATTGTCGATTCGCACCAAATTGGAGCGCAAAGTCGGGCAGTTAAGTTTCTTTGACTTCATTTCGTCCGTTAGCCTACAAGACAACTTCAACACAACAGGTAATGCCAATATTGTTCCCGAACAAACATGGTTTGGCGAAGTCGAATTTGATAAAAAGTTCGGACAAGGCACAACCTTTAAAGCCCGCATTTATGGTGAGCTTATATCAGACCTTGTTGACCGCATTCCCATTGGCCTGACCGGAGATGCCGTCGGCAATATTGACAGTGCCAAACGATACGGCATTGAACTTAATTCAACAATAAAAGGAGAACGGTGGGGATACAAAGGCATGCAGCTTGATTTAAAGCTACGATTGCAAAGCTCATCCGTTGATGATCCGCTTACCCAAATTTCAAGGCGGTTAAACAATGATCTGATATCTTACTGGCAAGTTGATTTTCGTTACGATATTCCCGATACAAATTGGGCATGGGGTGCATTTATGGACCAAGATCTACGCGCTTCAAGTTTCAGGCTATCAACAATTAATACGCGAAAATATAAAGGCCCCTTTGGCGCCGTCTTCATTGAACACAAAGACGTATTTGGCATGAAAGTACGCGCACAAGCCCTCAATCTGTTTAACGGTACCGATAGTTTTGTACGCGAAGTTTATACGGACCGCCGTGATATTGGCACACTTGATTTCACCGAAGACCGGGCGCGTACATTTGGTGTCTTTGGACGTTTAACCGTTAGCGGGGCTTTCTAGCATGTTAAAAACTGCAATCTTGATAAGCCTTGGTTATATCGCCGCCCCATTCATTTGTATATTTATCAATTAAAATATCCGCATTGCTCTTCCCTGTCTTGGCCATGTGATCAAGGTCATCCAAAAAGACGGTTTCCAATTCGCCGTGCCCATTGAATTTCTGACGAGATTTCAACCCTTCCCGCGACAATACCAAAGCGATTTTCACCAAGTCTTGCATGGTTTGGTTTCTAAATTTGGTTTGCAGGCCGTATTTCGGCACATCGCGGCGTAATTGATCCCGCTCTTCCTCACTCCAATCCTTGACCCAATCCCATGCCGCGTCTAGCGCCGCTTGGTCATATAATAATCCAACCCAAAATGCGGGCATAGAGCAAAGCTGATTCCAGGGGCCGGTATCTGCACCGCGCATTTCAAGAAATTGCTTCAAACGAACCTCAGGGAAAATCGTAGACAGGTGATCTTCAAAATCCCCCATATGCGGCTTTTCACCGGGGAGAATAGAAAGCTTACCATCGAGAAAATCGCGAAAGTTCATCCCGCTGGCATCCAGATAGTCTTCACCCCGATGCACAAAATACATGGGAACATCGAGCGCATAATCTACATATTGCTCAAACCCGAACCCTTGTTCAAAGGCAAATGGCAACATGCCAGTACGATCTGCATCCGTATCCAGCCAAATGCGGGAGCGGTAGGATTTATACCCATTTAGCTTCCCGTCCGTAAATGGAGAGTTAGCAAAAAGCGCCGTCGCCAATGGTTGCAAAGCTAAGCTAACCCGCATTTTCTTCACCATATCGGCCTCGGAAGCAAAATCGAGATTGGTTTGCACCGTGCATGTCCGAAACATCATCTCGCGCCCTAATGTGCCAACTTTTGGCATATAGGCTTTCATGATTTTATAACGGCCCTTCGGCATGACAGGCACGTCTTCAAGTTTTGTATCTGGCCGAAACCCTAAAGATAAAAACCCGGCACCTATTTCGTCAGCTACTTCTTTGACTTCGCGTAAGTGACGGTTTACCTCACCGCAAGTTTGGTGAATGCTTTCAAGCGGGGCACCTGATAATTCAAATTGCCCACCCGGCTCTAAAGATACAGAAGCACCGTCTCTTTTGAGGGCAATTAAAAACCCGTTTTCAACAACGGGTTCCCAATCAAATCGCTTTAGACCTTCGAGCATCGCTAATATGCCCGTATCGCCCTCATATGGGAGGGGTTTTAGTGTCTTGAGGTTATATCCGATTTTTTCGTGCTCGGTACCAATGCGCCAATCCGCCTTGGGCTTACACCCATCCGCCAAATGCTGGATCATTTGCGACTTATTTTCAATCATCGGATATGTCTTGCTCATAAAGCTCTCCTAATTAGGCCTTGATGTAGAGGTTGCCCCCTCGCAATTCAACCACCTCGCAAGAATGTGATATATGCAAATATGCACACCGCCTACCAATCCCCGCTAACCGCCTGCCAAATGGCAAGGGTGGAGAGAGCGGCGGTGTCGGCACGCAATATCCGCGGGCCAAGAGAAATGGGCGTAACATATTTTTTTGACCTGAGTAAATCCCGTTCTTCGGGTGTAAATCCACCTTCTGGGCCAATTATAATTGCACATGGCGGCTTTATATTGGCGAGAGCCTCTACAGCAGGTTGGCCACCTCCTTCTTCATCCGCAAATATCAGGGCGCGACTTGGATCCCAACCAGATAAAACTTGTTCCAGTTTTAACGGCGCGCAAACTTGCGGTAAATCCAGACGTTCCGTTTGTTCGGCGGCCTCAATGATCTGGGCTTCCATTTTATCTGTCTTTATCGATGAAGTTGTGCGGCCCGTCATGATGGGATGGAGACGAACAACGCCAAGCTCTGTTGCTTTTTCTACAATAAAATGATTGCGCGCTTTTTTGACTGGCGCAAATAAAAGCCAAACATCGGGCGGTGTATAGGCAGGTCGCAACTGTTCGAGAATGATAATTTTCGCGTTACGTTTGGAGAGTAAATTAATATTTGCCAGCCACTCCCCGTCTGCGCCATTAAACACCCGCACAAGATCACCCACGTTTTTTCGAATGACCTTGCCCAGAAAATGCGCCTGGCTCTGCGGCAAATCTATTCCGGCGTCCTGACATAAGGTTTCAGGCACATAAAGACGGGCCAATGTATAATGCTCTCTCATAGGGGTTGATATACACTCGTAATTACTATTAATCACTGATTATGTTTACAAACGCATTTATTTCCTCTCCCCATCAACAGGTGAAGAAAACATGACCCAAGACCAGACGATAAAAGACAGCATTAAAGGCGGTTGGGTAGAGCGCATGCCAGCCTCCATTCGCCCCTATCTTCGTTTATCCCGCTATGATCGCCCCATTGGTTTTTGGTTGCTTGCTCTCCCCGGTTGGATCGGTTTGGCCTTTGCCGCCCTTCGACACGGCTTTGATCAGAGCGATTTAAAATACGCCGCCCTCATCGGCATTGGTGCCATTGCCATGCGCGGCGCAGGATGCACCTATAATGATATTGTTGACCGCGATTTAGACAAGCAAGTCGAACGCACAGCCTTACGCCCGCTCGCGGCGGGAACCATTCGCGTAAAGTCAGCGTGGCTGTGGTTAGTTTTACAATGCCTCGTCGGCCTGACTGTTCTTGCCTTCTTCCCGCGCCTGTCCCAAATTATCGCCCTGTCTTCCCTCGCCCTTGTGGCCGCCTACCCCTTTATGAAACGGATTACATTCTGGCCGCAAGCCTGGCTCGGCCTCACGTTCAATTGGGCCGTATTAGTGGCCTATAGCGCCAAAACTGGACAGATCACCCCTAGCTTACTCTTGCTATATTTGGGCCTTGTCTTCTGGACAATCGGATATGATACAATATATGCGTGCCAAGATATTGAAGACGACGCCATGATCGGCGTAAAATCAACGGCGAGGTTATTTGGTAACAAGGTAAAATTGGGCGTAGGTATAAGCTATTTGTTGGTGGCAGTTTTGTTGGCCGCAGCCTTTATGCTCAGCCTCGTCAGCACAAAGGAAGACCCCAATTTACGCCTCCTATCCCTTTTCCCATTTTTTCTACATTTATTTTGGCAGGTGCAAGCATTAGAAACTGAGGATAACAACGCCTATTTAAACATCTTTAAATCCAACCGAAGCGCAGCCCTTCTCCTTATCGCCGGACTTTCGCTCGCAATCTTGTTATGATCTGTGAAGTGCATTTGTGCGTATATAGTGTAAGACATACTCAAGATTGGAGTTATTTATGCTAAACCGACGAAATTTTACGATTGCCGGTCTGTCCGTCCTTGGCGCAGGTGTCATGGGACAAACCATCAGCTATGCCCACAACCACAAACAACATAAAGACAGCACAATGAACATTGATTGGAAAAACATCAAAAAATCCGAATGGAAAACCAGACTTGACGACGCAGAATTTTACGTTTTGCGCAAAGAAGGCACAGAACGTCCCTTTTCCTCTCCCTTAAATGATGAAAAACGTGACGGTACATTTGTCTGCGCAGGATGTGCTCTTCCCCTATTTGAAGCCAATGCAAAATATGAAAGCGGTACAGGTTGGCCCAGCTTTTTTAAGCCTATTAAAGACAATGTAGAAACCAAGCGTGATTTCAAATTGATCGTTCCTCGCACTGAATACCATTGTGCCCGTTGCGGCGGTCATCAAGGCCATATTTTCAAAGACGGCCCAAAACCAACCGGCCTAAGATATTGCAACAACGGCGTCGCATTGGATTTCATTCCCGCTTAAATAGTTTTTACTTCTTGATTGTTTCGTTTGCACCTTTATGTTGTGCACAGGAGACAATTCATGAAACATCTACGCTACCTTGCCCTTCCTATTATTGCTACCCTGTTAGTCCTGCCCGTATCTAGTATGGCGCAGGACAAGCAAAGTACGAACCAATGGAAAAACCGTAAGAGTAGAATGGTTTATTCTGGAAGTGGTTTTTCAAGAAAACGTCGCGATACAATAGATGCCGTCGATACTATTTATACGACAAGCGCAACAACAAATGGGCTGATGTTTAGCTGTATTGGGAATTACTTCACGGTTACGGCCTCTGTAGAACCTCAAAACTTTCAAGCAAATTTCAATAAGAGCACGAAGCGACGTAGAAACCGATATCTAGATTATAAAATAGATGATGGCGATAAAATGGCGCTTGGTGTTTGGACTTATTTGTCATCACTTAGCGCCCTCTCATCACAAAAACGCTCACAAGCGGCAAAATTATATAATGCCGTTATTCGTCGCCAGAAAGTGACCCTTTATATTATGGGTAAAAAGCCCATCGTATTGGACTTGCCAAAACCAAACCGAGCCTTTGCTGAATTTGGATCAGCATGCGGACTTGGCACCTTAGCTGAAAAGAAATAGCCAAATTTAGTGACAATTTAATTCATATGTGTAATTTCTTGGGTAGGAGAAATTATGGCTATTGCTCGCCCGACACATCGTCGTTTATTTGCTGTATTTGACCACGCACATGGGCATTTATCCCGACGTGCGGGGGCGGCTTTGGCGCAGGTAGAGATTAAGCCCGCACAGGCCATGGCACTTGTCTATCTCGGTTATCACAACGGGTGCCAACTCTCAGAGCTTGCTGATGGTGTCGGCAGTAATAATGCCGCGGTCACGGGGCTTGTTACACGCATGGAAAAAGCGGGGCTTGTTCGCCGCCGTGCCTTACAAAGTGATGGACGCGGCAAAAGTGTGCACCTAACAAACCAAGGCCTGTTAAAGCGGGAACAGGTTATGGATACCTTGCGTAAGTTTGATGAAAAACTATCAAAAAACTTTACAGACGCCGAAATGGACACCATCTATAAATTCCTTACCATTTCGTCTCATTTAGGAAGTAAGTAATGGCCTATAAATCTTTACGCGAATTCATTACTAAGCTGGAAGCAGACGGCGAATTGGTGCGAGTGTCTGAGCCAGTGTCAACTAATTTGGAGATGACAGAGATTGGGCGTAGGCTCGTGGAAACTGGCCCTGCCGTATTGTTTGAAAACGTCATAAAAGAAGACGGCACAAAATCGGACATGCCGGTTTTAATCAACCTGTTTTCAAAAATTAAACGCGTCGCCTTAGGGGTGACCATGGGCAATATTGAACGGACAAGCGCTACACAATTGCGCGAAGTAGGTGAGTTATTAGCCTCCCTACGCCAACCTGAACCCCCCAAAGGGATGAAAGACGCCCTGTCTAAATTACCCATTGTTAAAACCGCCATGACCATGAAGCCGAAAACGGTTAAGCGCGCGCCCTGTCAAGAGGTTGTTTTACAAGGTAACAAAGCCTCCCTTGATGTTTTGCCCATTCAAACCTGTTGGCCAGGCGAGCCTGCTCCGCTTATAACGTGGCCGCTGGTTGTTACCAAAGGCCCAAGTAAAGATCCTTTGGATGGCTACAACCTCGGGATTTATCGCATGCAAAAACGCGGACCAAAAGAAGCGATCATGCGTTGGCTTAAACATCGCGGCGGCGCTCAACATCACAAAAGATGGCGGGATAAAAAACCGGAGCCGCTTCCCGTGGCGATCGTGATTGGTGCCGATCCTGGCACTATTCTGGCGGCCGTAACCCCTGTTCCCGAAACCTTGTCCGAATATCAATTCGCCGGACTTTTGCGAGGAGAAAAATTAGAACTGGTTGATTGTAAAACCGTTCCACTAAAAGTTCCCGCCCATGCTGAAATCATCCTTGAGGGTCATGTAATGCTCGACGAATATGCCGACGAGGGTCCATATGGTGATCACACAGGGTATTATAACAGCGTGGAAAAATTCCCCATCTTCAAGCTTTCCGCGATCACCATGCGAAAAGATCCCATTTACCACAGCACCTATACAGGCAAACCGCCAGATGAACCGAGTGTACTTGGTGAGGCTTTAAATGAAATTTTTATTCCGCTCCTCCAACAACAATTCCCTGAGATAACAGACTTTTGGCTACCGCCAGAGGCCTGCTCTTACCGCATCGCCGTCATTAGCATGAAGAAGTCCTACCCCGGTCATGCCAAACGAGTCATGATGGGCGCATGGAGTTATTTACGTCAATTTATGTACACAAAATGGATTATCGTGGTGGATGACGATATTAACGCCCGTGACTGGAAAGAGGTAATGTGGGCTGTCTCCACGCGTATGGACCCTGCCCGCGATACCACCATCATTGAAAACACACCCATTGATTATCTGGATTTTGCTAGTCCTGAACCAAGCCTAGGCTCCAAAATAGGCTTGGACGCGACGAACAAACTCCCGCCTGAAACCCACCGCGAATGGGGCAAGGAAATAAAAATGGACGAAGACGTGATAAATGCAGTTACCGCAAAATGGGAAAAAATGGGGCTTTCTTAAGTTTAGCAAAACCAAGACACCCGCCTAAATTTTATAAACCCGCCCAATTGTGCTATACTTCCTAGTAGACGGTGATTCGGTTTATACGGGGCGTATATGCAATTTAAATTACTGACATTTGATGATGACAAGATTTCGGTGTGGAAAATATTGCTCGCCATGGGCCTGCTACTCATTCCGTCGATCTTCTTCAACTAACCCAAATTTGCAAAATACCCTCATAGAACCGTCACATTTGTCGTCTTTTTATCGCTAATCTGGGTTGTTTTGACTTCTCACTGCTATTTCACGAGATTGACGTTTCAAGTTAACAAAAATTTAGTACAACTATGGCTATAAAAAGATATGTGGGTCGATGAAGTTTTACTAAACTGGGATACACATGCGCACGCATCCAATTACGATTGACATTATATCAGACATTGTTTGCCCTTGGTGCTGGCTTGGCAAACAATATGTTGAAGCCGCCATCAAACAATTTCCGGACATGGAAGTACAAATTAATTGGCGCCCCTTTATGTTGGATGCCGACATTCCTGACGAAGGTTTACCCTATCAATATTATATGAAGAAGAAATTCAGCGGCGATCGTGTTGAGCAATTTCAAGCCATGCGCGAAAAACTAATAGAAGCCGCTGGGCCGGCAGGGATCGAATTTAATTTTGATGATATTCCAGTTCGCCCTAATACTTTAAAAGCCCATTGCCTGTTAAAATGGGCCGCTAAAGAAGGAAAGTCGACGCAAGCCTCAGAAGCTCTGTTCAAAGCTTTCTTTCAAGAAGGGCTGGATGTAGGCAATAATGAAGTTCTCATCAAGATCGCCCGCAAGCTCGGTATGAACGAAGCGATGGTACAAGAAATGCTCAAGTCGGTTCATAACAAACAAGCCATCAAATCAGAACTGGCTTATTTCCAAGAACTTGGCGTAAGCTCTGTTCCGACATTTATTTATAACGGCACCTTCGCCGTAGCAGGCGGTCAACCGACCGACGCGCATATGCGCGCTTTGGAAAAAGCCTCGACGACTCCCCCAAAAGATATTATGACTGTCCTACATGCCTAATTAACAGGGGAGTAGTCATGACCTTATTCGAGATCGTCGCACTTTATGTTGCTATAAATATTCTTATCTTTTTTTGCCTTACCTATTTGGTTATTCGCCAACGCAAAGGGCAAAAAATATCGATTGGTCATGGCAATAGTGAAAGCATGGAAGGGGCCATTCGCGTACATGGTAATTTTAGTGAATATACCCCGATTGTCCTGATTGGTCTTTTTGCCATGGCAGGCCTGAATGCATCTCCACTATGGTTACATGGTGTGGGCATTGCCTTTACGCTAGGTCGCTTGCTTCACGCCTTCGGGTATTCAAAAACAACAGGTACAAGTTTTGGTCGCCTACTCGGTATGGTCATCACCTTACTCACCCTATTGGTTGTTGCTGGTTATTTACTATTTACTGTCATAACCTAAAACGAGCACCCATTCCCTCTTGCACCAAATGGCTTTAGTGGTAAAAGCGGCGCATGAAAAAAGCTGCTGATCCACATGTTGACCCGGAATACCTAAAACCAACTCTCGAAACCCTATTAAAGCTTGCAAAAAGTTTTGGGGCAGACGGCGCAGATTGCATCGCTGCCCATGGACGTTCTTTGTCTATCGGTGTCCGCGAAGGCCAATTAGAAGATATTGATAATAGTGAAGGTAATGATATTGGCCTACGTGTCTTTATCGGGAAAAGACAAGCGTGTGTTTCCAGCTCTGATTTATCAAAATCATCTCTTTCGAAACTGGCCGAACGAGCCGTGGCAATGGCCAAACTGGCACCGGAAGATATATATTGCGGATTAGCTCCCTCTGATAAATTAGCCCAAAGCACCATTGATCTGGATGTATTTGATCCGACTGAAATGGATGCCAGTAAACTCTTTGACCGAGCCATCAAACTCGAAAAGTCTACGCTTGAAGGTAAAAACATTCGCCAAGCTGAAGGCGCCAATGCGCACACCGTAAGCTCGGCTGCCTACTTCATGACCAGTGACGGCTTTGCGCAAGGGTGGCGTTCTAGTCAACACGGCCTGTCTGTATCTGCCATTGCCGCCACAGACGACATCATGGAACGCGATTATGATTATGCTGGGAGTCGCCACCTTAGTGACTTACCAACCCCCGAACACATCGGTCAAAAAGCCGCCAGACGTGCCAATGCAAGGCTTGGTTCAAAACGGATTTCTTCTGGAACCATGCCAATATTGTTCGAACGGCGAGTGGCGGCTGAAATCATTTCCGCTTTTAACAGCGCCATATCTGGCCCTTCTATCGCCCGCGGCGTATCATTTCTAAAAGACAAGATGGGCGAACAGGTTTTTGCAAGCAACATTACCATTACCGATGATCCATTTCGCCTACGCGGCCTAGGTTCCCACCCGTGGGACGGTGAAGGGGTATGTGGACAAACTTTAAACCTTATTGAAAACGGCGTATTGAATACGTGGCTATTAAACTCATCCGTTGCCCGTCAGCTAGACATGGAAACCACAGGCCATGCCAGTCGCGGCATGTCAGCCCCACCTGGTGTCGCCGCCAGCAACACATTTCTACATGCTGGCCCACTTAGCCCACACGAACTGATTAAAGACATTCAGACGGGACTACAAATTACCGAAATGTTCGGCCCATCGATTAATCCAAACACGGGCGACTTTAGCGTTGGTGTTGCCGGATTTGCTATCGAAGGCGGGGAAGCGACCCACCCTGTCAGCGAAGTGACAATTGCAGGAAATTTACTTGAGATGTTTAAAACGCTAGTGCCGGCAAATGATTTGGTGTTCAACCATCCCCTCTGCGCCCCTAGCGTGCTCATAGATAAAATGGTGGTTGCCGGTGACTAACAACGCACATCAAGCCGATTTGGAATTGCTCATTAAGGCTGCACGTTCCGCTGGTGAGATTGCAAAGCAACATTATGAGCAAGGTGAAAGCAAAGTCTGGAACAAAGCTCAAAACCATCCGGTTACCGATGCCGATATCGCTGTTAATGACCATTTAGCCGAAGTCCTAAAATCTGCACGACCTTCATATGGATGGCTGTCAGAAGAAACCAAAGATGATTTTTCCAGGCGAACAAGAGAATACTGTTTTGTCATTGACCCCATAGATGGCACGCGTGCCTTTATCGACAGGCTTCCCCATTTCACCATTTGTCTTGCTGTATTGAGAAACGGTATTTGTGTTGCCGGTGTTGTTTACAACCCCCTCACAGCAGAAATGTTTGAAGCCGTGCTAGGTGGCGGCGCGCGGTTAAACCATACGCCCCTCACCGCAAATGCATGTGATGATATCACGAATTGTTCCATGATTGGTTATCCCCGAAAGTTTAAAAAACTTGGGTGGCCCGCCATGGACGTTTGCATTCGAAACTCAATGGCCTACCGCATTGTCTTAGTTGCCGCAGGGTTAAAGGACGCCACCGTGGCCTTTACGCCAAAATCTGATTGGGACCTCGCAGCAGCCTCCCTAATTGCCAGCGAAGCGGGTGCCATAATTACCGATATAGAAGGCAAGCCGTTTAATTTTGCCATAGATAGCACCTCAAATGCAGGCGTTATTTGTGCTAGCCCTTCTCTTCACGCTTTGTTATTAGATAAAATTAATTCCGCCTCCGTAGGCGAAACCACACATTTGGAGACCAGAATGTCTGATCGAAACCATGAAAAAAACGCTTCAAAACAATTGCTACATATTGTGATTGGCGGTGAATTAATTGACCCGATGAAAACCGAATTCATTGACTTGGAAAAAGTGGTTTATGTCGGTGCATACCCAAATTATAAAAAGGCTTATGAATCATGGAAAAACGCAGCTCAGTCTACGGTAGACAACGCACACATGCGTTTCTTCATTCTCCACGCCCACGAATTAATCGATCCTGATAACGACGGAATTATAGGCTAAGTGTCCAAGATAAACTTATTAAAGCTGGAAAGCACAGATAAGTATCTGGTTGGTCGCCTATGGCGGGAATATGTCCGCCCCTATAAAGGCCGTTTATTTTTGGCCATTTTTTTCATGGCCATTCTCGCAGCGGCTACAGCGGGTTATGGTTGGTTGGTGGCCTATATTATCGATATCGCCAACACATTCAAAGATGGGCAAGGTAATTCAGCCGAGCAAGCCAAAGAGTTCGCCCTCATCATTGCACCAGTTGTTGTCGGGATTACTTTGGTCTCTGGTGTTGCCATGTTCATCCAGTCTGTCTTGGCTAACTCAGTCGCCCTAAATGTCATAGGCCGATTACAAAAAGCTATGTTCAAGAGTGTTCATTATTCGGACTTTGCCGAGTTCCAGAGAACACCGACAGGAACATTGATTTCTCGTTTTACCAATGACGTAACGATTCTGACCACGGCTCTCTTACGCACCATGACCAATCTGGTGAGGGATGTCCTCACGATTGTTTTTTGTGTCACCATGATGATAAAATTTGATTGGTTTTTAAGCCTGCTTGTACTTGGTGTCTATCCGCTTGCCGCTCTTCCGATTATTGCAATCTCAAAAAAAATGCGCGGCAACTCCAAAGATGCGCAAGAACAAATCGGTGTGATCACATCACAACTTTCTGAGAGTTTTACCGGTGCACGTATGGTGCGTACCTATAATCTTGAGGAGTATGAGCAAGACCGCCTAGGAAAATCATTTGATGAGCGAGTGCGTCTATATTTAAAATTGGTGACCAACCAAGCCCGTGTTGATCCAATTTTAGAAGTGCTTGGCGGCATTGCCCTCGCCAGTGTATTTTCACTCGGTGTATACCGCGTTACAGGCGGTCATACGACGGCAGGTGGCATCGCAGGTCTGATCGTCATGATCGTTGCGATCAGCCCTCGTGCCAGAGCGCTTGGCACGCTAAACAATGTGGTACAAGAAGGTTTGGCGGCTCTGCACCGAATATTTGAACTCATCGATGAGAAGCCAACCATTGTTGATAAAGACGGTGCCATTACCCTAAGCGAGGTAAAGGGTGACGTTTCATTTACGGATGTCGGGTTTAGCTATGATGATGGTACGCAAGCACTCCAAAACCTGAGTTTTCACGCCAAGCAAGGAGAAACCTTTGCGCTTGTCGGCCCTTCAGGCGGGGGTAAATCCACCATTATTAATCTAATCGCCCGCCTCTATGATGTGGACGAAGGGCATATAGAAATAGATGGTCATGACATACGTGACATCTCTCTGACATCCCTGCGTAACTCGATAGCCCTTGTATCCCAAGATATTATCTTATTTGATGATACGATTGCGACCAATATTGGATTTGGCAAACAATCTGCCAGTTTGGACGAAATTATAAGCGCCGCCAAAGCCGCCGCCGCCCACGATTTTATTATGGCAATGCCAAATGGATATCAAAGCCGCGTCGGGGAAGACGGCGGTAAATTATCAGGAGGGCAAAAACAACGGATTGCGTTGGCCCGTGCCATTTTACGGGATGCCCCCATATTACTATTAGATGAGGCCACCTCTGCGCTTGATGCAGAATCAGAAGCCAAAGTGCAAACCGCCCTTGATACCTTGACAAAGGGACGCACCGTATTTGTCATTGCACATCGGTTATCGACCATCCGACATGCCTCTAAAATATTGGTTCTTGATAAAGGCCAATTAGTAGAAAGCGGCACCCACAAAAACCTAATCGCCAAAAAGGGTCTCTACGCTAAATTACACGCTTTGCAATTTTCCAAATAAGCAGCCTATTCTCGCCGCATAATTTTTTCTGATAAAATATTGCCGATCCAGCTCGACATAAAACGGGCATGTACATCTTTGCGGTCATAAACCGTATCAACCCAATCAATAAAACTGATGTCATGGGTTTTTGCATATGCGAGATAATCTTCAAAAAAGAAATCCAACATGCCCGTCTTCCCGGCTTTGACATGAAGATATTTAAAACTAAGTTGCTCCATGGCATCTTTGATCGGGATGCCCATATGAAAATGCTTAAACAACACACCCGCAATTCCCGTACGGTCAGCGCCCGATTTACAATGCATGAGGGCGGGATATTCAATAGAGGCAAAGGCTTCTTTTAACTTATGTATTTTTTCAACTGTGTGGGTATCTCTTGAAAACATACGCACATCAACCAAGGCAATCCCGTGTTCAGCGCACGCCTCTTTTTCAAGTAAGTAGAAACCGTTTTCACTATCCCCGCGCACATTTAAGATTGTCTTGATACCGTCTTTGGCCAGTTGGGCGATACGTTTTGGCGAGGGTTGATTAGCCCGATACATACCATCACCAATATAATGTTGATTGTTAAACCAAACACGCAAAAACCCATGGTCTTGCCATGTTAAATTTTTATATGCCAATTTGCGGCCTTGCGGCGTATCTAAATCAAGTGTCATAAATACTTTGTATCTTTGTGAAGTTTTGTATTTTAAGTAAGATGGTCTTAGCAGGGAGTTATCCATTGTTCAAACGCTTGATGAACAAGAAATCAGTGCAAATTTTATTGGCCGCAATTTTAGCCGCTTATATGGGGCTTGTCCGCAGAACAACTCGGTGGTCATTTGAAGGCGTTGAAAATTTAACGCCCCTTCAAACCAGTGGGCGCGGTTTTATCGCCTGCGCTTGGCATTCACGGTTTTTAATGACCACGGCAGGTTGGTCAAAAATGGCGCAAAAACCACATGTTTTAATCTCCAAATCCCGGGACGGCAATTTGGTCGCCTATACATCGAAGTTTTTACGACTCGGGGTTATTCGCGGCTCTCGTCGCAGTAAATTAGGAGAAAACAATAAGCGCGGTGCCGGTGCTTTGCGGGAAATGGTACAAACCCTTAAAAACGGCGACGTTATTTTCATGACACCCGATGGCCCTCGTGGACCACGCATGCGCATGGGAGAAGGGCCATTACGGCTAGCCAAACTAAGCGGCGCGCCTGTTCTGGCCTACGGCTTATCCACATCTAACAAAGTATTATTCAAATCATGGGACCGTTTCATGTTGCCACTTCCTTTCGGGCGCGGGAAAATTGTTTGGGCAGGCCCCGTCTTTGTCAGCCCTGATGCAGATAACACTGAAATTGAGGCACAAAGACAGCATCTTGAAAACTTGTTAAATACGGCGACCCAAGCCGCTGATATTTCTGTTGGCAATACCCCTATACTCCCCGCCGAAATTCCCGTAAAAACAAAGATATAGAAACCAACCCACAACAAGGAGGGTGATATGAAAAAAACCCGCCTATTAAAAACATATAGCGGCGCAACACGGGTACTAGCGCCTGCACTTCCCCTTTGGCTCCACCACCGTGTTACCAAAGGCAAGGAAGACCCTTCTCGTTTATCGGAACGCAAAGGCATTAGCAAGATCAGCAAACCTCAAGGTCATGTCATCTGGATGCATGCTGCCAGCGTTGGCGAATCTCAAATGCTAATGCCTGTGCTAAACCGTATTCTGGCCGCCAGACCAGATTTCCATGTTGTGATCACAACGGGTACAATTACTTCGGCAGAGCTATTGGAAAAACAATTACCGACCAACGCCATTCACCAATATGCCCCAGCTGATCATCCCAAAGCCGTTAGTAATTTTCTTGCTCACTGGCAGCCGGAAATGGTAATTTTTGCAGAATCAGAGCTATGGCCAAATATGCTCATGATGGCCAAGGAAAAAGGCATTCCTATGGCCTTGATCAACGCCCGCATGAGCACAAATTCCATTCAACGCTGGGCCAAGCGAGGCAAAAAGTCGGGCCAAGCCTTGCTCTCTAGTTTCGATGTAATTCTCGCGGCAGATACCCAGACCGCAGATGGGCTGAGTTGGTTACTTGGCAAAGATATTGAGTGTGCGGGGAATTTAAAAGACGCAGCCCCCGCTCTCCCTTGCGATGCAGATGAGCTAAAGAGATTAAAGGCAGCTACAAAAAGACGCGCCATATGGTGTGCGGCCAGTACACATAAGGGCGAAGAAGAGTTAATTGCCCAATCCGTCATCGAAATTAAAAAATCCATTCCGAACGCTTTGCTTATTCTGGCCCCTCGGCATCCTGAGCGGGCAAAAGAAGTGAAAGACATTCTTACAAAAGCAGGGCTTAAATCCTTGCGTAGATCTTCGCACCGCCTTCCGACAAGAGAAACAGATGTCTATATAGTCGATAGCATTGGCCATATGGGAATGGTGTACCGCCTTGCCAAAGTCGGCTTTATTGGCGGCTCTCTCGTGCAAGGCTTATCAGGCCACAATCCATTAGAACCAGCAAGGCTCGGATGTACGATTATTGCCGGAAAACACATTTCTTCATTTGCCGATGCCTATATGGCACTGTTTCGCTATGATGGAGCCACTCGCATTTTAAGTGATCAGGAATTAGCCCCTAGCATATTAAAATTTCTCAAAAACGAGAAAACACGAAAAGCACAATCTGATGCTGCTTTGCAATTCGCGCAAAGCCGAAACGATGTCTTGGAATATGTTTGGGACCGTATTTCTCCGCTACTCCCGCAAACGAAGTCCGGCGGATAATGATGCAAGCGCCCGAGTTTTGGAACATTAAACATGGCCGTGGATCAGCGCCGTTCTTGCGAACCTTACTGACGCCATTCGGGTGGATATATGGACATTCTACGGCAAAACGCATGCAAGATGCCACCCCTTACAACCCCGGAATTCCAGTTATCAGTGTCGGAAATGCGAGTGTAGGCGGTACCGGGAAAACCCCTGTAACGGCCTACCTGCTCGAGAGTTTTACGCGCATGGGGTTAAATGCTGTTGCCTTGAGCCGTGGTTATGGCGGTACAGAAAAAGGCCCGGTCGTCGTCACAAAAAAGCATAGTGCAGCCCAAGTTGGTGACGAGCCATTACTGCTGGCTAAACATGGCCCTGTTTGGATTTCACATAGCCGCAGTGACGGCGCCAAAGCGGCACGAGCCCAAGGCGCCCGCGTAATCGTCATGGACGATGCACATCAAAACCCCACCGTAAATAAGAGCCTTTCCCTGCTCGTTGTGGACGCGGAAATTGGGTTTGGCAATGAGCATGTTTTTCCAGCGGGTCCGTTACGCGAACCCGTTAAGGCAGCTCTTGCACGCACAGATGCCATCATTTTGATGAAACCAAATGCAGATTTTGAACCTGATGAAGAACTACTTAAACAACTTTCAGGTTTCCCTGTCATTAGCGCCCACCTTGCGCCCAAAGCACAATTGCCATCTGGAAAGTTATTTGCCTTTGCTGGCATTGGGCGGCCAAATAAGTTTTTTGATGCCCTCTTGCGCCATGGTGCCGAGTTAGTCGAAAGCCTACCTTATTCCAATCATTACAAGTACAAAGAAACCGACATCCAAAGCCTAATGGAACTCTCAGGCGAGTACGGGGCCAAATTAATTACCACTGAGAAAGATTATGTACGCATTGCCCCTCCCTTTAAAAAATTCATCAATGTCTGGCCTGTTTCCGTTCAATTTGAAGATGAATTAACCTTACGGCGACTTTTACACCCCATCATTACGGCGGCAAAAACATAATGGCTAATTTTTCAAAGCATCTGAAGTGGCGTTTGGAAGTGCTCGCCTATGACATTGTCCGCCTTCTCCTCCTGCCTTTTTCTTTTGATGCTGTATCTGCCTTTTTTGGCAAAGCCGTCGGGTGGATTGGTCCACGGACATCCAAACACCATATCGCCAAAACGGGGATGCGGATTGCCTTCCCCGATGAAAGCGATGAGCAGATAGAGAAATGGCTTGCCGAAAGCTGGAACAGGCTTGGGCGCACGTTTGGAGAATTTCCTCTTCTAGGTCGTGTCAGGGTATTTGATAAAAACTCCAGAGTTGAAGTGGTTGGTTTAGAGCATCTTGAAATCCTAAAACGTGAAAATAAAGGTGGTGTTCTTGTTTCAGGGCATTTTGCCAATTGGGAAATTATGGCCGCCGTATTTTCTCAAGCAGAGCTACCGATCCGTGTGACGTATCGCCCCACTAACAATCCTTATTTTGACAAGCGCATCCGACAACAACGGGCCGCATATGGGATAAAATTAATGGTTGCCAAATCTGGTGCCAAAGGAGCAAAGGAACTGATCACCGCTCTACGCAACGGGCAAAGCATCGCCCTTCTTAACGATCAAAAATTTGATGAAGGGATTGAAATTCCATTTTTTGGTGTGGGTGCCATGACCGCACCAGGGCCAACCCGCCTTGCTTTGCAAACGGGGGCGCCTCTCATACCCATGTCCATTATCAGAACACAGGGCGCACATTTCAAAGTAACCATTCACGCCCCACTCGCTCTCCAAAAAACGGAAAGCCGAAGCGCCGATATAAAAAACGGTGTTGTCAAAATCACTACATTTATTGAAAATCATATACGGGGAAACCCTACCGACTGGTTCTGGGTACATCGACGTTGGCCAAAAGAGATTTATCAACGGAAATAAGTTGGCCCATTAAGACCATGTTAACTTAAGCATTATCTAATATAGAAGGTTTGGGCCGTGACGAAACACAGATTGATGTGGGACAATCAGGTTACGTCACGGCTCCCGTTTTCCAAACAAACTGCATACGTCGCTTGGTAACTTCACATTTCCGATATTCTTATATGAAAATGAATGCCGCACTTCCTGTGCTCATCAATTATGTAATTGATACATAATATGTACTAATTTTATGTTAACGCTTAGAGATATTCTAAATTACTTTTGAAATTTCTACAATTTGCGTCGCTAACTCCCCTGCCCCCGGATTTAAATGCAACCCAACATCTAAGGCAGCAACGGGAGAATGGCATTTTTCACAATACATATTGATGAGTAACTGCCCTCCACAATCTGCATGTACATGTTTAATCGCTGTGTCTTCTTTGGTAATATGTTTTTGCCCCCAAACCCCTAGACCGACAATTACAGAGCGTAAATCATAACACATTTCAGTTGGGAAATACGCATAGTGCTTTGAGTTTTCTTTATGAGGTTTTTTATCTAATACACCTGCCGCCACCAGCCTATCCAATTTGGATTTAAGTAGGTTCCGGTTAATTCCCAAATGTCTTTCAATCTGATTAAACCGTCGATAACCAGCCAAACAGCCAGTAACGATCATCATCGTCCACTGATCCCCAACCAAATCAAGAGCACTCGCAAGCGCGGTTCGCTCTTCAAGCAACTTTGCCCAACTCATAAATATCCCCACATCCCCGAATCGTTCCAAATAAACTAGCAGGAAAATAAAATATTAATAGTTGAAAATTAAACGGGTTTTCGGATGCGGTCCCATTCTGTGAACTCGTATGCAATTGATTGCTTAATAAGTTCCCGCCACACAGGTTCCGCAATCTCTATGCTTAACCCCAATTTTTCTGCCGATTGTTTCACCTTGGCAACAACATCTTCAATTCGCGCACTATCATGTACTGTATTGCGTTCAGTTTTAATACGAGCCGCCGCTGCCATATAGCTTTGTCTCTTCGCAATCAACGCAACCAGTTCACGGTCAAGTGCATCCACACCCAGACGCACTTCCGTCATGGTTTGACATTCTTTTGCAGGTTTAATCATTTGCGTGCTCATGCGTGGGCCATTGTGTTAAAAGTTCTGGGTCGAGATGGCGATTACGCCATTTTAAGCGCCAACACAAGTGCGGACCTGTTGCCCGTCCTTTTGCCCCTACTTCCCCAATTTTTTCGCCTCGTTTCACCACCTGTCCAGGGGCTACATCAATCGCGTTCATGTGCAAATACATAGAAATTAACCCCTGCCCATGATCTAACAAAACCATGGCACCCTCGAAATACAAATCATCATCGGCAAGGCTGACCACACCATCAGCCGGCGCATAAATCGGCGTACCAACAGGGGCGGCAATATCCACCCCGTAATGGGGACTTTTCGGCACGCCGTTCAAGATGCGTTGCGCACCAAATGGCGAGGTTTTGATAAACTCTTTAAGTGGATAAGCAAATCCGTCTTTAAACCACATCGTTTGTTCACGCGACGAAAAACCCTTCTTTTTTCGCGCGGAAGAACTGCGAATACGAACAAGTTGCGCTTTGGAATAATTAGAAACTTGTGAAGGCGGGAGGCCATCAATTCGAGATATTGTATATGTCCGCGGCGCAATTTTTATAGAAAGACGTATCGTTTCACCTTCAATAGAAGTGGATTCGACAATTTCTTCATTTGGCGCGTCTCGGTCAAATCCTAAGATCACACGGCCAAGTTCATCTGCTTTAGTGGCAATACCGCCAATTTTTACGACAGAACCGGGAGATGTTTGGCAAATTACCGAACCACCTTGCTCTTTTACGCCGAGACACTCTATCTGGTGTCCATGCTTTGGAAGCAATAGCTCAGGTGAAGGAGCAACAGTCTGTGTGTCTGTTTGAGTGGAAGCGGTGAGTGCTTCTGACTGGCCAATTTGTGCCTCACTTTTGCCTTGCCCACACGCAGAAACAAACAAGGCAACAATCAAAAAATAGACAATTTTCAAGAATTCGTCTCGAGCAAGCGCTTGGTACTGGCCTCTGCGTTAATATAAGCCTCCTGCAATACATCACTCCAGTATTTGAGGTCATCAAGCGGAATTTTATCACCTGTTACCGCGCAAAGAACATAACTGCCTTGTTCTAAAATCATATAATCAGACGACCCGTAGTGCAGTTTCGCTGGGCCAGAATTATTGGTAAAATTTAACATGTGGTTGGTTTATCCTAATTATGTGCAAATCAAAAGAGGTCTTGCTGCTTTTCATTTGGTTTTTTTACAGATTTTCTTTTGGGGCTCGCTTGCCCGTCAATCACAGCCCCCCTCTTTGCGTCACTAAAGGTGAGTGTCACAGCTTCTCCGGTTTTTAATCGCTTTCCTCGACGCACCAACTTGCCATCGCTATCGGTTACCAACACATAGCCACGCTCCAACACCCCCTGATAGCTATAAGCTTCCAGCAGTTTGGCTGATCCGCTTAACCGCTCCCCAAACCGTTCTAGCTTGCGGCGCATGGCTTTATATGCTTCCCGTGAGACCGTATCTAGCTTTTCTCCCTTGGTGGATATATCCCGAGCTAAAGTATCCGAACGCAAACGGCTCGATACTAATTTCAATCGGTTTTCATGAGCACGCCGCCCTAAATCAAGTGCAGGTAATAACCGTGCCAACACTAAATCTAACCTTTGCCTTGGTGCAGATAATACGGTTTCCAAACGCGGTAGTTTCGCAGCCCCAAGCCCGATTTTCTTATGTTCAACTGTGCGAGTCAAACCACGCTTTAACCGCAGGGCATAATCTTCCACCGTATCAAGCAATTCGGCCCGCACCGGTACAGAAATTTCTGCTGCCGCCGTCGGCGTCGGAGCGCGCTCATCCGCCACATAATCTAAAAGTGTCCAGTCAGTTTCATGCCCCACCGCACTAATGAGTGGAATATCCGAAGCGGCGGCTGCCCGTACAACATTTTCCTCATTAAAACACCAAAGGTCTTCAATTGATCCGCCGCCCCTTGCGACAATCAAGACGTCCGGTTTAGGAAGATCACCCCCTTCATGAATATGATTAAATCCAGTAATCGCACCCGCAATTTGCGCCGCGGCCTTATCGCCCTGAACAAGCACAGGCCAAACCAAAACCCGGACGGGAAAACGGTCTGAAATTCTGTGTAATATATCGCGAATCACGGCACCGGTAGGCGAAGTAATCACACCGATGGTTTGTGGTAAGTACGGCAATTCTACTTTGCGGTTTTCATCAAATAAGCCTTCAGATGCCAATTGCTTCTTACGTTTTTCCAGCAATGCCATCAGCGCGCCAACCCCTGCGGGTTCAAGCTTATCAATTACAAGCTGATATTGGGAACGCCCGGGGTAAGTCGAAAGCTTACCCTCTACCACCACTTCCATACCTTCTTCAGGCCTGACAGATAGGCGCGAAACCGAGCCTTTCCACATGATGGAAGCGATCACCGCCTTGTCATCTTTAACGTCTACATACATGTGACCTGATTTAGCAATCACCACACGACCGAGCTCTCCGCGCACTCTGACACGGCCATAGGTTTCCTCGACGGTACGTTTTAATGAAAACGCCAGTTCAGAGACCGAGTATTCATGTGCATTAGTGGGCGATGTATCCACGAAAATTACTTTCTTATTGAGCTGTGTTCGTTCATATAATGGCTTAAAACAATATCACCAAATAAGAAAGACTTAGGATATGAAAATTCTTTTGGTTGGCAGTGGCGGACGCGAGCATTCCCTCGCGTGGAAAATTAGCCAAAGTCCTTTGTGCGATCACTTGATCTGCGCTCCCGGTAATGCAGGAATTTGCGAAATTGCCGATTGCGCCCATGTGGCCGCCGATGATGTGATTCGCCTTCTCGCATTAGTCCAGCGTGAAAATATCGGTTTCGTCATTGTCGGCCCCGAAGCACCACTAGCCATGGGATTGGTTGACGCATTAACCGAACAGGGCATCGATTGTTTTGGCCCAACAGAAGCCGCCGCCATGTTGGAAACGTCCAAAGCCTTTACCAAAGATTTTTGTACCCGCCACGATATTCCAACGGCTCGTTATGATGTATTTACAGAACTCGCCGATGCCAAAGAGTTTCTCAAGGA
>JAJRSG010000007.1 GCA_024278915.1 Alphaproteobacteria bacterium
GAAAGCTTCTTAATTGCTGCTTCCCGCTTTTGTGCCTCGCTTCGGTTTTGGGCACTCTCTGAATAGACCATCACCACGGGGCGTCGAGCCTTCGTATATTTCGCCCCTTTGCCATCATTATGGGCTTTCAAGCGTTTTTCCATGTGATTGGTGACACCGGTGTAAAGACTATTGTCCTTACACCGGAGAATATACACAACCCAGTTATTCATCCGGTAGATGTTTCAGGAAGTAGGCAATTTGATTTTCGCCCATGACTTTGGCGATGTCGGCTTCGCTCATGCCTTGTTTGAGGAGAGCGTTTGTGACGGCGACCAACTCAGATGTATCAAACGCAGTTTTTACAGCACCGTCAAAGTCAGAACCGAGAGCAATATGATCAACCCCGAAGGTTTTAGCGCCGTGAATGAGCATTTTTGCGACTCCTTCTGGTGACGTGTCACACACAGCCATTTCCCAATAACCGACGCCAATGAGACCACCGCGTTCTGTGATCTGGTGCATCAGGCGGTCGGGAATATTACGCTTGGGATGGTTACAAAGGCTAACAATCCCTGTGTGAGAAATAACCATCGGCGCGTCTGTTACGGCCAATACATCTTCTACAACTTTGACCGAGGAATGGGCCACGTCGATCATCATGCCTTTTTCAACAACCGCTTTAACCACTTGCTTGCCGAAAGGGGTGAGGCCTGATTTAGTAGCGCCGTGCAAGGAACCTCCAAGTTCATTGTCAAAGAAATGCTGCAGACCGATCATTCGAAATCCGGCGTCATATAAATTATCCAGATTTTCGATTTTTCCTTCTAGCGGATGTGCGCCTTCGGTGGCTAGAACGCCAACCAGTACATTTTTATTGGCTTGGCGATCTTGTAAAGCTTTCTTGAGGTCTGCTTTGGTTTTGGCAATGACGAAGTCCCCATTTGCCGCTTCTTGTGCTTTGTGTAGACGTTCAGCTTGGTAAAGAGCGCGCTCATAAATGGAGTGGTGTGTCCGCTTGGGCCACCCTTGTGCCGCCGTCAGTAAAACCATTTGGTCACTGTCTGTTGTGTTACTATTTTCGTTCAGGTTCTTGGGGACAAAGGTTACCGTTGAGAATACTTGCAAGGCGACGCTGCCGTCTCGTAAACGCGGGAAGTCGGTTTGTCCACGGGTTTGCCGCTTGGATGGGTCCCGCTTCCACAGTAAAGTATCTGCATGCAGATCGGCAACCCGCAGGTTGGCGTGTAAATCTTTGGCAGCTTGAGATACCTCATAAGGAGCATGGTCAAAGACAACATTCATTTTTTTGTCGACGGTGACCGGTAAAATTTTAAAGAAATAATATGCGCCGCCAAGTCCGAGTAAAATTAGCAGAAGTACAGACCATTTTAGAAATTTTTTCATTTTATTTCTCCTTAAGTATTTGTGTCGAAATTGGCGTGGCGGGCGTGAATGTGTCGAGAGGAATAATGTTAATGCAGATAAAACTTAGGTGTTTTAGTTTTGTTTTCATTATTTCCTCCCTTGCTCCACTGTAAAGCGAAATTCAATCCACAACAATGATTTATTAAGCTTGCATCCTATGTGCAGGCTTGGTTAAATTACGGCAAATTTTGGAGATAAATATGATTACAGATGAACAACGGGCCGAAAGTATGGGCGAAACAACACGGGAAAAACTCAAACAGTTTTTTGCCCGGATTGAGCGCCTGGAAGCTGAGAAAACAGAACTTGCAGCCGATATTCGCGAAGTTTACGCGGAAGCAAAAACATTTGGCTTTGACACAAAAATTATTCGCAAGGCGATTACTTTGCGAAAAATAGATGCCAATGAGCGCGCAGATCAGGAAGCCCTGCTTGAGCTATATATGGATGCTGGTGAAGGGTAGGGTGCTCTGAACGGCGACAACCCAGATGATCCCAAGTATCAATGGCAACAAGAACAGCTTGCCCGCGATGCCGACGTGGAAAAACGTCGCCTTAAAGATGAAAAAGCACGTATCCGGCGGGCGCGCAGTGCCCAGCGTCAACTTAAAAAAGCTAAAAAGCAGCTCGAAGATTTAGGCGAGATCACGGACTGGGAAGATGAATTCATCACCTCGGTTGATGAACGCTTGGATAAATACGACGCAGCTTTTGCTGATCGAAACAAAGGCGGGGCGTCTGATGCCCTGTCCATGCGGCAAAAACAGGTACTTGCCCAAATGCGCCGTAAAATCAAAGATAAAGGCAAGCAGGCCCCTGAAAACAAAAAGCAAGGTGGTTTCAAGCCTAGATCCAGTTTTAAAAAACAATCAAATTTTCAGCCCCGCGTTCGTCATATCGAAGATGATATGAGAGAAGACGAACCCCCAACTCCGCCCAAAGGCAAGCCCATGTTAAGGGTGATCAAAGGCGGAAAAGACTAATACCCTCACTCATCCTCGTTTCAGAGCACCCTTGTGTAGGCAGAGAAGGCGGGAGCTAGTGAGATGGTTACTTTCTCTTTCAAATGGGGCTCAAATAAATGGTATATAGCCTAAAATAATGGTAGCCATTAGCAATGAAGAAAACGGTATATGTTATAGGGGCTGGATTTTCAGTAGGACTGGGCTTTCCGCTAACAAACGGGATGCTTGATTATATTTGGGATGGGCTAGATAACCCAACAAAAAAATTGCTTCCAAAAATTATTGAATTTCACAATGGAACATTTAATCGAAATGATTTATTAAGCCACCCAAATATTGAAGATTTACTTACGCAAATAGATACTAACATTGCTTTGTTTGAACACACTCGGCAAGAAGAAGGTACTTTTACTAAATCCGAAGTTGAAGCTGTTAAAAACAATATTCTCAATACCATCGTCACAAAGTTTCATATCCAAGCAGAAGACGTGTTTGGAGACTTGTCGAGTAAATTTCAGTGGCTTTCGGCCTTCAAAAAACTAGTACAGGAGCAAAAAGCCACTATTATTTCATTCAATTATGATTTGATAATTGAGCAATTGCTTTTTGATAATGATTTAAGTGCCAGCCATTATGGATTTGGCAAGGGTTCAAGGGAGCAAATTAGGATACTAAAACCACATGGTTCATTGAATTGGCATGCGCAAACACAAGATGACAAAGCTACTTCCGAAACAGGAAAAATTGAAGAGAATCTAAGAGAGCGCTTAGAGGATGGAGTAGATAATCAGGTTGTTTATCTGTTTAAAAAATATAGAAGCCCAATATCAAAAAAGCCAACTCGATTATATATCCCATATATTATTCCACCAACCTTTCTAAAGAACTTTGAAGCGCCAATATATAAAAAAACAATGCAGCAATGCGTTGACGTACTTGGTCAAGCAAATGAAATAGTATTTATTGGGTACTCTTTGCCAACTTCCGATTTTTATGCAAAATTTATGTTGAGGTGCGGATTTCACAGTCAAGAAGATGGGGTTATTGTATCTCCAAAAAAAAGAAGCGCCCCAACAGGGGCATCAAAAGTGATAGTGGTAAATCCAAGCCGTGATGCCGCCGTAAATATCAAGCAAACAATCAACCCAAACACTGAATTTGAATGGGTTGCAAGTACAGCTTCCGATTGGATGGTTAAGCAGGGTTAACACATTTTCCCTGTCTTGTGGCTGTCAATATATTCGGCCCTCACAACAGAGTGCCTTCTTTCCGCTAAGCGCGGGGCGGGGGTTAGGCTAGCCTTGATCCGTTTGGGACGTGGCTATCGGGGGCAAATAGGATGATTTCCCCTTTTTCATTGGGAAAGCCCAGTACAAGAATTTCTGACATAAAGGGGCCGATTTGGCGGGGCGGAAAATTGACAACAGCGGCCACTTTTCGGCCGATTAACTCGGTGAGTGAATAACGATCGGTGATTTGGGCAGATGATTTTTTAACGTCAATGCTACCGCCAAAATCCACCCACAATTTATAGGCGGGTTTACGGGCTTGCGGAAACTCTTCTGCCTTGATGACCGTACCGACACGGATGTCGACTTTCATGAAGTCGCCAAATTCGATTTCGGGTGCTATTGGCGTGTCTGAACTTTGAACGATATGCATGAAGTGGCTTTAAACCGCCCGTAGGTAAAAGTCTAGAAGCGTGCTTTGAACCCGACATTTACAGCGTGGGCAGTTACGCTGTCATTAGAGACAAGCTGTGGCCCGACGAAAGGGATGAAGCCTTTATTATAGACATATTCCATACCAAAATCGAGATAATCACTAACCGGGTATTGGACGCTGAGGGCGTGTTGTTGGTTGCTCTCCCACGTAGTTGGTTGTCCGCCAATCCCGACACCCACGTAGTTATCACCAATTTTACCCCAGCTGCCGACGGCGGCTAAAGTCATGCGGCGACCATTGGGTAACATAGGTTTGACGCGGGCTTGGGCAACAAGAACGCCAAGTTTTTGGTCGAAACTAATGTTGTCAATGTCATCCGGTGCGCCAAGTGGGTCAATAATATAGATCGGATCTACAAACCCGTTCGCGTCTTGTGGAATGGCTGCGCCCCATGGTTTTAGGGTGGTTGTGTATTCCACCATCAGGTCAAATAATGGGCTGTTATATTCTGCAAATACGTCTACAGCGCCATTTCTATACTCGATGAAGTTGGTAGGTGGTGTGCCGCTGCCAATAAGTCCAAATGTATGAGCTGTGTAATTATTACGGTAGCTAGTGTCGTGAATATAACTGGTACCGACGGTGAAAGCACCTTGATTCCCGAGTAAAAATTCCTTCTCGACACTGGCGGCAAAGTTGGCAATTTTATTTTCGTTTTCAGCTCCTGCATAACCGAGGCGAAGCTGGCGACCGCCACTAAATGCTGTACCTGTTAATTTGAAGCCATTGTTGTAATACCCTAGCTCCAATACAGGTTGGTCACTGACGGCATGGAAATAATGCTGGGCTTCGGTTTGGGTAAAGGCATTATAGCCGTCAAAGTTACCAAAATCGATGGTTTTGCGGCCAAATGCCGCATAAAATGGTGTTTTTTCCAAGTTACCAAAGACGACGAAGGCTTTGCGAAGTTGGAATTCGCTTTGGCCGAAAAACTCGGTTTCTGAATATTCAGGTTGAAGATAAAAACTCGTCCAATCTCCAAAGGTACCAGTAAAGGCAAGGGCGGCATTGTTAATGGCAAAGACGCCAGATGAGGTTTCTGTTCTGGCTGTAAAGTCTGGGAACCGGGATAAAATCGGGAATAGACCCGCATCGCTCGTTGTTTGCCACATGAGGCCAGCTTTCATACCGCCACCAATCGTGAGAGAGTTCGGGGTGAGGGTGCCATTCGCTTTGTTAACTAATAGGGATAGGGTTTTCCCCGTAGTGTTTTCTTGCCAATCCAGCATTTTTCTGGTGTGGGCGACACTTGTGTTAACAGCGTTACCGCCAACATTAAAACTTCTGTCATAAGACCCACGGCTTGCGCCCCGGAGTTGCAGATGATTGGGTTGGTAACTGGCATATTGATAATTACCAATGGGAACACCCTGACTTACGAGTTGGTTGACAGATGGCGCCATTCTAAATTGCGCGCTATTCGCCCTTACATAAGAAGACGACATATTCGTTGGTCGATATCCAGGTTGAAACTGATATTGCCCTGTGACAGCTTGACCCAGATATTGCGGTTGAGGTCTGAATTGAGGCTGATAATAGGCTTGAGCTTGTGGCGCCACATAGGCGTTACTCGCGTATTGCATGCCATAAGCTTGCGGGGCCATATGACCACCGCGCAAACCTAATCCATTGGAGGCAAAAATAGGGGTTGAAACCGCAAATGCAGCGACGCCGCCAAGTAACAAAATTTTCGTAGTTCGAGATTTAAGCAAAGACATTATGTTAACCCATATTATTAACCATATATGGGTCTTTGTTAGGCGCTAAATCTTTCTAATACTTTAATGCGGTTGCGGCTTTTATTGCGCGGCTGCTTTTTTTGTGGCGGCCTTCTCCTCAACGGCGAGTTCATGTTCTCGTACTTTCCGGTAAAGGGTCGAACGACCAATTCCAAGACGTCGGGCCACTTCAGACATATGACCACTATATGTGTCGATCGCGAATTCAATAAGATCACGCTCGATTGCTTCCAGAGAACGGAGATGTCCACTACGGTCAAGGATGCTAATATCGACTTCGTCTTTGTCTTCTTCGGTTGTGTCAGTACTACTTTCCATGCCTGCGCTTTCTTGCGACGGGATAACGGGCGACAAACCAGAGATTTGTGGAAAATCTTGTGGCTGTAACATGTGCCCATCAGATAGGATAACGGCACGAAATATCGCATTTTCCAATTGGCGAACATTGCCCGGCCAATCAAAATTTCTTAACATTTCCAGTGTTTGCGCACTGGCGCCTCGCACGCTCATGCGTTCTTGAGCATTAAAGCGTTTGATGAAATGACTGGTAAGCGCCGCGATATCTTCTGTGCGTTCCCGAAGGGCTGGAAGCTCGATGGGAAAGACATTGAGGCGATAATATAAATCTTCGCGGAAACTACCGTTCTTGACGGCTTCTGACAAATTGCGATTGGTGGCGGATATAATGCGAACATCCACTTTGGTTGGTCGTTTAGAGCCAACAGGGTCTACTTCCCCTTCTTGTAACACTCGCAGCAACTTCACTTGCATTGCCAATGGCAATTCCCCGATTTCGTCTAGGAAAAGTGTGCCTATGTCTGCTTCTTGAAATTTACCCAAATGTTTCGCATTTGCGCCTGTGAAACTACCTTTTTCGTGGCCAAACAAAATGCTTTCCACAAGGTTTTCAGGAATTGCGCCACAATTGACGGTAACAAAGGGCTTGCCAACCCGTTCAGAGCTTCCTTGGATGGCCCGCGCCACGACTTCTTTCCCAACGCCGCTTTCCCCTGTGATGAGGATCGGAATACTGGCTTTGGCTCCGCGTTCGCCCATGGCAACAACACTTCGCATAGAGGAGGCGCTGCCGATTAAGTCTTTAAAGGTAAGTTCGCCTTTTTCCGTTTTTTTGAGGCGGCTGACTTCGCGTACCAGCGTTTTGATCTCAAAGGCATTTCGTAAAGAGACGATAATTCGTTCAGGGCTGGCTGGTTTTACAAGAAAGTCACGAGCGCCAGCTTGCATGGCGGCGACCACGGCGTCGATACTGCCTGTTCCAGTTAAAACAATGACGGGTAGTTCGGGGCGCTTAGCTGTTAATTCTTTTAAGGTTTCCATGCCGCTTCGTCCCGGCATGACCAAATCTAGCAAGACCAAGTCAATCTTGGCCTTATCCGAGGCAAAGACCATATCAAGGGCAATATTCCCATCTGCTGCTTGCAGGGTGGAAAATCCACTTTTTTCGATAACCGCTTGTAAGATACGTCGTTGAGTCGGATCGTCATCAACGATGAGTATAGATTTGCCCATAATTTCACCTAAAACCTGTGTGTGGCCGACTTTTGTCCGCTCTTTGGTTTGTTTTCATGTGCCAATATGGGGCAAAGGCATGAAATTGTGTTTAATCAGGAGGGTTAATAATCTCTAAAACCACATTATTACTCAGTTCTTGGGGGTGAACTCTTGCATGGGCAAAATCACCATGCTAACCAAATGCAGGAATTTTATTTTAAAGAGAGAGATTATGGCTTCCGAACATTCAGATTATATTCGTGGCGAAATGCCTATTTTTGGACATGATAAAACTTTCAAAGGTTTTATCAAAGGGTCTTCCTTTATTACGGCTTTTCTCATTGTCGTATTGTTGATGCCAATTCTTGTATTTACGGCGCATGTGTCTTGGTTACCAGCGCTGATCATTACAACGATTGTTGGTTTGCTGATCGCGCCTGCGTTTAAACTCGGCGGTGCTTGGTATATGACTTTATTTGGTATGGCGGGTGTAACTGGCTTAATGTGTATCTTCATTTCGATGATCGCAGGATAAACTTCATTTAAGGACTAATCATTTGAAAATTGCTGTTTTAAAAGAAACTGCCGCCCACGAGGCTCGGGTCGCTGTTAATCCCGATACTGTGAAATTTTATATTTCCAAAGGGCATTCCCTGACGATTACCAAAGGGGCAGGTAAAGCCGCGCATTTTTCAGATGCAGATTATAAAGCCGCCGGAGCTAGTATCAGTACGACAAATGACACTTGTGTTAAGTCGGCCGATTTGGTCATGAGTATTAATGGCGGCACGAAAGCTCTCGTTGCCAAAATGAAAAAAGGGGCAGGGATTGCAGGGCTTTTAAACCCGACAGATCAGCCTGACTTCGCGCAGGCGTGTGCCAAAGCAGGGGTAACGGCCTATGCTCTTGAATATATCCCGCGTATTTCTCGCGCCCAAGCGATGGATGTTTTGTCATCCCAATCTAACTTGGCCGGATATAGAAGCGTCGTTGAAGCTGCCACGGTTTACGGGCGTGCATTTCCGATGATGATGACGGCGGCGGGCACAATTGCGCCCGCAAAAGTGTTTATTATGGGGGCAGGGGTTGCTGGCTTGCAAGCCATTGCGACGGCGAGACGCCTCGGCGCGGTCACAACGGCCACAGATGTTCGCCCCGCAGCAAAAGAACAAGTTGCTTCTTTGGGGGCCAAATTTATAGCGGTTGAAAATGAAGAATTTAAACAGGCGGAAACAGCAGCAGGTTACGCCAAGCAAATGTCGGATGAGTATCAAAAGCTACAAGCAGAACTGATGGC
>JAJRSG010000284.1 GCA_024278915.1 Alphaproteobacteria bacterium
CCATGATATATGCCTCGATCAAAGCGATCCCGTCATGGCATAATGTATGGACAAAATTTGGTTATCTGGTCATGTCCCTAATGAGCGGCGCCGTTCTAGCTCTCGCCATTACATCCTTCTTTGGCATGTATGTCGCAAGCCATCATTTATTCATACCA
This sequence comes from Alphaproteobacteria bacterium, assembly GCA_024278915.1. Lineage (GTDB taxonomy): Bacteria > Pseudomonadota > Alphaproteobacteria > Caulobacterales > Maricaulaceae > Robiginitomaculum_A. Next base: position 159 of record JAJRSG010000284.1, read on the forward strand.
GTCGGCGTGTTACTCATTGTTGGTTTGCTCGTCAAAATCATGTACTGGCGCCACATCCATTCTGGCAATGCCGTTAGTACGGCAGAAAGCGCTACGGGGCTGGGCAAATTCGGCAAAGTTTCTCTCGCCGCCTCCCCCCATTCCAGCGATAATTTTCTGCTTAAAGAAATGGGCTATAAAATTGCCAGAAAACACGCTTCGAAAATTCGTTTAATTGCAGCAATTTTCGGATTTATCTTGCCTTTTATCATGATCGGTCTAGCTATCCAATATGTCGGCGGTAGCAGCAGAACTCTTGTCCTAATCGGGGCAGCTATCTCTTGTGCATTTGGCCTTGTGTTTGAACGCTGGTTGTTTTTTGCGGAAGCCAAACATGCGGTGACACTGTTTTATGGAGAGAACAAAGTCTAATGTTTAAAAAACTCAACAAGAAAAAAGTGCTGATGGCACTTGGTACGGTTATCCATCCGAAAACCGGAAAAGACATCGTCAGTTCCGGCGCTATTTCAGACGTTCATGTTGACGGTGGTACCGTACATGTGACCATGAAAATCGACCAAGGCACAGCTGGTATCATGGAAGGTGTACGGAAAAAATGCGACGAAGCCGTCGCCAAACTTTCCGGCGTAGAAACCGTGCGAACTGTCATGACCGCCCATAGCGGGCCAGCCGATGCCGATACTAAAGGTCAAAACCAAGCCCCCAAAACAGCCCCACCGAAAAAGGGCTTTGGGCATGGCGCAAAACCACCGCCAAAACCTGAACCAATTAAAGGGATCAAACGCATTCTTGCCATTGCCTCTGGTAAGGGCGGCGTAGGTAAATCCACCACCTCTATCAATTTAGCCGCCGCATTTTCCGCCCAAGGGTGGAAAGTTGGTGTATTTGATTGTGATATTTTCGGCCCCTCTGTGCAGCGCATGTTAGGCGAAGGTGCAAAACCGAATTTCACTTCCGAAGACATGATCGAACCGGTTGTCCGCCACGGCATGAAAGCCATGTCGATGGGCTATCTTGTCCCTGAAGGGCGAGCAACCGTTTGGCGCGGGCCAATGGTCATTGGCGCTGTACAACAGCTCTTGAACGGGGTTGCATGGACAGAAGACGGGGATTTAGACATCCTGATTGTTGACCTTCCCCCTGGCACTGGTGACGCGCAGCTTACCCTCGTACAAACCGTACCGCTTACGGGTGTTGTCATCGTCTCGACACCGCAAGACATTGCGCTCATCGATGCTAAAAAAGCCTATGATATGTTCACGAAAACCGAGACACCAATCCTCGGCATGATCGAAAACATGAGCACATTCATTTGTCCTTCTTGCGGCGAACGCAGTGATATTTTCGGCCACGGCGGGGCCAAAGAAACAGCGAAAGAAAAAGACATCCCGTTCCTCGGCGAAGTTCCGCTTCACCTAGACATTCGCACCCACGCCGATGACGGCACCCCGATTGTCATTGCCAAACCCGATAGCGAACATGCCAAAATTTATATGGATATTGCCAAAGGTTTGATGGAAACAATGGCAAAGTAAACTCATCACTCCACTCATTCCCGCGAAGGAGGGGATTAGCTGGAGGTGTATTCCCATTGGAGCAAGGGTGGTTACACGACCAGATAGAATGGCCCATAGTTTACGACATCAATTTGATAGAGAACTTCGTCCCGAAATTTCAAATGAACAAATTTACTCCAGCCTTTTTCTTTGTCATAAACGATTGTCCATAGATCAGTCGCAATCATTTCATCCATCGAATTGGCATGATCGGTATATACATATTGGCTCGGTTTAATCGTTGGGTCGTAGGGCACCATTGTGCCGAGATCAAAACTAAACTTGCCGTCAAATAAGGCCACGACTTGAGCCTTGGTTTGTTCCACGCAGAATTCTTTTTCGCATCCGGCGGTCAAAGTTTTATTACTATATGAAAGAAAAATAAATCCGAAAGTAATATACCCGATTAGCCCAACCACTGCTGCTAAAATCAGATACCCATAAATTTTAAAAGGCGTGGACGGCACGTATTCTCTCCGATAGTTAAACAATAAAGTTTAAGCAATAATGGTTTCCGGCGCAATAGTGACAATAGAGGAATAAAACACCTCCTCTTCCCCAGGAGAGGATGGTAAGGGTTATGCGCAGCATTTGAGTTAAATGCGTTCTAAATCGTCCAGTTATATACGGCAGGAAGCTTTTCGTGGTTCCATTCACGCATACCACCGTCCATATGGATGATGTTTTTAAAGCCTTGCGTTTTAAATTCTTCCAAAGCTTTCAAACTGCGTTCCCCCGAGTGACAATGGACAAGGTATGTTTTTTCCTTGTCCAATTCTTTGATCTCGAAAGCAAAATATTTGCCAAGGGCATCAATGTTTTGCGCCCCTTCAATATAAAACAGCTCGAACTCCTCGGCTGTCCGTAAATCCAGAATGGTAATTTCCGGGTTTTCCGTCAGTCGTTCATGTGCTTCATGAACATTTATGTGCGTGAGTTTCATAATGACCTAGGCAGATTAAAACAGTGTCCAATCTTGCATATAGGGAATTACCCACAAAATCCTAGAGCAATTATTCAGAAACTGCGTGTGTCGACATTTTATCCAATGCATTGCTCATCTTGGCAAGAGCCCCTTGCCCGCTCTTTAACTTGTGGCGGGTTTGCAAATAGGCAGGGTCATTATAAGAAAGATACACATTCCCGTCACTTCCCTCATATGCCAAAGCTTTCACGGGTAAATCAATCCCGATGGTCGGTGAAATATTCATCAAAGGCGCGCCAATTTTCGGGCTACCAAAGATAAGCAATGTAGAACTTGGCATTTCAAGCCCCATATTGGCTGCATTTTCTTGGTGGTTAATCCGGGCAAATACCGTTAGCCCCTTTTTCCTGACCACGCCCTCTAGGCGGTCAATAGTAACATCAACGCTATGGGCACTTTGTTTGGTAATCAATCCGTCTTGCATGAGGATAGCTTCTTTCGGTGTGAGGATAAATGCAGCAAGTAATGCTAGCAATACCCCCGGAATGAGTAATTTACGCATGTTGGTTATTTAACCGTCGGCAATTGGGCTTTATTCCAGCCAATAATACCGCCGTCCATATGGATAATATGCTTAAAGCCGACCTTCTTAAAGACTTCCAAAGACCGTGTTGAGCGACCACCTGAACGACAATGAATAAGGTAATCCTGCCCCAAATCCAATTCAGTTAAACGTGTGGCAAAATCGGCATTTTTAAAATCAATATTTACAGCTCCTTCAATGTGACCTTGGGCGAATTCACCTGGGGTACGGACATCTAGAACGACTAAATCAGGGCGACCTGCGATTAATTCACTGGCTTGTTTTGCATCGACATGTGTAACTTTCATCTCGTGAACTTGTGTTGTCACGGCGGCGTCGGGCTGCGCGGTTTCCGCTTTGGAACATGCAGAAAGAGTGGCGAGGCTGGTAATGGCGATAATGGTAAGAACTTTGTTTTTCATGAGAATCTCCTGAGGTTAGTTATTTTGTAAAAGGTAATTTCAAACACCAGACAATATGGCTAGGGTCATCGGTTTGGTATTCTGACAGGCCAATGGTCATTTTATCATGGCCCTCTTTGGGTTGGGCGATATATGAGCCAAATAATTTATCCCAAATGGATAAATTAAACCCGTAATTCGAGTTGGTCTCTTTGACAATCACAGAATGGTGGACACGGTGCATGTCTGGCGTAACAAAGAGAATACGCACGATTTTATCAAGCCAAAGCGGTAATCGAATATTAGCATGATTAAACATGGCTGAACCGTTCAAGACCACCTCAAAGATAAACACGCCAATAACATGGGGGCCAAGGATCAGCACAATCACCATTTTATAAAGCATGGACAACACAATTTCGACGGGGTGAAAACGAATGCCAGTGGTCGCGTCAATGTCGCGGTCAGCATGGTGCATTTTGTGAAAAGCCCATATCATCGGGATTTTATGGGACGCCACATGTTGCCAATACACGGCCATATCAAGCAAGACAGCAGAAATTAGAATATGTGCCCACACAGGCATTTCAAAAAGATTGAGCAGTCCCCAACCTTTGGAAGCGGCGTAAACAGCCGTCCCCATCGCGGCGACAGGGAAAAGGACCCGCATCACCAATGTATAGAGCACAACAATGCCAAGGTTAGTGGCAATGTGTAGGCCTCTGTTTTGTGTGCGAGCTTTACGAGGAAACAGAGTTTCCAAGATCAACATGAGGATAAGAACGCCGCCAAATACCGCCAAGCGGATCGTAGGCTCATTTTGTTCGATCGTATTTATCATCATTATTTTGCCGTTAAAAACTAATACACCCTATATAGGGATTGTCTTCTCAAATGTCATCTCACGGCAACGCATTTGCCACTCAAGAAAGTGTGAACAGCCTGCAACGGGGCGCTGTGCAGGCTGTTCAGGATAAAGCCTTCGGCTCTAACCAATTTGATTATTTTTTCATTTTACAGGTGCTAATCCCGAAAATAGCATAGGGCGGGCACCAACCGACCAAACCGGTCAAGAGTGGTACGACACCAAGATATGCCCATGTCACGCCGCCGAAATAGGCCCAAGCCACAAGAGCGGCACCGATGATTATGCGTAGTAAACGTTCAATACTTCCAACATTCTTAGTCATTTTACTCTCCCATATATCTTTTCTGGATCATATCCATTGCAAGGACTATAGCATACCCTCCGCACACCTCTATGTGACCAAGTCACATAAGGCTGGTTTTATCTAGGATACGGATACGCCCTCTTTCACGCTTCACCAAGCCTTGTGCTTCGAACTCGGCCAGTTTTCGGGCAACAACTTCACGGGCCGTGCCAATATTACGAGCAAGGGCAACCTGAGTGAGATGCACCACGCCTTCGGCGTCCATTTCGTCTAATAGGGTGGCGGCGATCTCTGCTTTCACATCTCGCGAAGTCAAGCGGCCAATCAGTCCCACCAAGCTTTCAACGCGGCGCGCATAATCCCCCATTACATGTTTTGAAAACGCAGGCGATTGAGCCAAGGCGGCATGAAAATCAGGGGCTGGCAAAGCAAGAGCGACAATATCGGTTTCGGCCGTACCACGAGCAAAATAGACATCTGATTCCAGCAAGGCTGTTGTTGTAATCAGGCATGTCTCGGATTCGTTGACTTTATACAGAACAATTTCCCGATCAGTTCGCGTGGTTAAATCCACTCGAATGCGGCCTTCCATCAAGATCAAGAATGCTTTGCTTTCATCCCCTGGGCTAAAAAGCACATCCCCTGCCTTGGCATAAACACGCCCGATACGAGCCGGAAGGTCACCGATATGCAATCCGAGTTGCGATAAGACCTCTCTCTCTTTGATGGATAAATTAATGCTGTTATCTTTAGCCGTTTTAGGCATATTACCCCTTTATATTTACCGCCAAGCCCTTATATTAGCATGAACTAATATAATTGTCTCTCGAAATAAAAAGGACGATCATGACCAACCCAACCATCAAATCTTTCTTTGACGACTCCACCAACACCATCACCCACATTGCTTTCGACCCTGTGCAAAAGCAGGCGGCTATTTTTGATCCTGTGCTGGATTATTGCGCTGCCTCTGGGCGAACACACACCACATGTGCGGATAAATTAATTGATTTTGTTCGTGAAAATGGCCTGACGGTGCAATACATTATCGAAACCCATGCCCATGCTGACCATCTCTCGTCCGCACCATACCTAAAAGAAGCCCTTGGCGGTAAAACAATTGTCGGCGCGCAAATCAATCAAGTACAAAAAGTATTTGGGCCGATCTTTAACGCCGAGAAAAGCTTTAAAACCGATGGCAGCCAATTTGATATTCTGGTCAATGACGGCGACGTATTACCCTTGGGAGATATGGAGATCAAAGCCATGCACACGCCGGGACATACCCCGGCTTGTATGTCTTTTCTCATCGGCAATGCGGTGTTTGTTGGCGATACTTTATTCATGCCTGACTTTGGCACGGCACGTTGTGACTTTCCGGGAGGATGTGCCCAAGACTTATATCACTCCATTCAAAAACTCTTTGCCTTGCCTGACGATACCCGTGTGATGTTATGCCATGATTACAAAGCACCGGGGCGTGATGAATACAAATGGGAAACCACCATCGGCGAAGAAAAAGCACATAATAAACATGTTGGCAGTGATGCCGATATGGAGAGCTTTGTAAAAATGCGTACCGAGCGGGATGCCCAGCTCAACATGCCCAAGCTTATCTTGCCATCCGTACAAGTAAATATTCGCGCCGGTGAAATGCCGCCTGCCGATGATAATGGTACAGTATATTTAAAAATTCCGGTCAACGCACTATAATCAGGTAGCAAATATGCATATCACTAAAATTTCCGAGACTTTTTTTATCTCGCCACAAATTCAATATGAGCATGTAAAAACACTGGCTGATAAAGGGTTTAAAACGATTATCAACAATCGCCCTGACGGCGAAAGTGCGGATCAACCCTTGTCAAAAGCCTTGGCAAAAGCAGCGAAAAAGGCTGGGGTTTCCTATCATTATATTCCGTTCAAACCTGGAAAAGCCACACCAGTGGACAAGGAAAAA
>JAJRSG010000285.1 GCA_024278915.1 Alphaproteobacteria bacterium
ACCTTATTCACCGGATTTCAATCCCATAGAACAGTCTTTTGGAGCCATGAAAAAACGCCACGAGGGCATGCCCATAGAAACAACTGTTGAGGAGCTTGTGATGTCTTATTCTTATTAAGAGTTACTATAAACAATGTTCTTCTTGCCAAATTGGGGGAGAAGTTCCGCGAGCTTCTCTTTAAATGCTCGCCTTTTCATAACACAGCGTTCTATGTAACGCCGTTCTTTTTTTTACCGATTTTCATCTTCTTCAAGGCATGTCTCATAGAACTCAAGTGAACCCCAAAGTGACTTGCTCTCTCTCGTAGAAGAAGATCAGGGTATTGCTCAACATGCGCGCGCAATGCCTGTTTGTCTATCTTACCATTACGGGTCTTCTCCCGAGCGGGCGGGCGCAGATCTGTTAGCTTCAACCAGCGATACAATGTATCCCTTGATACTTTAAATATTCGTGAGGCTTCTACCTTACTTCCGCCGTCTTTTATATAGGGTATTACGGCTTGCCTGTGGGATAATTGATATGTCATTAGGCACTATAACATGTCTTATTATTAAGAACTACTATATCAGGAAATAGTGGCTATTCTCATGGTGGCGATGCTATGAAGGGTGTTCATAATAATAAATAACAACATTTTATTATTATCTTCAGCTTCGCTTCAGGTTCGGGGTGCATTCTTGATTCAAGGATAAAAGAATCAAGGAGTCCCACCCATGCTTACCCTGCGCTTTGAAGAAAATAATTTGAATACGGCCAACCTGCATCTGAAAGAGAGCCGTACTGCGAGAATTAGCGCGCTTAGTCCGGCGATTATCAATATTACAGGGCTGTTTGAGCCGGAGCGGCAACGTGTTGAGGATTTCATCAAGGCGATTTATAAGCAAAGCTATAATGCCGATATCAGCGTTGATTATCCTGTTTTGATGAGTGTTCGCAATGAGGACAATGATATTTTAGCGGCTGTTGGGTTTCGGTATGCGGATAAAGCTCGGCTTTTTTTAGAAAACTATACGAGCGCTCCTATAGATACTATTTTGGAGTGTCCGCGCCATGAAATTGTAGAAATTGGTAATTTAGCCTCCGCAGGGCAAGGGGCTTCGGCGTTCTTATTTGCGGCGCTGGCTTCCTATTTGGATAATAAAAATATTCGCTATGCGGCTATTACCGGCACAGATTTTCTGCATCGTTATTTTGAGCGCGCAGGTCTGAAACCCCGTAAGATTTGTGATGCCGATATTGCGGCGGTGCAAGAGGACGGACAAAGCTGGGGCAGTTATTACGATACGAAGCCACGCGTTTTAATAGGCAGTGTTGAGGCTGGCGTTAAGTGGCTGAAGGCGATGCTGGGTGCGCGATTTGAAGATTGCCGTCCGCGTCTGTTTCCGCGTTTACATTATAAGCAGGATAAATAAGCGCTATGATTTTTGAAGCCATTCAATCGCATGACCCGGAAAAGATAGCCTTGCGTGATGAAGGGCTGCCCGTGCGCTATGGTGATCTAATGGCTGAGATTGAAACGCGTGTCTCTGCGCTTTTTGACGTGTCTTGCTTAGGAATTGCGTTAGATAATAGCGTGGAATGGGTGCTTTGGGATTTGGCAGCACTGAAGGCCGGAATTTCGTGCGTGCCTTTGCCTCCATTTTTTACTGAAGAACAAACTTCTCATGCCCTCCAATCTGCCGGTGTCTCTCATCTCCTTTCCCCCGAGGCGTTGAGGGATATCGGTGGAAGAGTACAAGAAAGATTACCGGACGGCACTACCAAGGTGACATTTACCTCCGGCACAACAGGAACGCCAAAGGGAGTATGTTTGTCTCAAAAGGCGATGGAAAATGTGGCTGCAAGCCTTGTAGAAATTTTAGGTGAGGATTTTGTTGGAACACATGCCTGCGTTTTACCGCTTGCCGTACTGCTTGAAAATGTCGCCGGAGTTTATGCGGGCCTGATGGCAGGATGTACGATTAATCTTACAGGGATTCAATCGTTTGGAAAGAATTACGAGAATATTCATGAGCATTTAAAAGGCGCGACATCGGTTATTCTGGTGCCGGAAATCCTACGAGCTTTAACGGCACAAATAGCAGTAAAAGGCGCATTACCAGATTTAAAATTTATCGCCGTGGGCGGGGCTAAAATTGATCCGGCCTTAATTGAGAAGGCTCGTGGAATGGATTTGCCGGTTTATGAAGGCTACGGCCTTTCGGAATGTGCGTCTGTTATATCACTTAATACGCCGGAGAATGACAAGTCGGGCAGTGTTGGACAGGTTTTGCCGCATGTGCACACTCGTATTGTGGAAGGCGAGATTCAAATTAAAGTGCCTGGATTTTTAGGTTATATCGGCGAAGAGCCGCCGGAGATTTTCCCAACAGGTGACCTCGGCGCGATAGATGATGATGGGTTTTTATCAGTCACAGGGCGCAAGAAGAATGTTTTAATTACATCTTACGGACGTAATGTTTCGCCGGAATGGGTGGAGTCGGTGTTGTTGGCGCAGCCGGAAATCGTGCAAGCTGTAGTTTATGGAGATGCACAGGCTCATTTAAGTGCGCTTATTGTTCCTGCAATGCCGGAGTTAAATATTCAAAATGCGCTTGATGCGGCGAATGCTGGCTTGCCGGACTATGCACAAGTCAAAGATTTTCAAATTGTTCCACCTTTTACAATAGAGGCGGGAACATTAACCGGAACAGGCCGCCCGCGCCGGGAACAAATTTTAAACCAACATACAAAGGAGAATGAAAATGAGCTTTTACGAACGGCTGGTTAAGGAAACGGAATCCCAGAGACAGGCGCTTTACGGCGTGTCGCAGCTTCAAGACGGTTTACGCGGGGAGATTGATGCCGATAGCTATATCGCATACCTCACGCAGGCTTATCATCATGTTCAACATACGGTTCCGTTTTTGATGAGTATGGGTGCACGCTTGCCGCAGGAGAAAAAATTTCTGCACAAGGCGATCATTGAATATCTCGAAGAAGAAGTTGGGCATGAGGAATGGATTTTGAATGATATTGCAGCCGCTGGTGGTGATAAAGAGGCCGCACGACATGCCACGCCGCATTTGGCAACGCAGGTGATGGTGGCTTATAATTATGATTATATCGCCCGCAAAAACCCTGTCGGATTTTTTGGTATGGTGTTTATGCTGGAAAGTACCTCAACACAAATCGCGACAAAAGGCGCGGAGGCTCTGAAAGACTCAGGACTGCCGAAGGATGCATTTTCTTATCTTATTTCTCATGGTGAGCTGGATATCAGCCACATGAAATTTTTTGAAAAAACGATGGACAAAATTACCGATCCCGATGATCAGAACGCCATTATCGAAGTCGCGCAAAATACGTTCTCGCTGTTCGCCGATGTGTTTCGCTCCATCCCGCATAAAGATAAAGAGGTGAAAGATGCAGCTTAACGGCAAACATGTTGTTCTCACTGGCGGGCAAGGCGGGATTGGTTCCCTTTTGGCGGCGCGGCTGAAGGATCAAGGCGCAAGGCTTACCATTATTGATCGGCAAGAAGGCGAAGACACGCTTGTCGCAGATCTTTCGGATACGGAATCTCTGAACCAAACATGCGAGCGTCTTGCGCAGGATAATGTCGATGTCCTCATCAATCTTGCAGGGTTGATGTATTTTGGTCATACGCAAGATCAAAATTCAGATCATATCTCTGCTATGATGCGGGTGAATCTGGAAGCGCCTATCCGCCTAAGCCAAGCTGTTATCCCGAGTATGCTCAAGAGACAATCAGGGCAGATTGTAAATATTGGCTCGGTCTTTGGCGCTCTGGCTTTTCCGCATTTTAGTGTTTATTCCGCAACCAAAGCGGGTTTGAAAGGCTTCTCGGAAGCTGTGCGGAGGGAATATGCTGGCACTGGCGTTGGTGTGACCTATATCGCGCCGCGCGCGGTTAAAACACCATTGAACTCTGGCCCGATTGCAGAGCTTCATGCAAAAACAAAAACTGTGAACGACCCGCCGGAAAAGGTCGCCAATATGATTATTCAGGCGATTCTGAAGAACCGTAAAAACGTCACAATCGGCTTTCCTGAAAGCTTGTTCGTTCGCATTAATGCGCTGTGTCCGGCCATTATTGATAACGCTCTTGTATCTAAGCGCGATATTGCCAATGAAATTTTACAAAAAACTCAATAAGGAGAAAAACTATGAAAAAAACACTGATTTTAACAACCGCAATACTGAGTTTAAGTGTACCGGTTATGGCGCAAAACTATGGCGGACAGCCCGCCGCTACGCAAACACTTATCGAACAGAAGCAACCCGTTCAAGATCCTGTGATGGAGCAAATTGCCTACTTACAAAAGGAATGGGCGCGGATTAAATATCAAGTTGCTGATGAGGACAGCCAGGTCAGCGCTCTTAAAAAACTGGAGGCGCAGGCTGCAAAAGTGAGTGCGACCTACGCCAATCGTGCCGAACCAAAAATCTGGGAAGGTATTATCTTGGCAACTGAAGCCGGTATAGATGGCGGTTTAGGGGCTCTCGGCACTGTAAAGAAAGCTAAAGCTTTATTAGAGTTAGCATTGGAGCAAAACCCACAAGCACTTAATGGCTCCGCCCACACATCCTTAGGGTCGCTTTACTACCAAGTTCCCGGCTGGCCGATTGGGTTTGGTGATGATGAGAAGGCAGAGAAGCACCTGAAACAAGCTTTGCAAACAAATCCAAACGGTATTGACCCGAACTTCTTTTATGCCGATTTTTTAATCGAAGATGGGCGTTATGATGAGGCTAAAACACACTTAAATCGTGGCCTGCAAGCTGCTGACCGTCCCTCTCGTCCTTTGGCCGATGCCGGGCGTAGACAAGAAATCAAAGCTGCGCTTGCTAAGATTAGTGGAAAGAGCGAACATAAGGAAAAATCAGGCTATAATTAGCCTATAGAAACAAAGGAAAAATTTTGAAAAAACTATATATAGGCTCTTTCCTTATCGCCCTTTTGTTTGCCCCTTCCCATGGGTTTGCGCAAGAGCATCACAGCGCGCATGGGAATTCGGAGCATTCGGAAACGATTAAGCACGTTATGCGCGGTATGGATAAAAACCTGGCTAATTTGAGCCGGGCAATCATGCGTGAAGATTATGATTTGATTGCTTCAAGCGCAGATAATATTGCAAACCATCCCGGCATTAAACAAAAAGATCTTCATGCTCTTTTTGAACGATTAGGAGATAAGAAAGAGGCGTTTATACAATGCGATAAAACCGTTCATGACTTGGCGCTGTCTGTTTCAAAGGCTGGGGAGCAAAAAGATATGGCGCGTGTTCTTGATCAATATTCCGCAATGTTAAGCAAGACGGTTGAGTGCCATAAGGCCTATAGATAGACAATATTGATGCGCATTTTATTTGTTGAAGATGATCAAAACTTGGGAAAGGCCACAACAGAAGGGCTAAGGGAATCTTTCGCTGTGGACTGGGTTTTAGATGCGGAGGAGGCACAAGATGCTCTTTCTACAACGGATTATGCTTTAATTGTTCTGGATATTAATTTGCCAGGCGCGTCGGGGTTAGATTTATTGGAGAGTTTACGCAAAGCCAAGAACCAGATTCCTGTTCTTCTTCTGACTGCTCGCGATGCTGTCCGGTACAGGGTTGAGGGTCTGAATGCCGGGGCAGATGACTATCTAGTCAAACCCTTTGATTTGGATGAATTGCTGGCACGGTGTGCGGCACTTGTCCGGCGTGGGCAGGGGCAAAGTTCTCCGATTATCGAACATAAAAGCCTTTCTTACGAACCGGCCACCGGTAATCTCTCCTGTAAGGGAGAGGCTATTATTTTATCGGGGCGAGAGAGAGCGGTTTTTGATTGTTTAATCCGTAATATTGACCGCCCGATCAGCAAAAATAAAATTACAGAAAGCATTTATGACTGGTCATCCGAAGATATTGAGAGCAACACCATCGAGGTTCACATTGCCGCATTGCGCCGTAAGCTTGGACGCGACCTGATCAAGACAATTCGCGGCGTGGGGTATATGATTACAAAATGAACAAGACCTATTCCCTTCGCCGCCGCCTTATTGCGTGGATCAGTATTCCGGTACTGCTTGCAACAACTCTGACATTTTTCATTGGTTCCATGGCTTCATGGCATGAAATTGAGGAGGTTTATGACGCGCAGCTTGTTCATTCCGCAAAAATTCTTCATCAATTAACGCAACATGAAATTACACAAGATGATGAATTTAATCTTGGAATTGAGAGTTCAAATTTAGAACATAAATATGAGCGCAAAATCGGCTTTCGCATTTGGGCAAACACCAATCTGATCACGCAATCCCCTAATACTATTGGTTTTGGAAGCTTTGAAGCGCCGCCCGGTTTTTCTGATCATCAAATTGACGGGCATAAATGGCGCTTTTTTGTTTTTCTTGATCCTGCCAATAAAATCCAAATTGAAGTGTCGGAGCGTTACGATATTCGCTATGAGCTTATTGAGCAGATTATGACCGCGCTCATTGCGCCGGGGATCATATTTATTCCGATGATCTTCATTATCGTCTGGGTTGGTGTGCGCAAAACCCTAAAGCCCATTATGAAGCTCTCCGTTGATATGGATGCACGAAGCACGGATGATTTTTCTGCGATAGAAAAATGCGCGCTGGCCGAGGAGATAGCACCGCTGGTAAATGCGCTTAACAGGCTGTTTGGCCGTATTGGTGAGAGCTTTCGACGAGAACGAGAATTCACCGATCATGCTGCGCATGAGCTACGCACACCATTGGCCGCTATGAAGACACAGACGCAGGTCCTCTTGAAAAAAGCCGACAATATGCCTGAGTGCGCGGAAGGTTTGGAGAACCTGCAATCCTCGATAGATCGTGCCACCGGGCTTGTTGATCAGCTTTTATCACTGGCACGACTTCAAAATGAAGAGTTTCCAAAAGCGAAGTTTAATCTCTCAGAATGTCTGTATGACGGCATTACTGAAGTCAAATCACAGGCAGAGGGTAAAAACATAACGCTTCACACAGAAATATCCGATGATGTTTTTATAAACGGGCATGAAAACTCTGTTGCGATCCTGTTTCGAAACCTTTTGGATAATGCAGTTAAATATACGCGGGGAGGCGGAGAGATTTGGGCTCATCTTTCCAAAGATGCTCTTATAGAAATTTCAGATAATGGCCCCGGTATTAACGATAAAGATAAAAAAACAGTCTTCCAAAGATTTGCTCGCGCGGATAAATCCGGCCAAATAGGCAGCGGTCTTGGCTTATCAATTGCCGATTGGATTGCCTCTGCACACGATGTTGAAATTTATCTCGAAGACAACAAGCCGCAGGGGCTAAAAGTTACAATGCAATGGAAGGTCGTATCATGAATGGGCTGTTATTGAGCGGCGCGCTACTCGGGTTGGTTTCCGTTATTTTTGGTGCAGCCGGAGATCATTTTTTAACATTAACCCCGGAACAATCTGAAAGCCTCGATACGGCCATCCGCTACAACATGCTCTACGCGGTTTTAATTACTGGTATTGCCTTGATCCGCTTTGCTGATATTCCTGCGATCCTCTCAAAAAGATTACGGCTTACAGGTGTGATTTTTGCGGTAGGCGCTGTTTTATTTTCGTTCGGCATTTATGCGTCCATCATCACCGGGATTGCCACTCTAACATATCTCACACCCATAGGCGGTCTTACAATTATGGCTGGGTGGGGGTGTTTGATGAGGGTGGCCATCAAAAATACTCTGAATGACGTACAGTGACATGAAAAAGGATGCTCAATATTTTGAAACCGTGATTATCGGCACAGGGTTTTCGGGGTTGCTGGCGACTATACGCTTGCAAAAGAAGAATTGCAATGATTTTGTCTTGTTAGAAAGAGGCTCTGACATGGGCGGAACCTGGCAGGTTAATTCCTATCCGGGGGCTGAGGTAGATATTCCAACTGGCTTGTATTCTATTTCCTTTATTCCTTATAAATTCAAGAAAACATATGCTCCACAAAGTGAATTGATAGCCTATACGAACTATATCATCGATAGGTTTGATATTAGAAAGCACACAAGGACAAATCAGGAGGTCACAAAGCTTACCTATGATGAAAGCACACATTTGTGGCATGTTGAGGTCGCATCGGGCGAGCGCTATACCGCACGTTTTATTATTGACAGTAGCGGTGTGTTGGCAAACCCTAAAATCCCTGACATTAAAGGCGCGGATTCTTTTCAAGGCGCAAAATTCCATACAGCGCAGTGGGATCACACTGTGCCCTACAAAGGAAAGCGTGTTGGTATTATTGGCTCGGGATGCTCGGCGGCTCAAGTCGTTCCGGCCATTGCCAGCCATGTTGATAGGCTGACAGTATTTATGGGGACACCTGAGTGGATCATTCCCCGCTCAGACAGGACTTACAGCGCAACAGAACGCTTTATTATCAATCTTCCGGTCGTACGCCATATCAACCGCTTTATTATATTTGTTTCCCATGAGGTAAAGTTTATAGGGTTCCGTCGTTATCCCTTTACGTTGAAAATCAGGGCGTTCATTAAAAGCCTATATAAGAAAAGTCTAAAAAAGAATCTCAAAAAATATATTGATGACGATAATTTACGCCGGTATATGATGCCTGAATATGAATTAGGCTCTCGGCGCGTTATACCAACAAATTCTTATCTTCCTGCGCTTTCCAGAGACAATGTTGACGTGGATATCAGCGGGATAGAGACAATAACCCCAACAGGGATTCGAACAAAAGATGGCAAAGATATAGAGCTGGACATCATTGTTTATGCGACGGGGTTTTTTGCTTATTCAAACATGAAAAAAATGCTCCCGTTTCAAGTTTATGGCATTGGCGGTCGCAACTTAAACACTGAATGGGAAGAGGAGGCTGCTTCCTATAAGGGCATCACCATTTCAGGTTACCCTAACTATTTTAAAATTAACGGCCCCAATACGGGATCAGGGCATAGTTCACAATTATGTTATATGGAGGTCATGGTTAAGTATGCGGTTCAAGCTATTTGTGCGATAAAACAGGATAAAAGCATTAAGGCTATTGATGTTAAAAGCGATGTCCAAAAGGCATATGTTACAAAACTGAAAAAAAACCTAAAATTAACTGTTTGGCAAACTGGCGGGAGTAAATCCTTTTATAGAAAAAACATGACGGGTGAAGTTGTTGGTCTGTCACCGGAATCAGTGGTGCATTTTATCTTTTCACGTAAATGGGTTCACTTGAGGGACTATCATTTATTAAAGTGAGCCGTGATTGAGTGGTTGTTAAAATTTATACTTAATGTTAGATTGCTTGAGATGAAGAATGTTTTGTTTTTGATATGTGCTCTTGCCCTTTTCTCCGCCAGTTTTGTTTCGGCGGCGCATGCTCATGTTGAAAAACAGAGTGCAGACCAAAAAATTGAATTAAGCATTGATCAGGACAATACAGACAGCGGAACACCTTCTGACCCCTTATGTGATATGCATTGCCACAATCATATGGCTCCGACAAACCTCACGCAAAAAGCTCTTCCGAAAGTAACAGGCCAGCGTCTTTCTGTGCTTTCCGAAAACACCATATCTTCCCCCATTTACGGACTTAAACGCCCTCCCAAACTCTAGGTTTAGGGGTGAGGTGTGTCTTAATTTAAGGCACGAAATTTTTCGTGCACATTTGAATTAATCTTCCACAAACATCCCTTTGTATGACTTGCCGTGAAAGCTAGGCTTTCGCCCTCTATTACTTTTGAGTTTTTTAATAAAACAAAGGAAAACATGATGAACTCTTTACTCGTTTTATTGAGCGTATTTGTACTAAGTGCCTGTAGTTCAACAGTGCATAACGGTGTGCCCGTAGATGTTGCGGCTCAAAATCCACCGGGACATATCAGCATTGAACAAAGACGGTGCCCTAAATCTAGTAACCCTTCCTATAAAAAACGAATGGAGTGCAAACAACAGATTCATCGGGACTTGCTTGAAAAACACGAAGCTAAAACACAAAATTCTGCACAATCAAATCAGGAGAATACACTATGAGTAAAACTTTACGAATATTAACGTGTCTGGCTGTGGTGGGGTTATCGACCCCGGCACAAGCGCAGGAACAAGAGCAAATGACGCTACAAAAGCCCAGCATAGAGAGTTTTATAAACTATATATGGGAGGTCAGCCCTGCCATTGCGGAATCCGAGGCACGCGTTATTGCCGCCGAGGCTGCGCGGCAAGCAGCTTCAAAATGGCAGTATAACCCGGAGATTGAATTTGAGGTTGAAGATGTTGATGGCGAGGATAAAACCAAGACGCTTGGAATAAGCCAAACGATAGATTGGAGCGGTAAATTCCTCTCATCCGGTAAGACCGCTTTATTTGAGTTGCAAGCGGTGGAAGCGGATCGCGATGAAATACGCCAAGATACGGCGCTGAATGTTCTCTCTGCTCTCACAGATTATCGTACAGCGAAGGATATTTATAATCTCGCCGTAGAGCGCTCCGGCTTGATGGAGCGCTTTGCTAGCCTTGCAAAGAAAGGTTTTAAGGCCGGAGATATTGACCAGAGCGAGAAAAACCTAGCGCAGCTTGCCCTGTCCGAAGCACTGATCGTGCAGGCAGATGCGGAAACGACACTGGCGGAAAGTAAACAGCTACTCGATTCCTCTATAGGGTTTCCACTGGAAAAGGGGTTTGCTCTGCCGAAATTGCCGGAAGCCCTGCCGAAATTACCAGAGGCTCTCGATGAAGACCAAATCCTTATGGCATTGCCCCATCTGCGGGCGATGAGAAGCCGTAAGGATGCTGCCAAAGCTATAATAACAGGGGCGCGGAAAGACAGATTATCCGACCCTACAATCGGTATTACAGGTGGTCAGGATGCAGGCGCAGATATGATCGGTTTTTCAGTGTCGGTGCCGCTCAATATTTTCAATACATATGGCGCGGAGGTCGATCAGGCCAAGGCGGACGCTCTTGCTGAAGCCAAGGCCGGACAGAATGCCTCTTATAGTGCGCGGACACGCCTTAAATCGGCGCAGCGTTCTTACCAGCTTTCAAGGAAGGCATGGGTGAACTGGCAAGAAAACGGGGCGCAAGCTTTAGCCGAGCAAACCGATATTCTTGATCGTAAATTTAAAGTCGGTGATCTGAGTGCGACCGATTATCTGGTGCAAATTGAACAAGCGCTGGATACACAAGTCGCGGCAGAAGATCTGCACGCCAAGGTGTGGAGGTCATGGTTCGCATGGCTTGGCGCATCGGGAACAATCAATCAATGGATTCAAAATTCAGGAGAATAAACAGATGAAAAAATTATTACTTTTAAGCACAGTTGCTCTATTTACCCTCTCAAACCCTGCCTTTGCGGAAGGTGACGGGCATGGTCATGGGAGCGAAGAAAAACCTCACGCTGTATCCGAAGCTACCCATGATGATCATGGGGCAGAAGCTAAAAAAGATGACGGTCACGGCCATGCAGAAAGTGGCGGTGAACATGAGGAAGAAGGCGGTGCAGAAGTTGATTTAACCCCTGAAAATATGAAAGAAGCAGGCATTCTTGTCGAGCCGCTTACTCTACAAAATCTGGAAGCCGAGGTTAAGGCACCGGGCGAGGTAAAGCTGAACTCTTATTTGAGCAGCAAGGTCACACCGCGCATTGAAGCGCAAGTGGTGGAGCGTCACGCGAAGTTGGGCGATGTTGTTGAAAAAGGCGCTCCGCTTGTGACTCTATCCGGCGTGGATATGGCCGAGGCAATTGGTGAACTTATGGTTGCCCATAAAGAATGGCGGCGTGTGCAGCAGCTTGGCGCATCAGCGGTATCAGCCAAACGCTATAGCGGCGCGAAAATCGCCGATGAGCAAGCCCGTGCAAAAGTTATGGCCTATGGCATGACCAAAGAACAAGTCAGAGCACTGCATGAAAAAGGCTCTGGCGGTAATCCCAGCATGTTCCAGCTCGTTGCGCCGCAAGGTGGGACGATTGTAAGCGATGCGTTTATTGACGGTGAATTGATTGAGCCGGGGCGTGTGTTGTTCAATATTGTCAACGAAGACTCTTTGTGGGAGGAAAGCCGCCTGTCACCTGAACTGGCCAAAAACGTAGAAATTGGCGCAGGCGCGCGTATTCATGTGCCCGGCAATGGTTGGCTGCAAGGCGAAGTCATACAAAAACACCATTTGCTCGATGAAGAAACCCGCACCATTGGCGTACGCATTGCCGTGGATAATGAAGAAGATCGTCTTCATCCCGGCATGTATGTGGATACGCGGATTCAAAGCGGCAACGAACAGAAATATCTTGCCGTTCCCACGGCGTCTGTTCTGCGCTCCCCCGATGGAGACTGGGTTGTTTTCGTTGAAAGTGAAAACAAGGCCGGAGAGTTTAAGCCTGTGGAGATAGAAACCTTGCGCACGATAGAAGATTACACCGTGATTAAAGGGCTACCGGAAGGCACACGGATCGTGACCGAGGGCGCTTTCTTTGTTCAATCCGAACTCGCCAAAAGCGGCTTTTCAGTACACAACCATTAAAAATTGGCACTAAGGCCAGAATTTAGGAGATAAAATTATGTTGAATGCAATTATTGACGGAGCTGTCAGACATCGCCTGATGGTGGTCTTGATGCTTATATCCATTGTGGTTGGGGCGATTATGATGCTGCCAAAACTCAATCTGGATGCTTTTCCAGATGTAACCAATGTGCAGGTGACAATTAATACCGAAGCGCAGGGGCTAGCCTCTGAAGAGGTTGAACAACTTATTACCTATCCGATTGAATCTGTGATGTATTCTTTGCCAGATGTGGAAGAAGTGCGCTCAATTTCAAAGACTGGGCTATCCGCTGTAACAGTCGTGTTCAAAGAAGGCATGGACATTTATTTTGCTCGCCAGCTTGTGTTCGAGCGTTTACAAGATGCGAGAGAGCAAATCCCCGAAGGTATGGCCACGCCGGAAATGGGGCCGAACACCTCGGGTCTGGGGCAAGTATTCCAGTACATGCTCACCACCAGCGATCCTAAAAAATTTGATATAATGGCGCTGCGTTCGCTTAATGACTGGGTCGTAAAATTACTGCTCATGCCGATTGACGGTGTGACCGAAATTCTCTCTTTTGGTGGTGAGGTTCGCCAATATCAGGTGCAATTAGAACCTGCCAAGCTCCTGTCTTATCAGCTTCATGCTGAGGATGTTGTTGCGGCGATTGAAGACAATAACAGCAATGCGGGTGGCTGGTATCTCAACCGTGGCGCAGAGCAACTCGTTATTCGCGGCGTAGGATGGGTGCGCGGCGGCGCGGACGGTATTCGTGACATCTCCAATATCCCTGTGAAGGATGAGGATGGCGTAGTCGTGCGTGTGCGTGATGTGGCCAATATCGCCTATGGCTCAGAAATTCGTCAAGGCGCAGTGAGTATTACTGTGCGTGATGAAGCTGGAAAACCCAAACAAATGGGCGAGGTTGTTACCGGCATCATTATGAAGCGCATGGGCGCAAACACCAAGAACACAATTGATGAAATTAACGAGCGCCTGCCGATCATTCAAAACGCGTTGCCAGAGGGCGTTAAGATCGAAGCGTTTTATGATCAGGCTGAACTTATCAGCAAAGCTGTTCATACGGTGAGTAAGGCGTTGATTGAGGCGTTTGTTCTGATTGTTCTTGTGTTGCTCCTGTTTCTTATGAACCTCCGTGCGGCAGTTTTGGTGCTACTTTCAGTGCCGATTTCAATCGCTTTGGCGTTGATGGCGATGGCCTATTGGGGCGTATCAGCGAATCTTATGTCGCTTGGCGGACTGGCGATTGCCATTGGTATGATGGTCGATGGCTCTGTCGTGATGATGGAAAATATTTTTAAACATCTCTCCCATCATGAAAAAAACGGCAATCCAGATGGTATAAAACTACGTATTTTGGAAGCCGCCCGTGAGGTTGGTCGCCCGGTGTTTTTTGCCGTGCTGATTATCATTGTGGTCTTTACCCCGCTCTTTACACTGGAAGGCGTAGAAGGAAAACTATTCCAGCCCATGGCAACCTCTATTGTTCTGGCGATGGCAGCATCTTTGATGGTGGCTCTGGTCGTTATTCCGGCGCTTTCGATCTTCCTGTTTAAAAAAGGCGTGGATCATAAATCAAACTTTCTAATCGATGCGATTGATGCGGTTTATAAAAAAGCTCTTACAGGTGCTTTGAAAGCCAAAAAGACGGTTATTATTACAGCCGTTGCAATCTTTATCGGATCACTTTTACTCGTACCATTCCTCGGCACAGAGTTTGTACCGGAGTTGGAAGAAGGAACGATCAATATCCGCGTCACGCTCGCGCCATCTTCATCTCTGGAAACCTCGCTCGGCGTAGCGCAAAAACTGGAACGTAAATTGATGGAGTTCCCCGAAGTTCTTTATGCTTCCAGCCGCGTTGAGCGTGCGGAAGTTGGTGGTGATCCCGAACCTGTTTCTAACGTTGAAATTTATGTTGGTCTGAAACCTGTCAAAGAATGGACATCGGCGAAAGATCGTTTTTCGTTGCAAAGGCTGATGGAAGAGAAAATGTCTACTCATCCAGGTTTGCTCTTCACGTTCTCCCAACCCATCGCTACCCGCGTGGATGAATTACTTTCCGGTGTGAAGGCGCAGCTTGCTATCAAGCTCTTTGGCCCCGACCTTAAGGTTTTGGCTGAAAAGGGAAAAGCCATTGAAACACTCGTGCGCACAATTGATGGTGCACAATCGGTGGAGATGGAGCAAATCGCAGGAGAAGCGCAATTGGTCGTGCGCCCTGATCGAGACAAGTTGGCCCGTTACGGCATTCCTGTAGGGCAAGTTATGGCTCTGGTATCGGATGCAATCGGTGGCGCACCTGCCGGACAGGTCATTCAAGGCAATGAGCGTTACGATATTTATGTGCGCTTCGCCAAAGAATACCGCAACGACATGCAGGCGATTTCAGACCTTATCATGCAAGCGCCAAGCGGTGCATGGGTGAGGCTCGGTGATGTGTCCGATGTTTCTATCGAGGCTGGCCCACCGCAAATCCGGCGTGACGATGTGCAGCGCCGCGTCGTGATCCAGTCCAACCTGACGGGGCGCGATATGGGTAGTTTTGTTGAAGAAATCAGCAAGCGCATTAAGGAGGAGGTCAATCTTCCGCCCGGATATTCCGTGGTTTTTGGAGGACAATTTGAAAACCAACAACGGGCGCAAGCACGCCTCATGATCGTAGTTCCGCTTTCCTTAGGGTTGATATTTTTGCTGCTCTTCTTCGCTTTTGGCTCAGTTAAACAAGCGGCCCTCATAATGCTCAACGTACCGCTGGCCATGATCGGCGGTATCGCCGCGCTGTATTTCTCTGGCCAATATTTATCTGTTCCTGGCTCTATCGGCTTTATTGCCTTGTTCGGTGTAGCAGTGCTTAACGGTGTCGTGATGGTTAATGCCATTAACCTGCTGGTGGAAAGTGGCACAGAAGCAACTAAGGCCGTCTTTAATGGCGCTTTATCCCGGCTACGCCCTGTGTTGATGACAGCCTCCATCGCCGCATTGGGACTAATTCCGATGCTCCTTGCCACAGGCATTGGCTCGGAGGTGCAGAAACCGCTGGCAACTGTGGTGGTAGGAGGATTGATTTCCTCAACACTACTAACATTGTTTGTGTTGCCTGTGCTCTATAGTGCTTTCTCGCAGCGACTCATTAACGAACGCAGAAATTAAAAGGAAAGGGAAGTTAGCTATGCTTAAACTCAAATTTTTTATGTTTTCCGTTATGGTAATATAGTAACTCTGTTCCTCTCAAGTAGCAAGTGCAACACCTTAATAGACTCGATTCACAATAGTCTCTAAAGCCTCTAATTTTCTAGGCGCACTTAAGTTATCTACCTTGTTCTATGCGCTCTTTAAGTTGATGTTTGCCAAAGCCCCTACATTTTTAGCGATCATGTTTTGCAGTCCGTTATTGCGGTGAATATCGGCGAAAATCCTGAA
>JAJRSG010000286.1 GCA_024278915.1 Alphaproteobacteria bacterium
AGGCATTCCGGCACCGGCAAAGGTTCGGGCAGACCGAAAGGGGCATCGGTGTCCCGTTCCCGCGCAAACCTTATCGGATGCGCTGGCACACTTATTTGCGGGCGAGACGACAGGCGCAGGATACGGAAAACAGGATTGCGCGGGTGTTTGCGAAACAATTTGGCTTGGGCAATCAGGCGCGCTAAGCAACATTTGTTTACTAAATCCAAACCATATCAGAACACCTTGAATAGCACCTTTAATAGGTCTATGTAAGTTACAGCCGGATTTTACTGGATAAGGAAAGCCCCGATGACACATGCGATTCATGCGGATATGACTGCTAGCGTTACCGAACTTAAGAAGAACCCGATGGGAACTGTCGAGGCAGGGGCTGGGCGCACTGTTGCCATTCTGAATCGCAATGTCCCCGCCTTTTATTGCGTTCCGGCGGATGAGTATGAAGCCATGTTGGAGCGGCTCGAAGATGCAGAATTGAATGCGATAGCCGATGCGCGTGCAGATGGGCCATTTGTTCCGGTTTCTCTAAGTGACCTATAATCTGGAATTCCATGAGGCGGCGCTTAAGGAATGGAACAAGTTAGGCGCAACGGTGCAGGCGCAATTCAAGGCAAAGCTGGCAGAAAGATTGCAAACTCCGCATGTTCCGGCTTCGCAGCTTTACGGTTCTGCCAACCGCTACAAGATTAAATTGCGCTCTGCTGGTTATAGGCTGGTTTATGAAGTCAAAGATGCGGTGCTGGTGGTTACGGTGATTGCAGTTGGCAAGAGAGAGCGCAGCAAGGTCTACAGCAAGGCTGCAAAACGCTAGAATTCCTTGTATCCATTGTGGGAAAATGGCCTGTTTCCATTTATGGCGTGGTATTAATCGAGGTATGATTTTTGTGACCTTTGATATTGCTGTTAAATATCAAAGGCTTACAAATATAGTATTGGGGACTTCGTCTCCGCCACTATCCCCCGAGAGCCCGTTCTCCGTTTGTGGCTGATCCAGAAATTTCTTGTTGTTTTCAAAGGCTATAGCCGACGGGCTGTTGAGTGCCCTTCTGGCTGTTTGGGTGGAAATGGTTCTCCAACCCCCGATATTCTCCAAGGCTGTTGACTAAAGGGGTTTTGGTTCAGTTTTGTAAGTAGTTGTAAAACAACGTAAATTAAGATTACCCATTTTTCGCAGTTCGAACTTCCGCGCGCTGTGCGAAGGTGTCTGGGGGCGAACTTTTCGAATCTCTTATTCCCAAACTCCGGAAACAATGCCCTGCTCCAGCGATCAAGGCGTTCAATTTATGATTGATGATTCTGGCCATTTCGGCCAATACTTTTCATCGGGAGGAATGCTCATGAAAGCGCTTTCGGCACGGGACGCCAAGTATAACTTCGGCAGGATGATCGACCTCGCCCGGTCGGAACCCCTGGTGGTTGAAAAACACGGCCGCCCGGTGGTTGTGGTCATGGCGGTAGAAGAATTTGAAAAACTGACGGGGGAGCGCATCAACCCGTCGCAATTTGAGGATAAAGATTGATGGCCACGAAGAACAACGCCCCACTCGGGTTCGAGGCTGACCTGTTCAAGGCCGCCGACAAGCTGCGCGGCAATATGGAGCCGTCGGATTACAAGCACATTGCGCTGGGTCTGATCTTCCTCAAACACATCTCCGACAGTTTCGAAGCCAAGCACGCCGAGCTGACCGCCGAATACCCCGAAGGGGCGGAGGATCCCGACGAATACCTGGCTGACAACATCTTCTGGGTGCCCAAAGAGGCCCGCTGGTCACACCTGCAAGCCAACGCAAAACAACCCACCAT
>JAJRSG010000287.1 GCA_024278915.1 Alphaproteobacteria bacterium
CATGGTTACCTGCACTGGCAGCAACGACGCCGCAAGCAAGTTCTTCTTTGGTGAGTTTTGAAATTCGGTTGGCTGCTCCTCGAATTTTAAAAGAAAACACGGACTGTAAGTCTTCGCGTTTTAATAAGATGTCTTTACCTAGTTCATGAGATAATATTTCGGCGGGCTCCAAGGGTGTACGCTTGGCAAGATGGTAGACATCTGCCGCGTCAATACGCGCCGCAATGTTCCTTAGGCTAGTCGACATAATCTGCAATCTTGTCTGCGACTTCCAAGGTGGAAAGGGAACCGCCTAGGTCAGCCGTGCATTGACCTGCGTCCAGGGCTTTTTCGACGGCATGTTCAATGGCATTGGCTTCTTCATTTAAACCAAATGAACTTCTAAGCATCCATGCTCCTGATAATATCATTGCAATTGGATTTGCCAGACTTTTCCCGGCAATATCAGGGGCGCTTCCGTGGATGGGTTCAAAGAGCCCTAACTTCCCCGCACCTAAGGAAGCAGAAGGAATGACTCCCATCGATCCGCATAACATTGCGGCTTCATCCGTGAGAATATCTCCGAACATATTTTCTGTTAAAATTACATCAAAATCTTTGCCGCGAGATAACATATGCATCGCCATGGCATCAACGAGTGTATGTTCCAGTTCAACGTCAGGATAATCTTTAGCAGTTTCATTCACGACTTCCCGCCATAGGCGTGATGTTTCGAGCACGTTGGATTTATCGACACTGGTAACTTTTTTACGGCGGGTGCGTGCCATTTCAAAAGCCCTAATGGCAATACGATTTACTTCTGATTCTGTATAACGGCATTCATCATATGCCCCAAGATTATCACGACCTTTGTCACCAAAATAAATGCCGCCAGTTAGTTCGCGCATAATGACAAAATCAACTCCTTGCAAGTATTCTGGCTTAATGGGGGCGGCATCCAGTAAAGCGGTATATGGTTTGGCAGGGCGAACATTGGCGTAAAGTTCCAATGTTTTACGCAAAGGTAAAAGGCCTCCAAGTTCAGGGCGATCCCCGCCTTTTAAATGGTCCCATTTCGGGCCACCCACGGCGCCCAAAAGAATCGCACCCGTCTTTTTTGCTGATTCCAATGTGTCTGTAGGTAGCGGCACGCCCGCTTCGTCAATAGCAATTCCTCCGATAAGATGTTCTTCGATATCTAGTGTATGACCATATGCAACCGCTGTTGCATTTAATACCCGCAAAGCGGCGGTGCCTATTTCCGGGCCGATCCCATCACCGGGAAGGTAAGTAAAATTAATGTTCATTGTTGGCCTCATATGTAGAGATCTCGTCTGATTGGTCGGCGAGATAATCCATCTCGTCCATGCCGTTCAATAGGCAGTGCTTGGAAAATTGGTCAATTGTAAAGCTGTAAGTCCCTCCATTTTTAGGCAAGACGACCTCTTGTTTTTCAAGGTCAATTTTAACTTCTTCGTCAGGGTGGTCGAGCAACCACTGGTGAGCTGATTTTTCAATAACGATTGGCAAGAAACCATTTTTAAGGGAGTTAGCGTGAAATATGTCGGCAATTTCGCTACTGATCACCGCACGAAATCCGTAATCATGCAAAGCCCACGGCGCATGTTCTCGCGAAGACCCGCAACCAAAATTGTGACCAGCAATAAGTATTTGGCAAGCTTTGGCCTTATCCGTATTGAGGAAGTGAGCGGTTTCGCTTCCGTCTTTTTCGTAGCGCCAATCATTAAAGGCAAGTTTTCCTAACCCCTCTCGATCGGTAACGGTCAGAAACCGCGCAGGAATGATTTGGTCTGTGTCAATATTTTCTGCCGGTAAGACAAGTGTTTTTGACGTAATAGTAGAGATCGGATCAAAACTCATGATGAACTCCCAAGGTTAAGACTACGGGGATCTGTGACAACGCCTGTCACGGCGCTGGCGGCGGCAGTTGCAGGCGAAGCAAGAATGGTCCGAACATTCGGGCCTTGTCTACCGGCAAAGTTCCGATTTGATGTTGAAACGATAAGCTCACCAGGTTGTCCAATATCTCCGTTCATTCCGATGCACATAGAACATCCAGGTTCGCGCCACTCTGCACCCGCAGTTAAGAAGATATCGTGCAGACCTTCTGCCTCTGCTTGTTTTTTAACCGGCTCGGAACCAGCTACAATGATGGCGCGAACATGTTTGGCAACATGCTTGTTCTTGAGGTATTTGGCCGCGCTCCGCAGATCAATTAAACGTGAGTTTGTGCAGGACCCGATAAAGACGACATCGACTTTATTGCCGGTAATTTCTGTGCCTGCTTTAACATTCATATAAGAGAGAGCCTCTCCTTCTGTTTCATCTTTAGGCTCGGGTATCAAGGTGTCAATCGGCATGGCCATGCCAGGGTGGGTGCCGTAGGTGACCATGGGGCGAATATCGGCGGCTTGTAACACTACGGTTTTGTCATAATGGCAGTCAGGGTCAGATTTTAGCGCTGACCATGTAGCGCAAGCTTTAGTAAATGCCTGATTTTTAGGAGTGTATTCACGGCCTTTCAAATAATCAAATGTGGTTTGATCGGGTGCAATCATGCCTGCACGAGCACCTGCTTCAATGGACATATTACATACTGTCATCCGTTCATCCATGCTCATGGCATCAAAACATTCACCTTTGTATTCAAGTACATGCCCCGTGCCACCACCGACACCGATTTTGGCGATAATCGCAAGGATGATATCTTTCGCGCTGACATCATCGGCTAGTTCACCTTGTACGTGGATTAACATGGATTTTGGTTTGCGCATCAAAATACACTGGGTTGCCAATACATGTCCGACTTGGGTCGTCCCAATCCCAAAAGCAAGTGCACCAAATGCACCGTGGGTCGAGGTGTGACTGTCTCCGCAGACAATGGTCATGCCAGGGCGGGTCGCCCCTAGTTCTGGTCCCATCACATGAACAATGCCGCGGTGCTCGCTATCCCATCCGTGGGTGGCAATGCCGTGGGCATGTGCGTTGGCAATTAATAGGTTCACCTGTTTCTCCGCCTGTGCATTGACATAAATAGGGTCGCCATCGGCATCAAAAATCGTCGGGGTTGAATGATCGATGGTTGCGAGGGTTCTGTCAGGCCGTTTTACAGTTAGCCCCCGTTCTCTTAAGACTGTAAATGCTTGCGGGCTAGTCACCTCGTGGATCAGGTGCAAGTCAATATAAAGTGTCGCAGGGTTACTTGTCGCTTCTGCGACGACTACGTGTTTTTCCCAAACTTTATCAAAAAGTGATTTTTTCATATTAATGCTGCGCTGCTATTTTTTGTTGTTCTGCACCAAGGCGGTTTTCTCGTCGTTCGATGCGGTTAATGACATCCAGATAGGCAAGAGCCGTCGCTAGGATCGTATCGGTTGATGTGCCGCGTCCATGATAGCTCTCGAATTTTGTACTTACACGGACGTCAGCTTCGGCCATAGCGTCTTCGCCTTGAGTTACACTGCGCGCCGAAAAACTATCGAGTTGCAAATCATATCCTGTAAGTTCATTGATGGCGTTAAGCACGGCATTGACAGGCCCGCTCGCTCCGCATTTCCCTTTTACCACTCGCCCATCTTTGTGGGAAAGCTGGATGCTTGCCTCTGGAGAGTTATCGGCGTCCGAGCCAGCGCTTACATATAGGCTATCAATGGCCCAAGGTCCGCCGGCGCTTATGGCTTCGCCTAATACCAAGGC
>JAJRSG010000288.1 GCA_024278915.1 Alphaproteobacteria bacterium
CCGCCGTTCGTTGGCCTGACTCCTGTTCTTTCAAAATCCCGATAATCTGTTCTTCTGTAAATCGATTGCGCTTCATTAGCCCGTCTCCTGTTGAGGAACGGACTCTACATTAAAATGGAGGGAAATATGGGGAACAGGTCAATGTGGGACCACCTCACAGTTAAAATTTATTTGCACTACTTCTAAAGAGTAAGCTAGTTGTAAGACTAATGTGATTAACTGGATTATTCCGAAACTGAATGATGAAATACGGGATAAAAACCCATGAAACTCTTACTGGTTGAAGATAATCTTGAGCTTGCCGATCTTGTCAAAGATGCGCTCAATGGCGCCGGTTTTATCGTTGATCATGTAAGCACATGTGATGAAGCCAAAGCCTCTCTAATGACAAGTAATTACAGCGGCGTTATTCTTGATCTAAGATTACCCGACGAAGACGGTTTAAACGTTTTAGGTTTTATCCGTAATCGATCTGATTCAACCCCTGTGCTTATTTTAACAGCTCGTGATGGTCTTGCTGATCGCGTTAAGGGCCTGAATAGTGGAGCAGATGATTACGTTCTCAAACCCTTTGAAATAGAAGAGCTGATAGCACGTATAAAGGCGTTATTACGCCGCCCGGGCCATGCAATGGGAACCGTGCTAAAGTTGGGAAATACTACATTTGATACAATTTCACGACAGGTTACTATCACAGGCAATCCGATTGCGTTATCGCGACGTGAGCTAGATGTTCTTGAGCTGTTGTTACGACGTGCGCAAAATGTTGTCACCAAATCCATGTTTGAAGATGAACTTTACGGTTCCAACGATATAACCATTTCCAATTCTATTGAAGTTGCCATACACCGATTACGAAAATCACTTAACGATGCCAAGGCCGATGTGTATATTCATACCTTACGTGGCGTTGGTTATATATTATCTGACACCCCGTCCAGTGATATGTAATAAGGTATATTCTTTTGAAAATAAATTGCACACAAAACCATCACTCGATGGTCAACACACTTTTTACCCGCCTCATCATTACGTCTTTTGGGGCGGGGCTCATTATCTTTGGTATACTTTACTATAACTTGAACAGCACCATCAATACTTTGCATGATCGAGGCTTAATCAGCCAGGCGAATGATGTTGTAAAATTTATGAAAATTGATAAGGCTGGACTTGTTACATTACATTTTCCTGAAGAACTAGATAAAACTTACAGCAATCAGAAAGGCAATTTTGCCTACGCCATTATTGATATTAACGACAATGTTCTTCTTTCATCCAGAGAAATAAATACACCCCTCTATTCCCTTAATCCTCATAACAAACCTAGTCGCCCAGATTATTTCCAAGCCACCGACCCTGAGACCGGTAATAAAATTTACGGCGTCACCCTGCATATTGATCACAACAATCAACATTACAGAGTTCAAGTTACACAAGGCTCAGATCATCCGGATGTTCTGGCTGATTCAATTTTAGAGGAATTTACCGAAGTCACATCATTTATCATTGCACTGCTGATTTTTGTGGTTTTAGTCATTAACGTTCTGACAGTACGCCACGCCATGAAACCACTTCAAATAGCTTCACAATATGCCGCCGACATTCATCCTAGTCGGCTGGATATCCGACTGCCAGAAGATCAAATACCTATTGAAATATTACCCCTTGTACAGGCTGTTAATGCCGCTTTGGAGCGCTTGGAAAAAGGCTTCCAGATGCAACGAGAATTTACCGCCGACGCAGCACATCATTTGCGCACACCACTTTCAATTCTCTCAGCCCGTATCGATAAACTTAGCGCAAATCAAGAATTCAATGCCCTAAAATCCGACATTCGCGCTATGTCACGTGTTGTCGGGCAATTACTGAAAGATGCACAACTTGAAATATTTATTCTTGATAAAACGGAGCAGGCTGATTTAACGGCGATCGGTATTGATGTTGCATCCGAACTCGGCCCAATTGCCATTAAACAAGATAAATCAATATCTGTTTTGGGTGTCGATTGTCCTGTCATTATAAATGGCAATACTGAATCATTGCATCTAGCTGTTCTAAATTTAGTTGAAAATGCGCTAAAACATACTCCATGCAAGACGTCTGTCGAAATTATAGTGAGTGCCGATCAGACTATCAGTGTCAGGGATTACGGTAGTGGCATCGTTCTGGAAGATCATGTAAACGTATTTCAACGATTTTGGTGCGACAACACCGAAATCTCTGGAGCAGGGCTCGGTTTGTCGATTGTTGCAAAAATTATTGAGGCCCATCATGGGCATATTAAAATTATCGATAAGTCGCCTGGTTGTGAATTCGTTATCACACTACCTTAATCATCACCTTCATAATCATCGGGTAACTTGTGAGCAATTCCTTTGTGGCAATCAATGCAGGTTTTATTCTCACGCGAACCTTCTTGCATTTTTTCTTTAGCCCGACGCTTTTGATTGGGAAAATCCATTGCATCGTAAGAATGGCAATTCCGACATTCTCTTGAATCAGAAGCCTTCATAGAAGCCCAGACACTTTCTGCCATTTCGAGTCTCTTGGCTTCAAATTTTTCTGGTGTATCAATGGTACCCATCAGCATATGGTAAAGTTCTTTAGAAGCTTTAATTTTTCGTATCAGCTTATCAGTCCAGTTATTTGGAACGTGGCAATCAGAACAAACAACCCGTACTCCTGACGGATTTTTGTAATGAATTGACTTTTTATATTCTGGATAAACCTTTTGCTCCATTTCATGACACGAAACACAAAACTCAAGGGTATTTGTGTATTCCATGAAAGTATTAAACCCGCCCCAGAAGACGACTCCTGCGACCATACCAATAGAAAAAAAGATGCCCCATCCATAACGAGTAGTTTTTACCCAGTACCAGTCCCACACAGCTGCTAACACAGAATTTCTCCATCAAAAGATTTCCGCCTGCTCCGAGAGAACTCGAAACAGGCGGTAGGATTTGTTATTATTCTTTTGGTAGTGTCTGTGCGTAGGCTAAAATATCTGCAACGAGACCAGGACCAAATACCGTAAGGGCAGGCATACCCTCCCCGGGTTGGCCGTACATAACTTTATGCATGCCTTCCCATGGGTTTCCACTAATAACCTTACCCATTGGCTTCATGTCTTTTGGCAGCATGCCATCGCGGCCATGGCAATTTGCACAAAGTGTGTTAAATAGCGGCTCGCCTTTACTTATGTCACCATTTACCTTTTTAGATGCCCTATCGATATACTTATCCATATCGATTTGCCCCTGGGAAACGAATAATGCGAGATCAGAAAAATCAGCATCATCCATTTTGCCGCTATATCCATGTGTATCATCCTTCATAATAGCGATAATTTTCGCAGTATCGGCGCCATCAAATGAACGAATACCGGTTATACCGGTCTTATATGAACCACTTGCATAAGCACCGTCCGTGCCCATCAGATCCCAGCCATGGCAGGATTTGCATCGATAGGTAACATTACCTTTTTTCTTCGTATTTGAAGCGGGCCAGGCAGGATGATTTCCAGTAGGTTTATCGGCTTTAATAACCTTGAACCACTTATCATAGAGTGTACCTCCACGGGCGATATTAGATTGAATTTCTTCCGCCGTAGCTGGTGAAGACATAAAAAGTAACGGGCCTGCAAAAATTGCAAGAGCCGCTACCAAAAAGATAAATTTGTTGATTTTTGAAATCATATCAAAATCCCCCGTAATGTGTATGGTTGTTTTATGTGGTTTGGTTATCGTGCTGTTCCAATAAACAGTTTTCTAAAACGGGTATTTTGTTGAAATTTATCATAGAACAAAAACCCTCATATCAAGACAGAGGATACTATGGCTGATTAAACTTACAGCAAGCTTACAGAAATTGTTCATGCAAAAAATTCGGGCGGCTGCTGGTTGGCACCTACAGGTTTGAAGTATGGTAGAAACCAGTTAGGGGGGTGAATTTTGCCTCAAGTATTGGAACAAATTAACCTGATTGTATAAGAAAGTAATTCTGGTTCATCGTAGCCTTCATTACTATTGTTTCTTAACATGAATTTAGATTTGAATAATTCCATCCCACTATTGAAATCGAATGCATATAGAGGCACATTATCTATATTAGGCAGAAACAATAAATAATGGATATTACTCAGTTAATGGAGCAGTAATGTTAAACCTGAAGTCAACCATTCTGGTCATTGATGATGATGCCACGCTTCATTCTCTGGTCAAAGCCAGGCTTGAGCAAAGAGACGGTCACAAAGTACTCTCCGAAATGAGTGGCCCTGCAGGACTTAAAGTTATTAAGAAATCTACTCCGGATTTGATTTTACTCGATTGGATGATGCCCGAGATGAGCGGCCTGGAAGTTCTTAAAGCGCTTAAAGACAAGGAAAGCACGTCCAAAATTCCTATATATATGTTAACGGGCAAGGGAGTTATGGCTGATATCGAAGAAGCTTTTTCTCTTGGGGCAGATGGATATTTCACCAAGCCAATCGCACTTGGTGATTTAAGCCAAAAGATCAGAAAAGCATTGTTTGCAATAAAGAAGAATTGAACTCGATGCAAAGAAGAATTGAACTCGATGCAAATAACATCATGTAGGTGTATTCATGCGGCAATATGGTCCAATAGCACTAACGTTCATTATTGGTAGTATCCTCTCTATAGCTGCGTTCTTTCTTATAATGGATAGTGAGCGAAATCGACAAAGGGTAGACTTCGAGCACATTGCCAACCATCGCCTCGTTATTCTACAGCAGAGCCTGTCTTCGACACTGGAGGCGTTTCATTCACTTGGCAGTTTGTTTGCGACATCACCAGATATTAATCGTGAAGCCTTTGGCATGTTCGCGGCGCCGACATTGTCACGACACCCTGACATCCAGGCTCTGGAGTGGATTCCCAGGGTAAAGATGTCAGCACGTAGCAAATTTGAGGCTTCTGCCAGAAATGATGGATATCCTGAATTCAGGATCACAGAACGTAAATCTCAAGGCCAAATGGTTACCGCTGAAGAACGGGCTGAGTATTTTCCAGTATATTTTGTAGAACCTATGAAAGGCAACGAAGCAGCCTTTGGCTTTGATCTGGGGTCGGAACCAACCCGGAATGAGTCTCTGGAAAAAGCCCGTGATCTGGGGAAGATGGTCTCAACAACCAGAATCACATTGGTGCAGGAAACAGGTGATCAGTATGGGTTCTTGGTTTTCCAGCCTATTTTCCAAACCGGCAATCCTACCGACACAATCGCTCAGCGGAAGAAAAACCTCCGTGGCTTTACTCTGGGGGTATTTCGAATTGGCGATATTGTTGAGACCTCACTTGAAGAAAGCAACGTTACGAATGTGAATGTATATTTGTTTGATTTATCTGCGCCATCAGACAAACAATTGTTGTATCCAAAGTCATCACCGGTCAACGCTCGATCAGATATTCAGTCTTCATTATGCCTCGATCACTTATTCAATGTCGGTGAGCGGTCATGGCAAGCAACCTTCTGTCCGACAGTTAAAAACGAGATGGGCAGTTCACCATGGTTATCATGGATCGTTTTGGTCGCTGGTATACTGATATCTTCCATATTAAGCGCCTACTTGCGAATGGTCCTGACTCAGAGAGAGAGAATTAAACAGGTCGTTATCCAGCGAACACGGGAATTAAGTGAAAGTGAAACCCGTACTCGTGCAATTATTAACAACGTAGTCGATGGCATTATTACCATCAATCAGCAGGGAATCATTAAGTCATTTAATCCAGCTGCCGAAAGAATTTTTGGTTATTCTTTAGCAGAGGTTACCGGACAGAACGTTAAACTACTCATGCCATCGCCTTATCATGATGAGCATGATCAGTATCTGATGAATTATCACCAGACGGGCAATAGCAAGATCATTGGCTCTGGCAGAGAGGTTTTTGGTAAGCGAAAGGATGGGAGCAAGTTCCCACTTGACCTTGCTATCAGTGAAATCGTGCTGGACAACAAAAGACTCTATATCGGCCTGACCCGTGATATCACGCAGCAAAAACAGGCTGAAGAAGATCTGCATAGCGCAAAGATTCAGGCCGAGAATGCCAGCAAGGTAAAGGCTGACTTCCTTGCCATGATGAGTCATGAAATTCGTACTCCGATCAATGGCGTCCTTGGCGTTCTGGGTTTATTGCGCGATACCAAATTGGATGAAGAACAGCTGAGTTATGTTGATGCCGGGAGTAATTCCAGCGAAGCGCTGCTCGACATTATCAATGACATCCTTGATTTTTCTAAGATGGAGGCCGGCAAGCTTAAATTTGAGATCGTAGCGTTTGATCTTTCGTTATTGCTAGAAACCATCATGGAGATTCTCAGACCGAGAGCGGATGCCAAGAGCTTGGTGCTGGATTATTCCATCGATAAAATTGTTCCGGATGCATTGATGGGAGACCCGGGTAGAGTCCGGCAGGTTTTAATGAATCTGATTGTTAATGCTATCAAGTTTACAAACGAAGGCACTGTACATGTCAACATAACCACCCAGCAAAGTACATTGCGCAACATTCGTGTTCATATGGAAGTTATCGATACAGGGATTGGCATTCCGGCAGAGCGCCATGACGAGTTGTTCAATGAATTCAGTACACTCGATAACCATTCAACGCGCCGACAGGGCGGAACAGGCCTGGGATTGACCATTTCACGCAATCTCGTTGCCATGATGGGTGGTCGTATCGGTTTTGAGAGCGAGGAAGGAAAAGGCAGCACCTTCTGGTTTGAAATAGAGCTGGAACAGCAAACAGATGATAAAGCATCGTCCAGAGAAGTAATGCCTGAAGATAGCTATAAAACGCCGGACAGAAGATTGCGGGTTCTGTGTGCCGAAGATAACCCGACAAACAGAATGGTGGTTCGCAATATGTTACGAAAAGCAGGGCATCATATTGATACTGTGGCCAATGGCTCTGAAGCCGTCGAGGCCATTCGGACTATCCCCTATGACGCTATTCTAATGGATGTTGCCATGCCCGAAATGGATGGAATAGAAGCAACGGCAGCAATCAGGTCTTTACAAGGTAAAAAATCAAATATCCCAATTATTGCTATGACCGCTCATGCAATGGAAGGGGATCGTGAGAAATTCCTGGCTTCTGGAATGAATGATTATCTAAGGAAACCAGCAAGGAAGGCACAAATTTTAGATGCTCTTGCCCGCTGGACGGGAGAGAGCTCCTCAGATGCCGTGGAAGCAAAGCCTGAGCATAAAAATTCCAACATTTTGGTTCTTGATATATCTATCCTTAAATTACTTGAAGAAGACACCAGTCGAGAAATGATACCTGAACTGATAGAAAGCTTTTTGGTTGATGCTAAGGCACGTGTCGAAAAAATATCAGTAGCTATAGAGAACAAAGATTTTAAGAATCTTGAATTTGAGTCCCATACATTAGGCAGTAGTGCAGCCTCCTTTGGTGTTATGCAATTGCATGACATTGCCAGAAAAATTGAAGCCGCCTGTCGGAAGGGTGATCCGCAATTTACTTCGACAATTTCTGGTAACATTACAACGATTGCGCAATCATCGTTTGCTGCCCTAAAAGACTATTCTCGTCCACTGGAATCAGATCGATAAGATTTTACAAGCAATCAGTTGATCCGTTACATAAGATTTTAATCTCTGTCAGTAGAAGGTGGGACCGAAGTTCCTCAAGAACTTCAAATTTTATGCCATCAGAACAACTGAAACGCAATTCAAGCGAAATCACAGATTCAGCTGAATCAAGGAAATCCGGATAGGCGATCTTTGGTATATTGGTCATAGTTCCTACCAGCGAATACCGTTGTAAGTTCTGCTTTGCTCCGGCATGGCATAGGCACTGAGTGCAATAATGGGTATCTTACCTTTTTCACCGGGTATCTTCCTGATCCGTCTTGAAGCTTCAAGGCCATCCATATCAGGCATTTTTACATCCATAAATATAAGGTCATAGATGTTTTTGGAAACAGCTTTCACGGCTTCTGCCCCTGTTCCGACCACATCAAGTACATGATTTGTTTTTTTAAACATGGCCTTGGCCAGCTTCTGCATGAAGAAGAATACGAAGTTTGCGTTAAATATCTCGATTCTGAACGGTCATTAAATACATCCTCTGGTCCAAATTTGGAGTTTACAGAGAATGTCCCGCGAGTACGTATATATCTACAGGTTCGACATACCAATTAACCCAATTAGTAATGTTATGTAGCGTCAGAATTCACTGGCTAAATTTGTTTTGGTTTCTTTGTATTTTGAAGAATTCCGATTAGATGCCTTGTTGAAACGCTTACATTACAGTCCTGCGTTTCCACATGGGGGTTTGGCTGATCACCAAGAATATCAGGGCTGCGCTGAGCAGGGCCGAGATTGGGTTGGTGATCATTTCCAGCAAAAAATCGCCGAAGTTTTCGCGGGTTGAGATGATGGCGCGGCGGTAGTTCACATCCATTAATGGCCCCAAAATTACGCCAAGGATCACTGGCCCAACCTGATAGCCGTAGATCTTTAGAAAATAACCGAAGATGCCAAAGCCGAGCATCCAGTACACATCGACAACATTGTTTTGGATGGCGTAGGTGCCGACCACCGACAGGACCAGGATCAACGGCACCAGGATTGCGCGGGGACATTCGACCAATTTTATGAACAGTCGCACTCCGGTGAGGCCAAAAATCAACATGAAGACGTTGGCCAGCATCAGGGCCCCAACGGTAAACCAAAACAGGTGAGGGGTCTCGATCATCAACATAGGACCCGGCTTAAGGCCGTGGATGTACAGCGCGCCGATGAACACCGCAGTGACCGCGTCGCCGGGAATGCCCAGAGTCAGCATGGGAATATAGGCCCCGCCGACGGCTGCGTTGTTGGCCGATTCAGGGGCCACCAGGCCTTCCATCGCCCCCTCGCCAAATTTTCGTGAGGGGTCTTTTACTGATCGTTTGGCGTGATCATAGGCCATCAGCGCAGCGATATCGCCGCCGGTGCCGGGTAACGCGCCGATGAGGACACCAATAAAAGAGGTCCTGATCGAGAGTGGAATATAGCGTTTCACCACGCTCCATTTAGGCGTGATGCGTTCGAGTTTTTGTTTGATCACTGGGGTTTCCAGGTGATGGAGTTGAGCCAGGGCCTCGGCGACACCGAAAAACCCGATCATTGCGGTGACATAATGAATGCCGCCCATCATGGTGATCGAATCAAATGTAAAGCGTCCCTCGGCGGTCAGCGGATCGAGGCCAACCATGCCGATAACCACCCCCAAAGATCCGGAAAATACTCCCTTGACCAATGATTCACCCGACAGTGAGCCGACTAGCAAGATGCCGATAATAGCCAGCAACAAATAATCGCGCGGGGCAAACATTAAGGCAAATTCGGACACCACCGGAGCGGCCAGGGCGAGCACCAAAATGCCTACCAGCCCGCCGATAAAAGACATCACGGTGGCCACGCCAATGGCGGTGCCAGCCTCGCCACGCTTGGCTAAGGGATAACCGTCGAGTGCGGTGGCAATGGCGCTGGGGGCCCCCGGGATGTTGAGGAGAATAGCGGTGCGCGAGCCGCCGTATACCCCGCCCATGTAGACCCCGACCATCAGCGCTAAAGCTTCGTTGGTGTCCCACGAAAAGGTGAACGAGATGAGTATCGACACGGCCATTGTGACCGATAGCCCTGGGATCGCACCGATATAAACCCCGGCAAAAGTACCCGCGGCGGTCATCATCAACAGGTAGGGATCGCTCCACGACATAAAAAAATATGAAATCGGATTTTCCATGGCCTCAGATCTCCCAGGCCAGGGTATCGAGGTCGAGCCATTCCATTTCGGGCAGTACAACTTTGAACACTAACCTGAACAAGGCATAAACGACCGCTACAGAGCCAACGCTCAACACCAGCGCAAATACCGCGCCTTTGGTATACAGGTACCAAAACGAGACAAACAGAAAAATCAACGCGCTGGGAATGAAGCCAAAAGGTTCCAGCACAATCATGAAACCTATCACCATCGCAATGTAGATAACCATGGGCTTGAGTGGCAGGATTTGAATGTGGAATAGCTGCAGGCGGTGGCTGAATGTGGTGGTTTCTTCTTTCGGTGCAGTGCGATTCTTAAGGATGATGGTAAGGGCCGAAACGACCATCACCGAAGCGGCAACCATGGGAAACACTCCCGGTGAACTGAAGCTTGAAAAGCCGGAAATGGCAAAGGCGTGGTAAAGCAGAAAAAGACTAAAGATCAGCAGCACATAGCCGAAAGAGGCTTCACCCGGTCGCAGGCGTTTATGCTCATTCATCAGCTTTTTTCCTTTGCACAAAACGAAGGGGTAGATAACAAAAGGACCCCGACTGAAGTAGTCGGGGCCCTCATGTTTAGTTGAAACCTTACGGCTTTGAAATACCGAAGTCAGCCGGAGATGCTTTGGTGGCACCGGCGTCGTGCAACACCCAAGCGGTAATGGACTGCCATTTTTTGAGGAATGCGTCGGCTTCGTCGCCGGAGATGTTCATCATGATGTTACCACGACCTTGCATCATTTCGACGAATTTCGGCGATTTGGCGCTTTCCTGGAAAGCTGCAACCAATTTGGCCTTCACAGCATCAGGAGTATCGCGTTTAACCCAGACACCATAAAATGGGCCCCAGGGCAGGTATTTTTGGAAACCGGGGAAATCTTTGGTAATCGGCGGTACACCTTTGAGAGCGGGCAATTCGCTGTCTTTAACTACGGCGAGAACCTTAAGACGGCCAGACTTGATGTGCTCGGCGGCGGCGGACAGGCCAGCGGGCATGAAGTCCACATGACCACCCAGCAGCGCGGTGAGGCCAGGTCCTTCTCCACCATAGGGCACCGAGGTGACTTCATAATTAGTCACGGATTGGAGCAGCGAGCCCACCACATGCGGCAAACCACCGGGACCGGTGGACCCCATCTTGATTTCGCCAGGACGCTTTTGGGCATCGGCAACCAATTCTTTGAGGGAATTCCAAGGCTGATCTTTGTTAGTCACGATCACGGCAATGCCGTGGGCCAGAATATTGACCGGATAGAAGTCTGCATAATCGATCTTCGATAGATTGAGAACTTTGTGAAGTTGCGGGTTTTCTGCACCGTACAAAACTGTGTAACCATCGGATTTACGTGTTGAGACATAGGCGGTCGAGATAGCACCGGTTCCACCGGACTTGTTGACCAACACCACATCTCTGCCAAGTTGTTCTTCAACCAGCGGGGTGATGGCGCGGGCTACAGTGTCGGTTGCTCCACCGGCACCCCACATGATGATGCCTTGCAAGTTTTTCTTCGGAAATTCGGCGGCTATGGAGGCGGTGCTTGTGGCCACTACAGTCAAGGCCATCATGGCCCCCAGTACGTATTGCTTGATCATGTTATCTCTCTTTTTTAATTCATATGTTTTACTTAAAGACACATCGAACAATGCCTCTTTTCTTATTGTGACACAATGCCTCAAGTGCCGCCTTCGCGTTGAAATGATCTGTAAAGTTGCATCGCTTCGCCATATTGCATCCTTTTCAAAGGTTCGGGTTGCACCTTGGAACACTGGGCTACTCCCCATAATATTAATGTCTGTTTATAGTGGGCAGAGCGGAGCTTATTTAGAGATGTCGAAAAGGACCGATGTAGACCCAAAAGAGACATTGTTGACGTTACCTGCGCATTCCGATCCATTCCGGCCAGTGATTCCGATTTAATCCGGCCACCTGTTCCAGTGAAAACGGCCACTAAAAACGGTCGATATTTTTGGGGTGGAGATGGGACGTGATTAAGTTCGTTGGTTGATCCTTATCG
>JAJRSG010000289.1 GCA_024278915.1 Alphaproteobacteria bacterium
GCTTCCTGATCTAAACTTATGCCCAACTCCAAGATACCGTCACCGTCTGTGGTACCCCCGCCAAGGTTTAAAAATATCTCACGAAAGTCTTCATCTATTTTCCCGAAATGATAGCCTTTTAACTTCGGGAATGGGTTCGGGTCCACCCGAATACGTGCCTCACCTTCTGCCTCCAGACCTGCTCCATTGGCACCATATAAGAATTGAGATGAAATTTCAAAATTACGGACACCCGTTTTACGAAGAGGGCTTCGGTCGATTTTTATTTCTACCTTTAATTTTTGAGGGACGAAATCCTCTACTGAAAATTCTGTTCGTCCGACCTGCCCTATACCGTCAACTTCGACAGATGCCCACCAAACGCCTCTCGGTGCAGATTTAGGCACAGAAA
Organism: Alphaproteobacteria bacterium; assembly: GCA_024278915.1. Taxonomy (GTDB): domain Bacteria; phylum Pseudomonadota; class Alphaproteobacteria; order Caulobacterales; family Maricaulaceae; genus Robiginitomaculum_A. Next base: position 392 of record JAJRSG010000289.1, read on the forward strand.
ATTTTTGTAATACTGTGCCTGCATTACTTCCAGTAAACCGGACTTTGCGAAATTCAATACCATTGGGTTTAAAAAACCTGATATGCCCTTCTCGCTCTTGCAAAGCTTTGCCAAATTTTCCTCGAAGCATAGAGGTTAAATGCGCAGTTTCACCTGGCCGGTACACACCACGATCCATAAATACATAGGCATCTATGTCTGATTGCACTCGACGACCACCAATGGCAAATGCCGATAAATCTAGTGGAGAACGATTAAAATCCAGTACAGCATAATCACCTTGGGTTCCATATGCCATGAGCATACGTGGACGAAGAGCATTCTTGCCTTGCAAAAGAGCCTTGGCAAAATGCACTCGTCCATTTTTATCAGACAGAGCGCTGCCAAGAATTTCATTGTTTTGTGCAACGAGATCAATTCTCGCTTTTATAACGGAACGGGCCGTATCGATGGATCGCAGGCTTATATCCAGTCCTGCATCACTTTGGTAGGTTGTCATGGCGAGGTCTGTTGAAATAATCCATCGCCATGCGCGGGCGGCTTGATATTCATCATTACTATGAGGACGCGCTGCATTGACGATATATGCACCGGGTTTTAACTCGCCCACTAAATCATTAAGCGGTAAAATCGTAGTTGTTAACGTATTCGGAGAGCCATCTACGGGCAAAGCGCCCTTCCAGATGCTCTCCCGAACTTCTGTGGCCGCATTACTATACTCATACGAATATTGCCCTTCTGGCGTAGCTGTGCCTGTTTGTACCGTTCTCCTGGCCAGCATACGATCACCTACACGGAAAATTTCAACGTCTAAGCTATCGATGTTTACAGTTTCAATGGCAAGGCCTTGCGCTCCTATGCGAGGTAAAATAACACCATTTCCGACAAAGTTTACGAATGGAGGGCGATCACCGAAGCTAATTTCAATGGCCTTATCTGCCACAAGCGCGTGCCCATTTTTGCCTGATAAGCCTTTTAATAAAGTCAGTTGATAGTCTTGGCCAAATTTGAGTCCTGACAAACAAACAGAATGTCCCGATATATCAGCTGTTAATTTTGCTTGTGGGATTGTACGAATATAATCGACAATTTTTAGCCCATCACTGCTGTCAATATCTTGAGTAAAGTTAAGGCAAGCTTGTGGTTGTTCCCCCCCATTGTCAATTTTCCAACCTTCATAAGCAAACCCTTTGGCATTAGTCGGATTTTGGCGAACTTGTTTAGCTAATGTATTAGTTTCTATATTTTCAGTTTGGCCTTGTAGTTCTGTATGATTATTGGCCTGTCTTGGTTTTGAAGGAAGCTCTAAATTCCCAAGAAGCGAATATCCAACCCATCCCGCTAATACAAAAAGTGAAAGAATAGCGGTTATGAAAATTGACTGACGCTTCATGGTGACTCCTATTTCTAAGAATCTATTCATAGCAGAAAATAAAGCAAATGTATGCCGTCATTAGGCCAATATTACGATATTTATCGGTACTTAACCATATTGCCTAACGGGGCATCAATGCTCATGTGCTACCAATGTCTCTAATGTTCACGCATATAGAGTTAGCATTGCTGCTCATCTCTAGAACATGAGCCTCGCCTTCGGGCGGGGCTTTTTTATTCCCATTCAATAGTTCCCGGTGGCTTCGAAGTCACGTCATAGACCACCCTGTTCACACCGTTAACTTCATTGATAATACGCGTGGCGGTTTCCCCAAGGAACTCGTGGCTGAAAGGGTAATAATCAGCTGTCATCCCGTCGGATGATGTTACGGCTCTTAGAGCAAGCACGTATTCATAAGTACGACCATCCCCCATCACACCAACTGTTTTCACAGGTAAAATAACCGCGAACGCTTGCCAGATAGTATTGTAAAGTCCGTGTTTGCGGATTTGATCAAGGTAAACCGCATCGGCTTCCCGTAATAAATCTAATTTATCACGTGTGATCTCTCCGGGGCAGCGAATAGCCAGTCCTGGCCCAGGGAATGGATGCCTTTCAACAAATGCAGGGTCGAGCCCTAATTCCCGACCAAGGTCGCGTACTTCGTCCTTAAAGAGTTCCCGTAAAGGTTCCACTAGAGCCATATCCATGCGTTCGGGCAACCCACCAACATTGTGGTGAGATTTAATGGTCACAGACGGGCCACCATCAAATGATACACTTTCAATAACATCAGGATAAAGGGTTCCTTGAGCCAAGAACTTGGCACCGCCAATTTTTTTAGCTTCAACTTCGAAAATATCAATGAATGTTTTTCCGATGATTTTACGTTTTTTCTCTGGGTCAGAGACTCCTTCTAACAAATCAAGGAATTGATCCTCGGCATCAATATGCACGAGGTTCATGCTGTAATGCTTTGAAAATAAAGAAACTACTTCCTCAGCTTCATTTTTTCGCATCATGCCCGTGTCAACGAATACACAAGTTAGCTGATCACCAATCGCTTCATTCAACAAAACGGCCACAACCGAACTGTCCACGCCTCCCGATAGGCCACAGATAACTTTGCCATCACCTACTTGTTCACGGATGCTCGCAATTGCCTCATCCTTAAATTGAGCCATAGTCCAATCGCCTTTAAACTTAGCGATACCATGTGTGAAGTTATGCAAAAGCTGCTTTCCAATTACAGTGTGAACCACTTCCGGGTGGAACATCACACTGTAATAATTTCGTTTTAAATCTTGCGTAGCCGCAAAGGGGGCATTAGGAGATTTTGCAATAATTTCAAAACCATCCGGCAATTTACTAACCCGGTCGCCATGACTCATCCAGACACGGTGGAAACTTCCGATTTCGCCGATACCATTTAGTAATGGACTATCTTTAACGATCTCGATATCTGCCCGACCAAACTCTCGTTCATTAGATGTTTCAACAACCCCGCCGAGTTGAGAGCACAAAGCCTGTTGCCCATAACAAATCCCAAGGATTGGCACGCCTAGAGCAAATACGTTCTCATCTATCCGAGGACTAGAAGTCCCCATTACACTATTGGGCCCGCCAGACAAAATGACAGCTTTGGGGGCATATTTATCAATCATTTGCTTATTGATTTTATTATAGGGATGTACTTCGCAATAAATGCCGCTTTCACGAACACGCCTTGCGATTAACTGCGTAACCTGAGAACCAAAATCAATAATAAGAAGCTGTTCGTGTTTCTGCGACATGGTATTTCCTATCTTTATTTTCGCTGCATCACAGAGAAAAAGAACCCATCTGTATCAGTCGAAGCGGGGGTTAGCGTCACGGTTAAGCCGTCTTCCGACCAAGGTTTTGCTTTCTCCACCCCAATTTTATCTTCCCAAACTTCGCCAGCTGATAACAGCTCAAAATCAGGGTTTTCATCTAAAAATTTGTAAACTTGTGCTTCATTTTCTTCTGCAAACATTGAACATGTAATATAAAATAACAACCCGCCGTTCCTGACATAGGACTTAGCCTGCTTAAGAACGGTTTGCTGCTCTTTTATCCGAAGCTCCAATGTTTCGAGAGAAAGCCTCCACTTTGCATCAGGCTTACGTCGCCATGTGCCCGAACCAGAACATGGTGCATCGATTACAACCCTATCCATTTTCCGATTAAGCTTGTCCAAAGACGGCATAGGTGGCTGGCATACTTCCAAAATATTCACCCCTGCCCGCGAGCTACGTTGGTAAATAGGAGCTAACCTGCGCTTATCAATATCAAAGGCATAAAGCGTGCCTTCATTTTCCATATCAGCAGCGAGTGCTAAGGTTTTACCCCCGCCGCCAGCACAATAATCAAGAATTTTATCACCGGGTTTTGCATCTACCAAAAGAGAAACTAATTGTGATCCCTCATCTTGAATTTCAATTCCGCCTGTCAGGTACACTTCTTCAGCTTGAATATTTGGTAAGCGTGATAATGCTTTGCCAGCAGAAATACGAATACCATGTAGCGACAATTCCATTTTCGCAGCTTTAAAACCGCTAAGGTTTTCCAATGCTTTTTCCTGCGAAGTTTTCAATGTATTTGCACGTAGATCTAGCGGCGGTCGGTTTAAGAGTGCCTGCCCTTCGGCAATTGCATCTTCCCCAAAATTATTTTCAAAACTTGGCCATATCCACTCTGGAATATCGGCTTGTATCCAATCAGGTGCCCCTTGAAGGTCAATCGCGCCACCTAATACCTTTACTTCCTCATCCGTTAGCGGTTCCGGACCATGTCCATCATCAGAAATTGCCTCTTGTAAGGCTTCAATACTTTCATCCCATGCCCAAACCAATGTCCCAAGCGCAAGAGCGCGCGCACTATCATCGGCCATTCGCCACGCAATAGAAGACTTGCGCCGCAAGGCATCATGCACCAATCCTCCAATCGCCGCACGGTCTTTAGAACCTGCAAAGCGGTGCTTCTTGCCCCAATCTCTCAGAGCCTCTGTCGCTGGCGTGTGATGCTCGAACACATCGTTTAGAACTTCTATTGCCGCTTGAATGCGTCCACCAAATCTCATATCTGTCTACTTTGCGGCTGAATAGTTTGGAGCTTCACGGGCAATCACCACATCATGCACATGGCTTTCGCGAAGCCCCGCATTCGTAATTTTGACAAACCGCGCATTCTCGTGAAAATCTGAAATCGTTTTGGAACCAGTATATCCCATAGCAGCACGAATGCCGCCCAGAAGTTGATGGATAATCGGGGCAACAGGGCCTTTAAACCCAACTCTACCTTCAATCCCTTCAGGTACAAGCTTCATGCTATCGGATACTTCTTTCTGGAAATACCGATCCGCAGACCCCTGTGCCATCGCCGCAACTGAACCCATACCGCGGTATGACTTATAAGAACGACCTTGATATAAGAACACATCGCCCGGCGTTTCTGTGGCCCCCGCAAAAAGAGAGCCAATCATAGCGCACTCCGCGCCAACAGCTAATGCTTTCGCCATGTCACCTGAATATTTAATACCCCCATCTGCGATAACAGGGATATTGGCTTTTTTGGCAATTTTGCACACATCCATAATGGCAGTGAGCTGCGGAACACCAACACCAGCAACAATTCGGGTTGTACAAATTGAGCCAGGGCCAATCCCGACTTTCAAGGCATCGGCGCCAGCTTCAATTAATGCCGTCGCCGCTTCTGCCGTGGCTATATTTCCCGCTACGATTTGTGAATGCGGAAATTCTTTCTTTATTCGTTTTACTTGTTCAATCACCTTGATCGAATGGCCATGCGCCGTATCGATAATAAGTGCATCGACACCAGCTTCTAGCAATGCGACTGAACGCGTATAACCCGCGTCACCAACCGTAGAAGCTGCTCCAACCCGCAAACGTCCGTGTTGGTCTTTACATGCGTTTGGATAAGACAGTGCCTTCTCCATATCCTTTACGGTAATCAGCCCCACACAGCGGTTATTTTTATCAACAACCAGCAATTGCTCAATCCGGTGCTTATGCAAAAGCTCTTTAGCTTTTTCTTCACTTGTACCTTCTTTAACCGTGACAAGATTAGTTGTCATGAGACTGGCGACAGTTTCCCCCGGGTTAGTAGCAAATCGGGTGTCCCGATTGGTAACGATACCAACAAGCAGGCCGTCATCGTCAACCACAGGAAAACTGGAAAATGAATGTAATTTTGTCAAGGACCGTAGGGCAGCCAATGTTGCTCCGGCATGAATAGTGATCGGATTGACGACCATGCCTGATTCGTAACGCTTCACCTTACGAACTTCTTCCGCTTGCTCTTCTACCGTCAGATTACGATGCACAATCCCCATGCCACCAGATTGCGCCATCGCAATCGCGAATGGGGCTTCGGTAACGGTATCCATAGCCGCAGATAGCAGTGGCACATTCAACACAATCGACTGCGTAAGTCGCGTGGTTAAATCTGCATCGCCGGGTAATATGCTTGAGGCTCTTGGCTGTAAGAGCACATCATCAAATGTAAGACCTTCACGAATCTCCATAGGAAATCTCCATAATTCTTACGAGAGCGAAATAACAGGAAAGATGTGAATGTGCTAGTAGTTTTCTCACTAATTTTACGTTTATTCACATTCATATATCCAAGAGCAGCCACTAGCATTTTTTTCAAGAAAGGTTAATGTAACAAAAGTAGAAAATGACGAGAGAGAATTATCATGAAAAATATGTATGGCGTAAGTGCACTCGCCCTTGTTATGGCATTATCTGCCTGTTCAAAACAGAACACAAAAATAGAAGCAGCCGCGCCTGATATGTGTATTTATGGTGGTACGATTTATACAGGTATCGACGACACACACGTTAACGGTAATATTCTTGTTAATGACGGCAAAATCACTTCGGTTACAACAGATGCCAATTGCACAGCCTATTCATCAGGTACAACTGAGGTCGTTAATCTGGACGGCGCTTACCTTTATGCAGGTTTTGTAGACAGTCATGCACATTTACTTGGTATTGGTTTAAGAGAAATGACTCTTAATCTAGAAGGCACACCATCTATAAAAGCCTTGAAGCAAAAGCTTGCCGAAGAAATCAGCAAAACTCCAAGCGGCGAAACGGTATATGGCCGGGGTTGGATCGAAACCCACTGGCCTGAAAACCGCTTCCCAACACGTCAAGACTTGGATGAAGTCTCACCCGATAATCCTGTAATTTTACAACGCTCTGATGGGCATGCCCTTGTCGCCAACACCAAAGCCTTGAGTGCGGCAAAAATTACAAATGAGACAAAACCTCCATTTGGCGGAGATATTTTGCGTGACAAAGACGGCGTAGCGACAGGCATGCTTATTGACCATGCCATGAACCTTGTGAACGACCTCATGCCAAAACTTACCCCTGCTCGCAAAGAAGCGGCCTACATCAAAGCTTCGGAAATTTACGCAGGCTATGGCTGGACAGGTATACAGTCCATGTCAGTTAATGCTTTGGACGTTCCCCTTATCGAGCGACTTTCTAACGAAGGAAAATTAAAAATTCGCGTATATAACGCAGTTGATATGCAAGATGCGGAAGGCTTGCTCAAGAATATAGCTGCCAACGGTCCACAAACAAGCAAGAATGGACGTGTCACAACGCGAGGGCTAAAATTTTACATAGACGGGGCACTTGGGTCACGAGGGGCAGCCTTGCTTGCGCCTTATAAAGATGATCCAAAAAATACTGGGCTATTTCTAGTAAAGAAAGATTACCTCATACCTATATTCGAGCAGTCACTACGCGATGGTATTCAAATTTCGACCCACGCCATCGGTGACCGTGCCAATAGAGTTATGCTCGATTGGTATGAAGAAGCCTTTGCAGCGGTGCCTGTAAGCGAGCGTAAAATAGCAAAACCGCGTTGGCGTAATGAACATTCACAGATTCTCGATCTGGCTGATATTCCGCGATACAAAGAACTTGGCGTCATCGCTTCCATGCAACCGTCCCATGCCATTGGCGATTTGCATTTTGCCCATAAACGCATTGGTGAAGAGCGCCTTGCTGGCGGCTATGCATGGCGGAGCCTAATTGATAGTGGCGCGATTATCGCAGGTGGCTCTGATGCACCCGTAGAGCGCGGCGATCCCCGCATAGAGTTCTATGCAGCAACAGCCCGTAAAGATATGAGCGGATTTAGTGCAGACAATTGGTTCCCCAATGAAAAAGTTACCCGTGTAGAAGCCTTGAAAATGTTCACATCATGGGCCGCCTTCGCCGCTTTTGACGAAGACAATACCGGCATGGTTGCACCTGGCTATCGCGCTGATTTTACCATATTTGACAAAAACATCATGACCATCCCAGAAGCCGAAATTCTCGATGTTGATACGGTGATGACCATTGTAGATGGCGAAGTGATTTATAAAAAGTAGGTAATGTTTCTTAAACGATTACGGAGCAAAAGAAGGAGCTGGAAAACCCATCCAGCCCCTTATGTTATTACTTTAAACCTTTGTATTTGTGTAAGGTTTTAGTTCTTCTCTTGCTACTTGCATACGGTGAACCGCATCTGGGCCATCTGCAAGACGCAGGGTCCGAATTTGCGTCCACATAATCGCAAGAGGTGTATCTTGCGTCACCCCTGTACCGCCGTGCATTTGAATGGCTTCATCTACAACTTTCAATGCCGTGCGTGGAGCCGCGACCTTAATCATGGAGATATATGGAGCTGCCGCGCGAAAATCACCTTGATCCATGAGCCATGCAGCTTTCAGGCAGAGCAGACGGGTCTGTTCAATTTCAATCCTGGCTTCTGCGATGATATCGTAATTTGCACCCAATTTAGCAAGAACTTTACCAAAAGCCTCACGTGACAAAGAGCGTTTGCACAATAGCTCTAGAGCTCTTTCCGACTGTCCAATGGCACGCATACAATGATGAATACGGCCAGGGCCAAGCCGACCTTGTGATACTTCAAAACCACGTCCTTCACCGATTAGCAAAGCAGAAGCGGGAATACGTACATCAGTGAATTTAATATGCATATGACCATGCGGGGCATCATCATGCCCAAATACATGCATTGGTCGCAAAATGTCTATGCCGGGTAATTCCGCATCTAAGGCGAACATTGAATGCAAACCATGACGTGGACCTTCATCGGCTGTTTTTGCCATAAGGATGTAAACCTTGCAACGCGGGTCCCCTGCGCCACTGGCAAAATACTTCTCACCGTTCAAGACCCACTCATCACCGTCTTTTTGCGCGTCAAATGCCATATTTGTCGCATCTGAAGACGCGACGCCAGGCTCTGTCATTAAATATGCCGAACGAATTTCCCCGTTTAAGAGAGGTTTAAGCCATTTCTCTTTTTGCTCTTCACTGCCATAGCGCTCAAGCACTTCCATATTACCCGTGTCAGGTGCAGCACAATTAAATACTTCTGGCCCTAAGGCACACCATCCCATTTCTTCGGCAAGGTAAGCATATTCAACCGTCGTCAGCCCATAACCTTTGTCAGAATTAGTTAGCCAAAAATTCCACAAACCCATTTTCTTTGCTTTTGCTTTGAGGCCCTCGCGGATTTCATTTTGGCGCGCCGTAAATACAAAACGGTCACCTGCTTTACCAACCTCTGCATGATATTCCTCGTCCAACGGAATGATTTCTTCCCGCATCATTTGCCGCACTTGGGCAATAATCGGCCTTACTTTGTCAGTTATACCTAAATCCATTTTAATATCCTTTACCTTTTGCACTATTTTCAAGATGATAATCACTATCGCCTAGTAGTTCTTGAGTGACCCGTATTCTTTTTAGATATAGTCCCACGTCCAACTCGTCTGTCATCCCCATACCGCCGTGTAATTGCACGGCTTCAAGAGCCGCAAGTTTTGCGACAGAACCCAATTTAGCTTTTGCCATTCCCACGACGTTTCCAACGTCATCACCGCTTTTATCAAGCGCCGTAAGCGCCGCGTAAACAGCAGAACGAGCCAGTTCTAATTCACAATACAAATGCGAAGCCCGATGTTGCAAAGCCTGAAATTCACCAATAATTCTTCCGAATTGTTTTCGTTCACGTAAATATGAGTTGGTGTTCTCCGCTACCTGAGATGAGGCACCTAGCATTTCAGCCGCAAGAATTGCGCGACCTGCATTAAGCACGCTATCTAAAATATCGTCACCTTCACCGACTAAACCTAGAACCTGTTCGCCCGTCACTTCAACATTATCAAATGTGATACGGGCTGCATTACGGCTATCAGCCATGATCGTACGTTCAATCTCTAAGCCTTTAGCATCTTTAGGTACTATGAATACAGTGGTCCCGTTTTCCGTTTTAGCAACTACCAATAATTGATCTGCAGTATGACCATCAACGACCATTGTTTTTTTACCATGTAACTTAAATCCGTTTCCAGATGCTGCCGCCATCAATGATATGCCTGATGGGTTATGTTTATTAGTTTCGTCAACAGCGACAGCAAAGGTAGTTTCACCAGAGCAAATTTGCGGAAAATATGTATTCTTTTGCTCATCATTTGCGTGGCTTTTAAGGGCTTGAGCCGCAAGAACTGCCGTGGATAAAAATGGGGAAGCCGTAAGATTACGTCCCATTTCTTCACTAATCAATCCTGCCGCCATAAAGCCCATATCGACCCCGCCATATTCCTCAGGAACCAAAACACTGGCAAAGCCCATTTCCGCCATTTCGGCCCATAGGGGTTTTGAATAACCGGTTTCATCTTGTGTATCTCTCAATTCACGAAGTTGTTTTACGGGTGCTTTTTCTGTGAAAAAACCCTGTGCGCTTTCTTGCAACATTTTCTCGTCTTCATTTAATAGAAGTGCCATGTCTATGCTCCCGGTAACTGTAGAATGTGTTTGGAAATAATATTAAGCTGGATTTCCGATGTACCACCTTCAATAGAATTACCTTTGGTACGAAGCCAACTTCTCGCTAGTTGACCGTCATTACTGCGCTCACTTTCCCACTCAAGACCGTCATGTCCTGCTAAATCCATCATCAATTCATAACGGCGCTTGTTAAGTTCCGTACCGTAATATTTAAGCATAGATGATTTGGCACCAAGGCTAGCCCCTGCTTTAGCTTCCATGACCATGCGCGACATGGTTTGTGCAAATGCCCATGCATCAACTTCAAATTCGGCAATTTTTGCACGAAGAATAGGGTTGGGGGTATAGCAATTTTCAGCGATAATTTGGCTCAGAGGTTTTACCTCGCCGTAATCCCCAATCATTTCACGCTCATGGGTGAGAAGGTATTTGGCAATTGACCATCCCTTATCAAGCTCACCGACCAAATTTTCCTTTGGCACTTTCACATCTTCAAAGAAGGTTTCACAGAAAGGAGAACGACCAGATATTAATAAAATAGGTTTGGTACTTACCCCGTCGCTTTCCATATCAAACAAAACAAAACTAATACCGTGATGCTTTTTGCCTGTATTATCAGTTCGTACAAGACAGAATATCCAATCTGCTTGATCAGCATAACTCGTCCAAACCTTTTGACCATTTACCAAGAAATGGTCTCCTTTATCTTCTGCTTTCGTTGCCAGAGAGGCCAAATCTGAACCTGCATTTGGCTCGCTATATCCTTGGCACCAGCGAATTTCTCCACGACAAATTTCAGGAAGATAGCGTAGCCTTTGTTCTTCGCTGCCAAATTTCAACAAAGCAGGGCCGAGCATCCAGATACCAAAGCTGTGTAAAGGGCTTCGCGCCCCAATGGCGTTCATTTCTTGTTGCAATACTTTCGCTTCTGCGCGGGTTAAACCACCACCACCATATTCTTTGGGCCATGAAGGCGCTGTCCATCCTTTGGCAGCCATTCGTTCAAGCCATATCTTTTGATCTTCACTTTGAAAAACCCAATTACGACCACCCCAACAGGCGTCTTTTTCATTGCGTAACGGCTCACGCATTTTTGGCGGGCAGTTTTCTTCCAACCAAGCTCTCGTTTCTTTGCGAAATTCTTCCATATCACACCTGTCTCTTTACTTTCTAAATCGTTCCGGTTTTAATTCTGCTTCTTGCGGTATTTCCAAGTATATTGACCATGGGGGCATAGCCCTTAAACCGCTCATCCTTTGTTTGTCCATGATAATAACGGTAATAAATTTGCTGCAAAATTACAGCGAGCCTGAAAATACCGTACACATAGTAAAAGTGGAAGTTTTCAACATTTGCGCCGGTTTTACAGGCATATTCATTTAGAAACTCTTGGCGGCTCAACATGCCTGGCGCTGCACTGGGCTGCCTTGATAGAATCTTCATAGGGGCAGGATCATCTGCTTCAATCCAATACGCCAGTGTATTCCCCAAATCCATGAGAGGATCACCCAAAGCTGAAATTTCCCAATCAAGGATTGCATTGATTTTTGTCGGATCATTAACATCTAAAATCAAATTATCGATTCTGTAGTCCCCATGTAATATGGCGGCTCGTTTACTTTCTTTTGGCATATTGGCAGCAAGCCATTCTCTGACATCTTCAAAAGCATCAACGTCAGGCGTATATGCCTTTTCGTACCTTTTATTCCAACCGAGGATTTGCCTCTCGACATATCCCTCAGGGCGCCCAAAATCACCAAGGCCTATGGCTTGATAATCAACTTGGTGCAGATCAACCAGTTTATCGATAAAATTTAAACATAATTCCCGTGTTTCATCTTTCCCCCAACGCCATTCCTTTGGAATATTTTCATGGATAAGGTGGCCCTCTACACGTTCCATAACATAAAACTCTGCCCCCAAAACACTCTCTTCTTGTGAGACATAATAAAGGGTTGTGGGCACACTAGGATAAGCAGGTTTCAAAGCTGTCATAACTTTGTATTCACGGTGCATGTCATGACCAGATTTTGGCTTCGTCCCAAAGGGGGGCCTTCGTAGCACCAATCTCCGCTCAGGGTAATCCAGAGCATATGTCAAGTTCGATGCACCACTAGCGTATTGTTTAAGTTTTGGCGTTCCGTGCAAACCGGCAATGTTTTCTTTTAGCACCCGATTGACGGCGTCTAGGTCAAATGCTTCACCTTCACGTAGTTCAATTGTCGGATTGATATTTGCATTCGTCATTATATTGTCATTCCACCGTCTACTACAATGCATTCCCCTGTTACATATGAAGCTTCATCCGAAACCATAAAGAGAACAGCCCCAACCATTTCCTCTGGATCTGCCATACGTGGAATTGCCAAATTTGCATCCATAAAGTCTTGAATACCTGGCATTTCTTTCAATGCTGATGCTAATTTTGTATCCGTAAACCCTGGCAATAAGGCGTTTACTCGAATGCCTTTACGACCATATTCTTTGGCATAGCCTTTCGTCATATTTATCACAGCAGCTTTTGTCATGCCGTAAACTGTACGAAGCATTCCCGGTTGTAAGCCGTCGATGCTAGCC
>JAJRSG010000290.1 GCA_024278915.1 Alphaproteobacteria bacterium
TCGCGGTTCGTTCTCGGATTGGCAAGCGGCGGATGGCATCCATAATTTCCAGCAATAAATGCGAACGGACAAGGGACGCCGAAAGCAAGGCACGGGAGAGGTGGGGGTCTTGATTATATAAGGCCATAAATTTTGACGCCGAGAGTTGATGAATTTCTGTGGTGCCAATGGCGGTCATATCATGGGTGCGTGGTAAGTTGGCAAAGAGAGTAAATTCGCCGAAGGAATGACCCGGCCCCAAAATGGACGCCATCAGATAGGTGCCGTGAATATCGTAAATTCCTGCATAGGCCGCGCCTGACTTGATAATCGATATGCCGGGTTTGGCATCACCGCGACTATGGATCATTTGACCATCTGAATATTTGATTAAGGAGGCCGCCTGTTCAAGGTTCAAGGCGCTACTGGCGGGCAGCAAGTCCATAAAGGTAGGGGCGTGAATATTGGCAAGGTCAAGCATTATGCTCAAATGTAAAATAATTGACATTCATTAGCAAGCTTTGCTGATAGGCCTAGGGCAAAGGCGAAAAAGCAGATCAGGGGAAATGCGTATGAAACCGGAACTCATTGTTGTTTTATGTATCTTAATGGGCTTTGTCCTGCTGGAGATTTTGTTCACGAATTTCTTTCGCAAGCCAGGGCAGAACCGCGCGGACGGTGTGGTTGAGATTATCAGTACCCTGACCCTCTCTCTTTTTACGCAACCGCTCGTGCTGGCGGGTGGCTATGCCGTGGCAGCCATGTTGGCACCGAATGCAGCTGATGTGCTGAAAACATGGCCGTTCCTTGCTGTATTCGCGCTCTTTTTGATTTGTGATGATATGATGCAGTATTGGTGGCACCGTTTATCCCATACCCTACCATGGCTTTATAAATTACACCGTCCGCACCATAATGCTGAATACCTCTCTGTTCGTGTCGTTTATCGTAACAATTTATTTTATTACCTTTTGATGCCGGGGTTATGGTTATCGGGCATGTTGATTTATTTTGGTGGTGGATGGGTGTATGCCTTTTACCTTGTCATCAAAATGACGGTTATTTACGGCGCGCATTCGGATGTGCGTTGGGACGCGCCATTATATAAAATCAAATGGCTTTCCCCATTGATGTGGATCGTCGAGCGGACAATCTCGACACCTGCCACCCATAGCGCCCATCACGGGAAACATAAATCCGACGGCATTACCCATTATAAGGGGAATTATGGAAATTTATTGTTCTTCTGGGATGTGTTATTTGGTACAGCTAAGATTACGCGGCAATATCCTACGCAAATGGGGGTGGAGAATTTGCCGGAAACCAGTATTGCCGAGCAACTGATTTGGCCACTGGTACGTGCGCCCAAAGTCGAGGCAAAACATGGAAAAGTATCATGATGAAGATAATTAAACTTGTGAGCATTTTGGGATTGGGGCTTGGTAGCGGCGTGATTTCCGCCTTATGGATGTCTGGGTTAATCGGCGGCAAAGCACTGGATAGTTTTGCTGATATTAATGCAGGGGGGTGGCGAAGTGATTGGTCGATTGGTTCGCCGGCTGCGGATCCGTATTTACGGGCGCGGGTCGCACGTCATGGTTTATTGGCACTTTCGAAAAAAGAAGCCGTTTATTTTACGCGTAATGTGGATGATGAGGGCGAGCCATTGCGCCAAGATTGCCAATATGAATTATCTGGCGGCGGGCAGGACGCGATGTGGTGGTCGATTACCCTTTATGACGGAGATAGCCGTTTGCCCATGAATACGGATAACGCTTTGTCTATCGATGCGACAAAGGTCGGCGGGGCAGAGACATGGCGCGCCATGATTGCCCCCGTAAAACCACAAGATGCCCCCTATTGGTTGTCTAGTAATCATGCAGGCCAATTTGATTTGATGATCCGTCTGTATCGCCCCTCGAAAGCAGTACTGGATGATCCCGAAACTAACATTAATCCACCGCGTATTCAGCGACTGGGTTGTCAGCAAGGGAGCGGCGCATGAAAAAGTTTTTCCTCATCTGTCTTGGATTTGTTTTGGTCGCCTTTACCGCCCATAAATTTACCCTTAGAGCAACCCCTAGTGTCATCATGAATAAAGCCATGCAAAAAATGCAGGAAAGAGGTGTGCCCATACACAAATTCGTTCTGGGCGAGCGCACGACCCCGCAAACACAAACGGTTGTACGTCCTTCGCCGGATCTGGCTTATTCTATTTGTATGTATGATTTTACCAAATCCAAACAGCCATTGGAGATAAAGGCGGCGTATTGGCGGGATTATGGTTCTATTTCGTTTTTTGATGCCCGAACAAATAACTTTTCAACCGTTCGGGTTGGTGTAGATGGAGACGAGAGGCCAGCGTCAGTTTTGCTCATGGCCCAGGGGATTGAAGCCCCTGCAAACCGTCCAAATAACGAGCAACAAATTATCAGCCCGACAGCGCGCGGTCTGGTTTTGATCCGCCGCCTTGCCCCTAGTGCCGAAACTTATGCACGGGTGCAAATGGTCTCTAAACAGGATAAATGCCAACCTTTAACCGAGTAAGTTAAGCATCCAGCCCGATATCAAAATTCATGACGGAATGCGTAAGGGCACCAACGGAAATCACGTCGACTCCCGTGGCGGCAATTTTGGCGACAGTGCGCAAGTTAACGCCGCCAGATGCCTCTAGGGTGGTTTTCCCTTTGTTTAATTTTACGCAAGTTTCAAGGTCATCCAAGCTCATATTATCAAGCAAGATAACATCGGGCTTGTGCTTGAGAACTTTTTTAAATTGGGCAATTGTGTCGACTTCAATGGAGACTTTGGTCATGTGATCGGCACCCGCCATAATGGCCCGTACAGCGTTTTCAATGCCGCCCGCTAGTGCCACATGGTTGTCCTTGACCATGATGGCATCAGAGAGGGAACCTCGGTGCGTGTGCCCCCCGCCATTTAACACCGCCCGTTTTTCTAGCGCGCGCAAACCCGGTGTGGTCTTGCGCGTGGCGGCAATACGTACTTTGTGAGGATGCACCGCTTTGACGTATTTGGCGGTTAAGCTAGCAATACCCGACATGCGCCCCAAGAAATTTAAGGCAACCCGCTCGGCCATTAACAGGGACCTAACTGGGCCTTCGATGGTGGCGATGACGGTCCCTTTGCGGACGGAACTGCCGTCCCCGTGATGGACAGAAAATTTAACACTAGGATCGACTAATGCGAAGGTCAGGCGCGCGGCTTCCATGCCGGAAATAATGCCAGTGCCCCGAGATTTAAAATATAAGGTAGCGCGGGCTGATGCAGGGACTAGCAAGTTAGAGGTCAGGTCGCCGCCCGTGCCAAAATCTTCTTCGAGGGCGCGCCTTACCATGGGTTCAATGATAATCTGAGGGAGAGGAGGAAGTGTGCTCATAATTAGTCCAGCATGTCATAGGTGATAAAGGTAGAACGGGGGGGGCTCGTTTCGGATTTAAAGTCCGTGCGGCTGTGCCCACCACGAGATTCTTCACGGGCCAAAGCGCCCGCAGCGATGAGGCGAGCCGCGATGAGAGGGTTGGCATGACCAACTTGGTCAATTAAATTTTCGATGATGTCCATCAAGGTATTCAAACCTTTTGCATTGCGCAGAACGCCGCAATGGGTGGTCATGGCAGTACGCATGGTGGTGCTAACTTCGGGGGTCATGGACAGCCAAGGTTGCGAACGGATATCTGTAGCTTTGCGACGGGTCACATCGTCTTGCAAAATAGCTTCGGCGGCACGATTGCCAAAGACACAGGCTTCGAGCAAGGAATTACTGGCAAGACGGTTTGCGCCGTGTACACCGACGCCGGCACACTCGCCAACGGCGTAAAGCCCTGGAATATTGGTGCGCCCCACATCATCTGTCATCAGGCCGCCCATGTGGTAATGCAGGGCTGGGGCAATGGGAATAAGGTCAGTGCGCGGGTCAATACCTGCACTCATGCAGCTCTCGAACACAGTTGGAAATTCATCAGGAAAATGTGCGCCAATGGCTTGGCGACAATCAAGGAATGGGGGCACTCCTTTTTGGATTTGTGCAAATACGGCGCGCGAAACATCGTCTCGGGGGGCAAGTTCCCCGTCTTTATGGTAATTGTCCATAAAGCGTTTGCCGTGGCGGTCTGTTAAAAATGCTCCGTCACCTCGTAATGCTTCGGTGGCGAGGGGGGCTGGGTCACGACCAATATTAATGGCGGTTGGGTGGAATTGTACAAATTCAGGATCACGTACAATGGCGCCGTGTACGGCTGCCATGCCGATGGCGTCACCACGGGCTGTCCGTGGGTTGGTGGTAACCGCAAAAAGGCCGCCGACCCCGCCTGTGGCCATGACGGTAATGTCGGCATCAATGGCCATTAAAGAACCATCATCTTTACGAGCCATCGCCCCGGCGATGCCGCCCTTACCGTCTGATAACAGGCTCTCTGCTCGCCACCCGATCAGGGCGGTAATGTGCGCAGCTTGCTTGGCTTGCGCTACCATGATTTCGATGATGGCGCGTCCAGCCAGATCGCCTTTGACCTTTGCAACACGGGCTCGCCCATGGGCAGCCTCAAGACCAAAGAGGAAATCCCCATTTTCATCCTTGTCGAACTCTACCCCATAAGCCTCAAGGTCGCGGACACGGTCTGGCCCTTCACTGGCGAGAATATAGGCAATGCGTTCGTCGACTAAACCGTCTCCGGCGGATACGGTATCTCGAACGTGATCTTCTACGGTATCATCTTTCCCGATAGCAGAGGCAATGCCGCCTTGTGCCCATGCACTCGCGGCGCCTTTGACTGAACGCTTGGATGTCAGGATAAATACAGGTCTGGGCGCCAGCTTCATCGCAAGGAATAATCCCGCCAATCCTGCCCCCACAACAAGCACCGAACCCGCAGGAAGATGCGTCGTCTCTAAATCACCAAGTGGCATAAACCCA
>JAJRSG010000291.1 GCA_024278915.1 Alphaproteobacteria bacterium
CATTCGTTTTAAAATGATCTGTTTCGACAAAACCACGCTTGTCCGTCACAACCCCGATACTTTCCAACCCCAAACCTTGTGTAAAGGGACGGCGGCCGATAGCCACAAGTACCACATCAACATCGATGTCTTTAGCTTTACCGCCTGCGGAAGCTTCGGTGGCAACCGTTAATCCTGCCTTGGTTTTTTCAACACCGGTTACTTTACGCCCCAGTTCAAATTTTACTTTTTGGCGTTTAAAAATGCGGGTTGCCTGCTTTTGAACTTCCCCGTCCATGCCCGGCAAAATATGGTCCAAATATTCAACAACCGTAACCTGCGCGCCCAAACGCCGCCAAACTGAACCAAGCTCTAGCCCAATCACACCCGCGCCAATGACCAATAACTTCTCAGGTACTTTAGCAAGGGAGAGTGCACCTGTGGATGAAACGATTTGCTTCTCGTCAATTTCAACACCGGGTAAAGGCGCAACCTCCGAGCCGGTTGCGATGACAATATTCTTTGTCTCGTAAACTTTCCCGTCCACTTCAACCGTTGTTGCGCCCGTAATCTTGCCAAAGCCTTCAATATGTTCAACTTTGTTTTTCTTGAACAAAAACGCAATCCCTTGGGTCAGTCCGTCTACAGTTTTTTCCTTTGCGCCCATCATGGTTGGCAAATCCAACTCGACAGTTGCTTTGATCCCGAGTCCTGCAAAATCCTTTTCTGCGGCCTCGTACATTTCAGATGCATGCAGCAATGCCTTAGACGGGATACACCCCACATTCAAACATGTACCGCCCAAAACTGTCTTTCCATCCAGTGTTTTTCGCCCTTCAATACAGGCTACTTTCAGGCCAAGTTGCCCTGCACGAATAGCACAATTATATCCACCAGGGCCGCCACCAATTACTAAAACATCATAAATTTCTGACATAGAAAGGACTCACATCTAAAGGTATTTTCCCGACAAAATACGCCCATCCCCACGTGGGTCAATGCCTAATCGTGATCGGGCAAGGTATTTAGGATATCCACATATAAACGGTCAATACGAGTTCGGCGCTCTAGGTTTACAGGACTAAACATTTGCTGGAAGCCAATGAGAGAAGCATAATTCATCACAGCCAGATCGATGGCTTGTTGGCTTGTGATGTTTTTGGATTGCATCAACAGGCTAGCCACATAATTAACCCGCCGTTTGTCAATACCTTCAATAACAGCGCGTACCGTAACGTCACTACCGGCCCAACGTCTGAGTTGGCGCTCTAATTCATATTCCTTTTGCGTGGTGATCTTATTGAGCGCAATGAGTTTAGCAATCGGCGTCGTTTCTCTTTCCGCCATTTCGATCACTTTTTCCGTATAACCGTCTGCCCAATAGGCCATCAGATCAGAAACATAGTCTTCACGGGAGCCAAAATGGTGATAAAAAGAGCCCTTGGTACGTTTGGCAAGCTTGCATAAATGATCTATGCGAATGGCGGTCACACCATCTTCGGCCAGAGCACCTAGACCTAAATCCAACCAATCGCTTTTTGAAATTCGTTTAGCCATATGACAACCCGATCATACCCAAGACAAATATTGGCGCAAACAGGAGCCATTGCGGAAGCTCATACCAATGGCGGAAAGATTGGCGCGTCATCAGGTAGAGAGCCATATTCCACCCACTAAATAACGCCCCAAAAATAACGCCCACCCATGCCAACATGTTGGCATCAGGCCACATGGCAGCAAGAAAGAACAATACGCCCATATCAGCAATTACGATACTAACCATATGCCAGCAATAATAATTTGTGTATATGGCTACAGGGTTAAGTTCCGCCGTATCCAATAATGGCCTGGCTGCGAATTTTCCTCCCAGAAGAATATGGGTCAGGCAAACTAACATACTGGCAATCCCTGCTAATAAGAACCAAATATTCACAAGCGACCCCAAATCTGGTAAAGCCCCACCACATGAAACACCCCGTAGACGAGGCAAATCAAGCTACTCCAAACCGTGAATGGCACCATAATTTCAGGCTTAAAAATTGCTGCTATAAATGGCAAACTTCCACGCAACAAATATACAGCCGTAATGGCCACCAATATCCATTTCAAGAATGGCAAGGATAGAGGCACACCCTGCCCGTTCGGTAAACTTGCGCCGACAAATGCATATACGCCCCATACCATTAACACACACGCAATAAAAAATGTTACTATGGCAGGATACCACGCTCCTCGCTCCGCCATTTGCGCCAGCCGCTCCCCGGCGCCAAAAAAGCGTAACCAGTCAGCCCCGCCAATAATGCAAGCAATATGCAACCCTGCGGCAACCATGCTCAGCACACCACCGATGAGCAAATAAATATTCATATGGGGAAAAGTCAGAGCGTCGCTCATGATAAAGCCGCCAAGATATGCACCCCTTGCCCGATAAGGAAAAGCGACACAGCCACACCAGATCCAATTACTGGTTTTGAAAACCAGTAATTTTTAGATAAAATCAAATATATGACCCCTGTTCCCACCAATAGGCACGCCATAACCGGATGAAATAATAAGGTAGGCTCGATGATACTGAGGGCAAAATAAATAACCGCAAACACCATAATTCCGACAGAGTGACTAAGGTGAAAGCCCAAATAAGCTTTCCAGAAATTATTTTGTTCGCGTGTAATGCCCATTCCCGCCGTTTCCAATATCGTGACAAGTTCATGGTCGCGAGGGGCAAAATAATACGGGTTTTTGAAGTCTCTTAAAGTGTATATGCCGTGCATCATGCCCATCAAAGCAAAAACACCTAATCCAATTTGTATCAATAATATCGCCATTGCAATCTCCTAATTTTACAATACCATACTATATGGTATTGTAAAGGCATTGGTAATGAAACACGCCAATAAGCGGCGCAGAGATAACTCCCGACCGTTTGCTGTATTCCTAAGCCCTTTGGGTAAGGCAAGGCCTGCATGGCTCCGACTTTGCCGGATACCCGTGAGCTCGCCGCCGTCGGTCAGGCGGAATAAGGCAGGTGAACGCGACTGGTACAAATTAAGGAACCATATGTTTCGCAAAGGCCAACGCCACGCGGCGATGTTTTTTTATTTGTTCAAAAACATGTTTAAACTTACACATTTCCCGCCACGCCCCTCTGAGCTCTCGCAGCGACGCAGATATATTGGCATGTAACAAG
>JAJRSG010000292.1 GCA_024278915.1 Alphaproteobacteria bacterium
TATACGGCAAGGGCAGTGGAGCCAAGGCTAAATAATAACCCCGCCATTCAAATCAGAGCATTAAAGTTAAGATGTCGCATTAGTAGATAAGATACCCACCAAGTTGCGAATAAAGCCGCTGACATCATTGCCAGTCGACCGGGCCAAGGGTGAGGGTGGTCTAGATAAAATAAATCTGGCCAGCGCCCGAGAGGAAAGGACAATGCCCACCCAAGACCCGCTGTGAGGAGGAGGAGGAAAACAATCGCACTGAATGAAGTAAATATATTACCAAAACGGGGGCGTGTTTTCACTATGCCAAACCCGAAAATCAGTAAGGCAAAAATTGAAAGGGGAAGATTGAGGGTGGCAGGCCAATGTAAGAGGTATTTCCCGAATATGTCGATATAGGTCGCATTTGATTGGCTTTTTAAGTTGTCGAGGTTCGTATTGCCAAATGCGTGTACGGTTGCCAGCATATTTTCACCGTGGTGTTGTAAACTGGACTTTGCCAAATTTACGACGTTATCATGTCTGGAATGGTAAAGAGCGACATCACCAGTGAAAGCAAAATTAAGTCCCATTACTCCTGATGGTTTGTAAATGGAGTAATCCGTATCATTGGGAAGACGCGAGTAAACTTCGTAGGAAAGAGAATTAGCAAGCGGGTGCGGGGTTGTGCTGGCAAACCCGCGGATAAGCTCTAGATTTTGATCGCTTGTCTCAAACATACTGCTTGGGCCTGATATCCCACGTGATTCGAGGTTTACGATTAACTTTACGTCTTTCATCATCTCGTGTTGGTCATAAAAAGCCGCTGCGCCCCGTAAGCCTCCTTCTTCGCCGTCTGTAATTAAAAACAAGATGTCATTCTTAAGCGGCTTGCCTTCTTTGAGAATGCGGGCAATTTCGAGCATGGCAACGACACCTGCACCGTCATCTGCCGCGGCAGGCCCTGCCGGAACACTATCATAGTGGGACGTAAGCATAATGATGTCGCCATTGCCCGTTCCTTTGTGGCGTACAATGATGTTTTCTACCTCTGTACACCCCGGATAGTGCAGTGTGCAGCCAAGGGTGTCTTGAATTTCTACTTGGTAACCCAGTGCTTTGAATTTAGCTTCTATTTGCTTGCGAATACGTAAGTTTTCTGCACTGCCGCTTGGGTGAGGTTTGTTGTTGCCAACAAGGTCTTCAAGTTCCGCAAATGCCCGCATGGCAGAAAACTCGGCTGTTGGAGCATCAACCCCTTTTGGCTTTGGCCCATGTGTAAGGGAGGACAAACCCCAAAGCATAGCGCAGGCAACTAAAAAAAGAGCGAAGAAATAGCGAATGTGGGATACTTGTTTGTTGATCATGCGTTGGTGTACCGCAAAATTATAAGCCTGTGAAGGTATTGAATTTATTAGCTAGGCTTTCCTTATTGCAAATTGCCAATTGAAAAACTAAAGTGTACCGCAGGCAATCCTTCATTTTTGGGTTCCCAAGGTTTTAAACCTTGTGCCAGAGCCGTCATTGCTAACCTGGTTTCAATGGATAATTGCGCCTTGCCATTTTTATATCTTCCAATATGTGTTGCCGTTTTCCCTAGGGCCTCAGCAGCAGCCTCACGTCCACCATGAGACAGCCAATCCATTTCTTCAAGCCACGAAATAAAAATATCTTTATCTTTCATATTGTTCAAATGTGTTGGAAACAAATGCTCTAGTTGCTCGTAAAGCTCTAGTTCTTAATCGAAAGCCTGTTTCGAAAGTTAGTGAAATATAACATATATTGTTACTGGCTTTGATTAAGTCGATTTGGTCAACACATTTTGCTCCTATTAAAATAATGGGGACCATACGTCCATGTGTAGTTTAGTACATAATATTGCCAATGTAAACAAATAAGAACATAAAGTTCTATATTTTGTTTAATTTTACTAATTAATCATACAAATTTTGGAAAGAGAGAATAAATAAGAAGGAAAGTGGTGGCCGCACCTGGATTTGAACCAGGGACACACGGATTTTCAATCCGTTGCTCTACCAACTGAGCTATGCGGCCTAAAACTTCCGAAACATGATTTATGTCAAGGATGAGGGGCGCGTTATACGCATAACATCTTCATA
>JAJRSG010000293.1 GCA_024278915.1 Alphaproteobacteria bacterium
CCGTCCATAAACACATCGATTTGCGGAATCACGTTAAAAGCAATCTGCTTTGGAAAGACTTTTGGTGTCGGATCGTCATTAACATAGATCCCTTTAGTTTGAATCCATAACTCGTCCATTGCCGCTTTGCCGCCGCCTGAAACACTTTGGTAGGTCGAAACAACCACCCGTTTGATCGTGGCTTTGTCATGTAACGGTTTAAGTGCCACCACCATTTGAATGGTAGAACAATTAGGATTGGCAATAATACCTTTCTTGCTACAACCTTCTACAGCATCTGCATTAACCTCAGGCACGACCAAAGGCACATCGGGATCCATCCGCCACGCGCTAGAATTATCGATAACCACAGCGCCAGCTTTGGCAATAATCGGTGACCATTTTTTTGACGGCTCACCGCCCGCACTCATCAAACAAATATCAACTTGGGTAAAATCGAATTGTTCAATATCATGGCATTTCAGCTCACGATCCCCGAAACTTACCACACGCCCCAAAGAACGGCGTGAGGCCACTGCAAAGACCTTTTCAATCTCCAAA
This sequence comes from Alphaproteobacteria bacterium, assembly GCA_024278915.1. Taxonomy (GTDB): domain Bacteria; phylum Pseudomonadota; class Alphaproteobacteria; order Caulobacterales; family Maricaulaceae; genus Robiginitomaculum_A. The sequence goes on from JAJRSG010000293.1 coordinate 541, forward strand.
TCGCTCTCATCCAATATATTAAGCATTTCAGTGCCGACATTCCCTGTCGCACCGACCACTGCAATTTTCAAACCCATGATTTCGTCCTTTAAATGCTCACTCTTTACCGGAGCTAGTGTACTTGCGCCAAACGGCATATCCAGTCACTGCAACAAAAGCAATCCCTGCTAAGTCAATTATAGAAAAATTTCCTAAAAATGGCTGCGTCCACCGCTCATTTGGAATATTTTCCTCTGTTGCCTCCGCCGCCTGTGCGGTCTGGGCGAACATGTAGAAGAATAAAAAGGCAAGTAAGGCTGCAAAGCCAGCAATACCAAACACTAACCGCATAAACCGCTCATCTTTACGTTCAGAAATGCGACGCCTGGCTTCTGCGGCACGAGAACGGCGAAACATACGCTCGGAAGGCCGCATATATGTCGTAGGCTCTGCACTCTTGGCTTCTTCATTTTTTTCTTGTTGGTCTACCATTTTGGCTCACTCTGTAATGGGGAATTGCAGGTCACTGATTACTGAGGTATATATAAATCATGAAGCGATCGAAATATAGCCCATTTGTGCCTTTCCTGCTCTTAGCATTCCTATTCGCGCCATACGCAGTAGCAGAGAACCAGACCGAGCCGGAATATTCTCCACTCGGTAAAAACCAGTATGAACAACTTCTTCCCGGCAAAACCATTCGCGGAGAGTACAGGTTTATGCGTGAAAGAACCAAAACCTATAATTTTACGGAGAAACATTTCGCCGACGGCACCACCGACTACAAAGAAGGCCGCATACGTGCCCAAGGGCAATGGTATGCCTTGGGAGAGAAAAAAATTTGCTACAAATATAAAAGAGAAAGCGAAATGGGCGGGAATACCTCTTGTTTTTGGGTGTATCAATCGGACGGGTGTTATTATGGATATGGACTTAGTGAAATGACCTTAAGCGGGCGGCCACGAGACTATAATGATTGGGTGGCACGTTGGGTGATCGAGGGCAGTGCAGCTTCCTGTGCTGCGCCAGTGAGCTAGGATGAGATTGTTTTTATTTTTCTTCCTGATCTTCTTTGCCTCCCCAGCCTATGGGCAGTCCACATCAGAATACACACAAATGAAAGGGAAAGACTTACGGGCAGTGTATAATGATACATTGGTGTTAAGCGAATACCGTACCTTTAAGGGCATCCATAACAAAACCTATGACCATAAAGAGTTTCATCACGCGGACGGCACGACCGATTATACCGAAATCGGATCAGAGACAGAAAAGGGCCTATGGCAGATTATCGGCGGTGATAAAATTTGCTATCGATACCCAGAAACCCAAGAATTTCCCCAGACCTATTGCTTCTTTGTCTACCGTCAGGACAAATGTTATTACCAATACGACCTGAGTGCCATGACGATCCATGGCCCCCGCTCTTGGGATTTATGGGTTTCTCGCTTTGTCCGTAAAGGTGACGGCGGTGTGTGTGGTGAGCCGACCTCCTGAGCACTGTTTTACAGACATAAAAAAACCCCGCCACAAGGCGAGGTTTTATAAATTCTTGTCAAAGAAGATTATTTCTTCTTGCCACGGTTTTGATCGATGCCACGACCTGTTACGCGCTCTTTAATCCGCGCAGATTTGCCACGTAATTCACGAAGATAGTAAAGTTTCGCACGACGAACACGGCCCTTACGCTTCACAATGATTTCTTCAACCAGTGGGGAGAATACAGGGAATACCCGTTCAACACCTTCACCATAAGAAATTTTACGAACGGTAAAACTCTCGTTAAGACCCGCGCCGGAACGACCCAGACACACACCTTCAAAAGCTTGCAAACGCTCACGCGCGCCTTCTTTAATTTTCACTTGCACGATCAATGTATCACCGGCACTGAAATCAGGAATAGTTTTCCCATTAGAGAGCAAACGCTCTTGTTCTGCTTTGTTTAGTTTCTCGATTACATTCATCGTCTTACTCCTTGTGCGCCTTGATGTGTTTTTGCCATAAATCAGGGCGGCGTTCTTTGGTTATCTCTTCACTTTGCGCCTTGCGCCACGCTTTTATTTTGCCGTGGTCACCTGACAATAAAACTTCTGGAATTTTGCGTCCCTCCCACTGCCTTGGTTTGGCATAGAGCGGGTACTCCAAAAGTCCGTCTTCAAAACTCTCTTCCGTGGCAGAGGTTTCGTCCCCGAGAACCCCCGGGAGCAAACGCACACATGCTTCGATTAAAGCCTGTGCTGCCACTTCCCCACCGGCGAGAATAAAATCACCGATGGAAACTTCTTCCATCTCACGACCTTCAATGACCCGTTCATCTAGGCCCTCAAAGCGTCCACAAAACACAATAACACCCGTTCCGTCCGCCAACTCCCTCACTCTTTGTTGAGTAAGCGGCGCACCTCTGGGCGTTAAATATAACAATGGTCGCGGGCTTCCTTTATGGATTCGCGCCACACTGTCAATGGCTGCAGCACTCACATCCGGCTTGAGAACCATTCCAGGCCCGCCACCAACTGGTGTTGTATCTACAGAACGGTGCTTATTAACGGAAAAATCACGGATGTCTATAGACTCTAAGCACCATTTTTCATCTTTTAATGCACTTCCGATAATAGAAGTGCCCAAAACCCCCGGAAATGCGTCCGGAAATAGGGTAAGAATGGTAGCTTTCCAAGTCATGGGTGGGGTTTTACACTGTTTTGAAAGGGATTCTACTTTTTATTTCCCCCGATAAATGAGGCATAAACCCTAATTTTCTTTTGCAATGTCGGCTTCTTCGATCAAAATAACGAGGCGACCTGCTTTTATATCCACACTGGGGACAGCTTTTTTGGTAAAAGGGTGATAAAACTCACCTAATTTATTACCCTTCTTGTCCTTCCCCCCGCTAATTTCGAGTAAATCACCTGCGCCGTAGTTGTGGACGGCCAAAACTTTGCCCATACGTTTCCCATCTGTGGTTTTCACTTCAAGCCCCACCAAGTCTTCAAAATAAAACTCGTCTTCGTCAGGAACCGGCATATCATTACGGTATACATAGAGTTCCGTATTACTAAGCGCGCGAGCCTGCTCTGGGGTTTCGACTTCTTCACACATCACGGCGAATGCATTTTTGATGGGGCGAAATGATTTAATATGAAGCAAAACCTTGCCGTGCTGATCGCGCAGCCCGCCATAAGCAAAGCAATCTTCAGGCACATCCGTAAAAGACTTGACCTTCACCTCTCCTTTAACGCCAAACGCACCCGCACATACAGCGATACAAATTAGAGGATTAGACATATCGTACTCCGCTCACCCTCGTCGCCATGTGGTGCCATCTTTGCCGTCTTCCAGAATAATATTTTCTGCTTTGAACAAATCGCGGATTTCGTCGCCTCGTGTCCAATCCTTCGCTGCTCTCGCCTCTGCCCGTTCAATGATAAGTGCGTCAATTTCAGAATCCGTCAAACCGCCTTCTTTGCTCTTGCCACGAAACCATTCTTCAGGATCTTTTTGGAGAAAACCTAGAAGGTTTGCTTCAATTATGAACTGCTGCCTAACTCTTGAAAACTTATCAGTGCTATAATAATCCTCTCCGCCATATTTTTCAACATGCTTAGTTTTGGCTTTTAAATGTCCGCGAATTATCGCGGCACTTAAAGCTAGCCAGGCAATAAACTGAGGTGTATTTAAATTATTGAGTAGTTCATCAACATGCAAATCACCCCACATTTCCCCCTCAGTGCTTTCCGCACACTTAGTGTCAAGTAATACACGGTACCAACTATCAAGCGTAGCCCTAGATTGATTTAAAAGATCATCGCTCCAGTCTAGCTCTTCACTGTAGTGCCCCATCAACAAAGCCAAGCGTAGAACCTCCCCGTCCCATGTTTCCAATAGCTCATGGATTAATTTTACATTGCCCAAGCTCTTACTCATCTTGGTGCTGTCCATTTGCAGGAAACCATTATGTACCCAGTAATTTGCCAAGGGAGCACCGTGGGCACAATTACTTTGGGCGATTTCGTTTTCGTGGTGGGGGAATTTTAGGTCTTGGCCACCACAGTGAATGTCGATGGTTTCGCCCAAATTCTTTTCTATCATCGCGGAACATTCGATGTGCCAACCAGGACGCCCCTCACCAAAAGGCGCTTTCCAGGCGGGTTCTTCTTTTTTACTGGGCTTCCAGAGCACGAAATCCGCCGCATTTTTCTTGCGAGCATATTCCTCGTCTTCGACCCGCTCACCCCTGCGAAGCTGATCGAGAGTATTACCGGATAACTCTCCATACGCCTCATATTTGGAAATGTCGAAAAAGACATGCCCTTCGGCCTCATAAGCATAACCGTCAGCAATGAGCTTGCTAATCATCGCAATCATTTCGTCCATATGTTCCGTAGCTTTAGGTTGGAGCGTGGGGGACAAACAGCCAAGCGCCGCTAAATCTTCATTATAAATTTTGGCATATTTCGCTGTGATTGCCGAAATATCTTCACCGGTTTCAGCGGCTGTTTTAATAATCTTGTCATCTACATCCGTGATATTACGTGCATAAACAACGTGATCTTCACCGTAAATATGGCGCAATACTCGAAAGAGCACATCTGCCGCCACAGCCGCCCTTGCATTACCAATATGGGCGTAAGAATAGACGGTAGGGCCGCAATTATACATGGTCACACGGTCAGGATCGGCGGGTTTAAACACCTCCTTTTTGCGCGAAAGCGTATTATACAATGTCAGCGTCATATTTTCGTCCAAATTAAATTTTACCCATTCATGATTACAATATGGTATATTGAGAAATCTTGGGTAGATATTAAAATCAATGCCCCTTACATAGAAGATATTATGTTAAAGAAAAGAGTAATTTTCGCCGCCCCTCTCCTCGCTTCCCTCGTGAGTCTAAACGCCTGCCAGAGCTTGCCACGGCAACAAGGGACAGATTTTACGGCTAGTAATTTATCCCAACCCCAAACCGGTGAATTTGAAACAGCAGGATATTTGCCTGCTGAACAATTTCTAGGCGCCAAATGGATGCAAGGTGAATTACATACAGTTGATCCGCGTACCTATAATGACGGCTATGCCAATAGTTACAAAATCATCAGTAAAGATTACACCTATGTCGTCCAAGGCACAGAACAAGCCAAAGAACGCATTTTAGAAATTGCGGCCATCAAAGAACTCAGAAAAGTTCCTGTTGTTTTTGCTGCCGCCGAAACCTTTAAAGACAAAACAGAAAACCTAGTTGCCACCCCTATTCGCGCCATCAAAGGCGGGCGCGATAAATACAATACCCTCGACAATGCCCCGACCCGCGAAGACAAAATGATGATCCTGTCCAGTGGTTTCACCACAGTTGTTTCGAGACTGGGCACTGGCATGAAAGAATTAGGCATTACTGGCGTACGCATTGTCAGCGGTGTATCGGGCACCAGATGTTCGGGCACTGAATGTATTGGAAAAGCAGGTAGAGACGTCTGGTCCGGCATGAATTCAATTGTCGGCAAGCACGAAGCTTCCCGCCGTATCCATAAAGAATTAGGAACGGATCCAGACTCCGAAAACCAAGTGTTGCAAAGAGAGGTTGACCGTATCGCCTACACGAACGCTTATTCTGGTGCTGGATATAAATTCGGGCTTTCGGGCGCGGGCATTCCGGTATTTAGTACTGTGATTAAAGGGGTTGGTTATTACAATAACGTGGAATTTGTCTCTCAATACGAAGACGCTGAGAAACGCCGTAAGAGCGAAAAGGCCGAAATGCTGTCTTGGGGCGCGCCAAAAGACACCGTAAAAACCCTCTATGCCAATCAAGCTTTTACCAATACTTACCGTACCCATTTGATTAATTTGCTCAGAAAAGTGGGGAATGTTAATTTACGGGTACGCATGATCGAAAATGCCGCCAATGTCAAAACCCGATACGTGGCCAAAAGCAAGCTGGATATTTATAAATACCTGACACGGCTAGATCAAAACGGTGTATTAAGTGGCTATATTGAAAACACCTCCATGGTTATTGGGGTGCAAGGAAACCAAACGCTAATTCTGCCAATTTCTGCCGATTACATCATCTGGAGCGAAGACATTGCTGCCCTCGTTCAGAATTTCGCCCATTTAACAGGAAACGGCACTCCCTACACACAAGCCCAAATCCACATTCTAGGGAAATCCTCTCCAAGGTTTAAAGAGCAAACCAGCAAATTGGGCGTTATCCTGATCGAAACCACCCCCTAACGGACACGACCAAGGCAAATAATAAAGTGTTTCACCAGAAACACTTTGCCTGTATGAAACTTTCCTATGAACGATTTAACCCAAATGCTGGCAGGCGAAGCAGACGCAGGAAAACGACTGGATAAATATCTGGCCGAATGGTCTGACCTATCCCGTTCCCGTCTCAAGGCTCTCATCCTAAGCGGCAATGTCAGCGCGGACGATAAGCCTGTGACCAACCCTTCCGCAAAGGTCAAAGACGAGGTTGAATATACCATCAACCTCCCCGCCCCTGTCGCCGCCGAACCAGAAGGCGAAGACATCCCTCTCGACATCCTGTTTGAAGACGAACATTTGATTGTTGTCAACAAACCTGCTGGCATGACCGTTCATCCTGCCGCCGGTAATTGGAGCGGCACTTTAGTACATGCCCTTCTCTATCATTGCCGCGATAGCTTATCTGGCATAGGCGGCGTCATGCGACCGGGCATTGTTCACCGCATTGATAAAGACACCTCGGGTGTTTTGGTCGTGGCCAAAGATGACAAAACCCACATTGGCCTATCCGAACAGTTTGCCGCCCATAGCGCCGAGCGCACCTATATCTGTTTTGCTCGTAGCGCCCCCATGCCAAGAGAAGGCCGTATTGAAACCCGAATTTCCAGACACCCGACCGATCGCAAAACAATGGCCGTGGTCAAAGAAGTTCCTGATTACATTATCGAACGCTTTGGCGGATCCGCCGCCAATTCCAAAGGCAAACACGCGGTAACTAATTATAAATTCTTACAAGGATATGGCCAACAAAAAGGCGGCTCCATTGGCAGTCCATTGGTTTCAAAAATCCAATGCCAATTAGAAACAGGGCGCACCCACCAAATTCGTGTGCATCTTGCCCATATTAATTGCACCCTGCTCGGCGATCAAACCTATGGCAAGACCGGTGCCTTTAAAACCGCCAATTCAGTTTCGGAGTTAAAATTGAAAGCCGCCTTGTCAAATTTCAGACGCCAAGCTCTTCATGCCAAAAGCCTAGGCTTCATCCACCCCATTACTGAAGAATTCATGCAATTTGAGAGCCCCTTACCGGAAGATATGACGATCTTGGAAAAAAGCCTTTGTGAACTATAATTAAGGCATCCCCCCTTTAAAACTGGTTTCAAAATCCCTATATCTATACCTCATGAGAATTTGGAGGAAGTATTGTGAGCAAGAACGAGATCACAAAAACCGCAAAAACGAAATTAAAAACTGGCGATAGCCATACAGGCAATATGAGCTTGAGCGTTGCCCTGTCTCCAGAGCAAGGCCTATCCAGCTACCTGAATGAAATTCGCAAATTCCCCATGCTAAAACCGGATGAGGAATTCATGCTGGCCAAACGCTGGGCACAACATCAAGACAGTGAGGCCGCTGAAAAAATGGTGACCTCCCATTTACGCCTCGTGGCCAAAATTGCCATGGGCTATCGTGGCTATGGTCTTCCCATTGGTGAAGTCATTTCCGAAGGTAATGTCGGCTTGATGCAAGCTGTAAAAAAATTCGACCCTGACAAGGGTTTCCGCCTATCTACCTATGCTATGTGGTGGATTCGTGCCGCTATTCAGGAATATGTCCTGCGCTCTTGGAGCTTGGTCAAAATGGGCACAACCGCCGCCCAAAAGAAGCTATTCTTTAATCTACGCCGTATGAAAGGCGAGATGAAAGCGATAGATGACGGCGATTTGCATCCAGATCAGGTTAAAAAAATCGCGACCCGCCTCAACGTCAAAGAAGAGGAAGTTGTCTCCATGAATCGCCGGATGGGCGGAGGTGGTGACGCCTCTTTAAATGTACCAATTGGCGGCGAAGACGGTGGTGGCCAGTGGCAAGATTGGCTCGAAGATGAAACTTACCAAAGTCAGGATGAAGTTCTTGGCAATGCCCAAGAGCACGATGCCCGTATGGACTTGTTAGCCGATGCCATGAAAAATTTAAACGAGCGTGAACAGGATATTTTGCGGCAACGCCGCCTAGCAGAGAAACCAAAAACACTGGAAGAACTCGCTGGCGTTTACAAAGTTTCCCGCGAACGCATCCGCCAAATCGAAGCCCGCGCCTTTGAGAAACTACAAGCCGCCATGCTAGACGCCGCCCAAGGCACCGGATTGATCGAAGCAGGGTAAACTAGGTTAGTGTAAGTTTGAGGCGGGGGAAGGTGTCTGCGTTGGTATGTTGGCAGTTCCCCCCAGGAGGCTCTCTCGCGGTTTAAAAACCGCTCACCTTGTTACATACCAATCTATCGGCGTCGCCTATTGGTATGTTCGCTTTATACTTTGTTGTGAAGGCTCTCAATATTTTCTTCCCAATTTTGACCGTCGAAAGGTTCAAATGTAATGGTTTCAAACCTGCTTTGGTCGAGGCAACGCAGATTGACGCTAATGCCGTTAGGATGCGAGCG
>JAJRSG010000294.1 GCA_024278915.1 Alphaproteobacteria bacterium
CTCGATACTGCTATTGCTACGCAAAGATTTCAAGAGTTTCTCAATGGCATCATAGGTCAAAAAACTGGTAATTTCCGGCTTAATTTCCTCAAACTGCGGTTTAGGTGTCGGACGACGATCCTCTACTTTTAAAACATGCCAGCCAAGCCCCGTTTGGAAGGGTTCCGAAACCTTTCCCTTTTCGGTGGAAAAAGCGACATTTGCGATGTCTTCCCGCAAAGCATCTTTAGAAAAATACCCCAGATCGCCACCCAAATCTTGCGTAGAAACATCAAGAGAAAACTCTTTAGCTAAGGTTGCAAACCGCCCTCCATTTTCAAGCAATTCGACAAGCTCTTTAGCTTTTTCTTCCGTTTCTACCAAAATATGACGGGCGCGAACCTGTTCGCCACCTTCTCGCAAAGCCGCCTGCTCGTCATACATCCGTTTAATTGCTTCTTCAGTCACTTTCTCTGCCAAGAGAGTTTCCACCACAACATTGCTTAATATCCGTTCACGAGCAGCCGCCAAACGCCGCCTGGTTTCATCATTTTGATCGAGCGAACGCCGTAAAGCTTCGAGGGCCAACAGCCTTTGATCGATCAATTCATCCAATATTTTTTGAAAGATAGGGTTTGCAGGGGAAAGTGACGCCCCCGGCTTAATTAAATTTTTGGCTAATGCTGCATTTTCCACGTCCGAAAGAAAAATACTAGTACCGTCAATCTCGGCCACAATTGTGTCACCAAGCCGAACCACGCTGGCGCTGAACGGTGATTTATCCTGCAAAAGCACTTTGTCTTGGCAAGCTGTTAAAAACAAAGCAGCCAATATCAATTTTGGTAAATGGCGACCAAATGGCTTCATTCTGGCGATTCTTGCATTTTTTCCGATAACCATGGGTATATTTTCCTCATTTTAACATGCCTCTCATTGACTTAAGGCATAACCGTCCTTAAGTCACCAAAAAGCATTGTTTAACTAGGTATTGCAGTCGCGTCGCCTAGATAATTTTAGGGACCCACATGTTAGGTATTGCAAAAAAATTATTTGGTACGGAAAATGATAGACGGTTGAAAAAATTTCGACCAATTGTCGACAAAATTAATGCTCTCGAAAGCCAGTTTGAACCTCTCTCCGACGAAGCCCTAAAAGCCAAAACAGAAGAATTTAAAACCCGCTATCAAAACGGGGAAAGCCTTGATGATCTTTTACCTGAAGCATTTGCAACCGTCCGCGAAGCGGGTAAGCGCTCACTAGGCCAACGTCATTATGATGTTCAGCTGATTGGCGGCATTGCTTTGCACAAAGGCGAAATTGCAGAAATGCGAACAGGTGAAGGTAAAACCCTTGTTGCCACCCTTGCCGTATATCTGAATGCCATTACCGAACGCGGCGTGCATGTGGTTACTGTAAATGATTATCTGGCACAACGGGACGCCGACTGGATGTCACAGGTATATAGCTTCCTTGGTCTCACAACCGGTTGTATTGTCCATGGCCTCTCAGACTTTGAGCGCAAAGAAGCTTATAATTGCGACGTTACCTACGGCACCAATAATGAATTCGGTTTTGACTATCTTCGCGACAACATGAAATTCTCTGTCGAAACCATGAGCCAACGTGGTCATCACTTTGCAATCATCGATGAAATCGACAGTATCTTGATTGATGAAGCGCGGACGCCACTAATTATTTCTGGCCCGACAGATGACAAATCAGAGTTTTACCAACTTATCGACACCTTAATCCCTCTGATTACCGAAGATGGTTATGAGGTAGATGAAAAGGCTCGCACAGCCGTATTCAACGAAAATGGCAATGAGCAAATTGAACAAATTTTGCGCGAAAAAGGCTTACTCGAAGGGGAAAGCCTTTATGACATCGAGAACATCACCATTGTTCATCATATCACCCAAGCCCTTCGTGCCCATAAACTCTATGTGGCCGACAAGGACTATATCGTCAAGGACGGGGCCATTATGCTCATTGACGAGTTCACGGGACGAATGATGGAAGGTAGACGCATGTCAGAAGGCCTGCACCAAGCCATCGAAGCAAAAGAAGGCGTTGAAGTACAACCCGAAAACGTCACACTAGCTTCCGTAACTTTCCAGAATTATTTCAGATTGTTTGAGAAACTTTCAGGCATGACCGGTACAGCCGTTACCGAAGCCACTGAGTTTTACGAAACCTACAAACTCAATGTGCTTGAAATCCCGACCAATCGCCCGATCAAACGTATTGACGAAGAAGATGTTATTTACCGTACGGAACGAGAAAAATTTGACGCCATTGTCGAGGAAATCAAAATTTGCCAAGCCAAAGGCCAACCCATGTTGGTTGGTACGGTTTCGATTGAAAAATCAGAGAAACTTTCCGCCCACTTAAGTACGAAAAACGTTCAACATAATGTTCTAAACGCACGTTATCATGACCAAGAAGCTGCGATTGTTGCCCAGGCGGGTGTTCCCGGCACAGTGACCATCGCAACCAATATGGCTGGCCGTGGCACCGACATTCAGCTCGGCGGCAATTTGGATATGCGCATTGAACAAGAAATTTCACAAGATTTAAGCGAGGCAGATCGTAACGCACAAATCGAAAAGCTCACACAAGAAGTGGCGGCGCTAAAACAAAAAGCACTAGATGCTGGTGGCCTTTATGTTTTGGGTACCGAACGCCATGAAAGTCGCCGCATTGACAACCAGTTACGTGGCCGAACCGGACGCCAAGGTGATCCGGGGCATTCTAAGTTTTACATTTCAACCGAAGATGATCTTATGCGTATTTTTGGCGGAGATCGTCTAAAAAACATGATGGGCAAATTAGGTTGGGAAGAAGGCGAAAGCCTAACCAATAAATTTATGTCCAAAGCGGTTGAACGGGCGCAAGGCCGTGTGGAAACCCGCAACTTTGACATTCGTAAAAACTTGCTGAAATATGATGATGTGATGAATGATCAGCGCAAAACCATCTTTGAACAACGCCTCGAATTTATGACTGACGATGATGTATCCGACGTGATCGAAGACATGCGTCACCAAATTTGCGAAGACCTGATCGAAACGCATATCCCTAAAAAAGCATATGCCGAGCAATGGGATATTGAAGGCCTCACCGAACAATCCAACGCTTTACTTGGTTACGCCCCAGCATTCGCAGATTGGGCATCGGAAGAAGGGATTGCCAATGAGGAAATGCTAGAGCGTTTCATTGAAAGTTCTAACGAAGAATTTGCCAAAAAGTTCGGTCAACTTGATAAAGCCACCGTACAAAGTGTTGAGAAGCAAGTTCTCTTGCAAACCATCGACAGTAATTGGCAAGAACATCTTCAACAATTAGATCACCTGAAATCTGTGATCACATGGCGGAGCTACGGGCAACGCGACCCGCTAAATGAGTACAAAAGCGAAGCTTTCACGATGTTTGAAAACTTGCTAACCAATTTACGCGAAGGCGTGACCCGTTTGCTCATGAATATTCAAATTCAAGCCCAAGCACCTGAGCCGGAACCGGCATTTAATCCCAATGACTATTCCGATTTCAACCCTGCCGTATTTGATCAAGCCCCAACCGAACCTGCCTTAGCAGCCCCTGCACGAGCAAGAGCGCCCCAAGACATGTTGGCAAGTGCACCTGATTTTGACATTAAAAAATACCAAGCTGAAAATGGTCGCATCCCACGGAATGCGCCGTGTCCATGTGCTTCAGGGAAAAAATTCAAACATTGTCACGGAAAGCTAGTCTAAAACCGATTGCTTATGATGCCGACGCAAGTCGGCATCAACAAACATAAAGCATTAGTGTTTTTTTGCCTGCACAACCTTGGCCTCAATGGTGTTTTCTCCTAAAAGCTTCACCGCTTCTATTCTGTGTAACCCCTCGACCAAGACATACCTGTCTTTGCCTAAACGCACATAAATCGGGACTTGCAAGCCATTTTCCAGAATATCTTCGGCCAATGGCTCGACCTTATCTGCTTCCAAGGTTTTGCGTTTTGCCGTTGGCACATAGATTTTATTTAAAGGCACATCAATGATTCTCATAAGAATAGAATAATCTATTTCTTGACCGTGGCCAAGGGAAGGTTTTACAAAGCCTTATGAGACAATATGCCCTTCACCCGTCACCTGTCGTCAGCCTCCCTATTATTGGAAGCGATGACCATTTCCCAGCACGCCGCATTTATTGCGTTGGTAAGAATTACAAAAAGCATGTGGCAGAAATGGGCGGAGACCCCAAAAAGTCCTCTCCTATATTTTTCACAAAAAGCCGTGAAACCGTTGTACATTCAGGCCATGTCATTCAATACCCACCCCAAACAGCAGATTTGCATTACGAGGTAGAGCTTTTGGTTGCTATGGCCGACGATAATGAAGTTTTCGGGTACGGAACAGCCATAGATATGACGCGCCGCGACATACAAGCCGTAGCAAAGTCCAAAGGTGCGCCGTGGGATATGGCGAAAAATTTTGACCATAGCGCCCCGTGTTCTGCCTTGCTACCAACGGCGCAAACACCCGACCTTAGCCACGCTAATATTCGCCTCCTTAAAAACGGCAAATTAATGCAAAATTCCAGTCTGGATAAAATGATTTGGTCGGTTGAAGATATTATTGCGCACCTATCCGCAAGCGTCACGCTTTGCGCCGGCGATTTGATTATGACCGGAACACCGGAAGGGGTTGGCCCCGTCGTCGCTACTGATCACCTTATTGGTGAAATTGAAGGCCTGCCTTCCATTGAAGTCAGGTATGAAGATGCCTGATTATATCCTTCACAATTATTTTCGCAGCACGACCTCTGTACGCGTACGCATCGCCCTTGCGATGAAGGGAATCGAGTATCATTACAAAGGCTATTCATTATTGCCAAATGAACACAAAAGCGAGGCCTACCTCAAGCTCAACCCGCAAGGGCTTGTTCCCTCGCTAGAGATTGATGGCAAAACTGTTCTTACCCAGTCCATGGCGATTTTAGAATATCTTGATGAAATTCATCCTACGTCAGCACTCTTGCCAAGTGATGCTGTGGGGCGGGCACGTGTACGCTCTCTGTCACAAATCATTAGTGTCGATGTGCATCCGGTCAACAATTTACGCATTCTGCGCTACCTTGAAAATGAATTTGGCGCAGATGGCGAGGCCAAGAAAGCGTGGTTTCAGGAATGGGCACATGCAGGATGTAAAGCTCTTGAAACCCGTCTTGCCGGTGACATAGAAACCGGTAAATTTTGCCACGGCGATACCCCGACAATGGCAGATATTTGTGTGTACGCACAAATGTTTAACAATGATCGTTTCGGTATGGCTATGGACGCTTACCCACAAATACTGCGCATTCAATCAGAATGTGCTAAATTGCCGGCATTCCAAGCGGGCGCTCCCATGAACCAACCAGACGCAACATAGAGAGAACGATATGATCAAGAAAATTTCTTTGGGTTTATTCAGTTTACTCGCACTTGGCCTTGCCTATTTACTATTGTGGCCAGTTCCTCTCCAGCCTGTTGCATGGAACGCCCCACCCGATAAAGGGTATGTAGGTGTCTTCTCACCCAATATGGATTTAGCTGGCTTAAAAACTTTGGCCATTGGCGAACATCACGGCCCCGAAGACGTTGACGGGCGTATCGAAGACGGGGATTGGATTGTTTATACCTCCACCCAAAGCGGAGACATTATTCGCATTAACACGCGCACAAACACCCACAGTGTCTTGCTCAACACAGGTGGCGTGGCTTTGGGTTTGCAATTTGACGCCAACGGAAACCTTATAATTGCCGATGCCCACAAAGGTCTTCTCAGCATTGATGAAAACGGCGAAATTACCGTACTCACCAACTCAGTAGACGGCACGCCAATTAACTACGCTGACGAAATGGCGATTGGCATGGACGGAAAAATATATTTTTCTGATGCATCTACAAAATTTGGAGCCAAAGCCATTGGCAATACATTGGCCGCCAGTATTATGGAGTTAATGGAGCATGGCAGCACAGGTCGTATTTTAGTATATAATCCTGCCGACCAATCCACGAAAGTTCTTGTCCCTCATTTAAGTTTTCCCAACGGCGTGGCCATGTGCCCGGATGATGCTTGCCTTCTCTTTAACGAGACAGGCACTTATTCGGTTAAGAAACATTGGCTCAAAGGACCGAAGGCTGGCCAAACAGAAACCATATTGGATAACCTTCCCGGGTTTCCTGACAACCTCAACCGTGGACTCGACGGACGCTATTGGCTCGGCTTGACGTCCCCGCGCTCGGCTCCTTTAGATAAATTTTCGTCCAAACCATTTATGCGCAAAGTCATCCAGCGCCTTCCGGCTAATTTCAAACCAAAAGCAACCAATTACGGGGTAATCATTGCCATTGATGTGAACGGTAAAGTCATTGCCCAGTACCAAGACCCCAGTGGCGCCTACCCACTCACTACAGGCGCAACCGAACTTGGTGACGGCTGGCTTTACATCACTAGTCTAGGCGCAAAAGAGCTAGGACGCAAAAAAATTGAGTTTGAAAAGTTTTAAATGACCTTAGGGTTTTCATTAATCATTGGTCAAAGTTATTTTTGCGCTAAATGGAAACCCTAGAAAACTTAGTAACAACAAGGTCATCAAAGCAATAAAGAAACAAAATGATAGAATTTTCACAATTGCCAATGATGGGCTAAGCGTGACAATGGCCGCATCTTCTGTGAAGCGTACATCCGTGAGAGCAAGGCTTGCTATAGACCCTTTCAAGCCAGCATCATTCAAATTATAAATAGGCAGTGTTTCGAAAAACTTATAGGTGCTCGCGATTGCAAAGTTTTTAATATTTTCCTGATTTCGATCCAGTATATTGTCCAGTGATTGCTTCGCCTCTTCGGTTAGCATTTGATTTCTCTGCCTCTTTAGAAAATCGGTTGCTACATTTTTAACATCCTTTAATTTGCCCTGCGTTTCAGAATCAAGGTTCATTTTGATGCCGACAGGGGCTAAATTTGCAAGATAAAAAATTGGCTCGTCATAACGAAGGCCCGTAGAAAAATTTCCTTCCATCCCACCAGAATATCCATATCCTTCTGCGCTAAAATCAATATTTACAGATGCCGTATTATTAGCCTGAAAATCTACTTTTGCTGTGTTAATCGTAAGCTTAATGCCGCGTGATCGGATTGGGCCATTCAGTATTTTTTTGCTAACAGCATCTTGAACCGTCGTTTCTAAAATTTTTACATCAATATCTTTGACAAACAAAAAGACGTAAGCAATGGCAGCAACAAAAATAGCCAGAATAACGATAAAAAATTTCTTCATATCCATTTCCTTCGTCAAAAGAGGCCTAATTACGAAATACCTACCTCACAAGGCATCCCATATGCCTAGCGACAATTTAAACGGATATTATAAAGTTACGCAACCCCGTGGGTAGAAAATTTTTCGGCGAGCAAATCAAGGGTAACAGCCCATGCGCGGCGTTCAGCGGTAGCATGATAAGCGACCCCGTTTTTCGGATCATTGGCTTCTGGCACCATAAAAGAATGCTGCGTACCACCATAGGCATGGATTTGCCAATCGCATTTCGCCTTCGTCAACTCTTCACCAAGCATCGTCACATCAGCAGGTGGCACCAAGGGATCATCCCAGCCATGCAAAGCCAAAACACTCGCTTTAATTTTTTTGGGAGGTAGACCATTACCACCAAACAAACCGTGAAAACTAATCGCCGCTTTCAAGTCAACGCCACTACGAGCCAAATCGAGTGTGCATAGTCCACCAAAACAAAACCCCATCATCGCAATGGCGTTCTCATCGACCTGTTCAAGTTTTTGCGCGGCCTTAAAAGCAGCTTTCAAGCGTTTAAGCAGAGCCTTACGGTCACTGACGAAGGGCATCATTAAAGCTTCGTTTTCTTGCGGATTTGCGCCTTGTTGACCACCCCCATAAACATCAATAGCAAAACCTATATAACCTTGAGCCGCCATTTGAATTGCTTTATCCTTGGCAAACTCTCCCAAGCCACCCCATGCATGGGCCACCATTACACACGGCTTCGGCTCAACATAGCTTTCGTCCCATGCCAAATATCCGATACACTTTGTCTTCCCGTCCATATATTCGATCGGTTTGGTGGTGATATTCATGAGAATTCCTTACGTGTAAATATTGTTAACTTATGACGTAGATGAAGGTTGGGCTGTCTCTGTTTTAGCCTGTGCCAGCTTGACGCGAATTTTCATTCCGTCAACCATACGGTTATTAAGTCCCTTAATCGCAGCCTTCGCCTCGCCCGGCTTGGGCATTTCTACAAACCCGAATCCCTTGGACGCGCCGCTATCTTTATCCAAAACCAAATTACAAAATTGCACATTCCCAAAGCTTTCGAACAACGCACCCAGATTTTCTTCGGTCGTCGCCCGCGCCAAATTTCGAACAAGTATTTTCATAGGTTTCCTTATGGTTTGGTAATTCTATCACATCTTAGCCGCAGGATGCCCAAAGAACAATGCTTGGTGATAGACACCTACAAACTTTATTCACAGTTTTCACTAGCAAAACAATACAGCCGTTCCGCTCATGCACTTAATGTTTTCTTTTTTTGATAATAGCACTTCAAATTTCACTTAAAGTTGATAAAACAAGAGTGAAATAAGCACAAAATATAAAGGTAAATACAATACATCATGAAGCTAGCCAAGATACACAAGGTAATATTTAGTGCACTAATATTTACATTATGCTCACAAACTAGCACAGCTAAAGAACTATTAGCAGCAAAACAATTCCGAGATATTGTAGCTGCAAAAATTGAATCCATACATCCAAAGGCATGCATTGAAGTTGAGGATGATTGGACATTATCTATTGGTGCAAACAAAACCACTTGCGGTGACTTAATACTTAGTATTGATAATTCTTACGAAATGTATAGACAACAGCAAGACGACCTTGATCGATTTGTTAATAATTTAGTAAGTACAGCAACGGATGCCTTAAACTCATTATCAAGTTCACATCACAAACATAAAAAAGAACAATTATCTATTGTCCTTCGTAACAAAAG
Organism: Alphaproteobacteria bacterium; assembly: GCA_024278915.1. GTDB lineage: Bacteria > Pseudomonadota > Alphaproteobacteria > Caulobacterales > Maricaulaceae > Robiginitomaculum_A. Next base: position 9,032 of record JAJRSG010000294.1, read on the forward strand.
TTACCTTGATTACTTAAACCAAGAGGAAAAAAGCCCCAATAGAAGCGTATGGAAACCATTTTTTGGTGATCTAATTGCACTAATGGTTATAAATGAATCTAAAAGTGTTGGATCAGCCTCTTTTAAAGATATCTCAGACATGCAACTTGATGAAAAATCTGCATGGAAAACTGCCTCTAATAACCTCCGTAATAACGTTGGAAAGCTTGATAAGGAATATCTGGAAGGCCTAACACTTGTATATGCTCAAAGTGGTTTTGCTACAGGCTTGCTTTGGCTACCAGAAGCTTGCATCAAAGAAAACGAGCCTTTTTTTGCAATGGTTATCAGTCGCCATTCTTATGTATACGCAAATGCGAATGCAACAATAGCACAGACAACACTCTTAAACTTTGCCGGCAACCTCGTTGCTGCAAAAGAAAGTTTATCAGAAAACATTCTGCTATGTGAACAAGGGAACTGGCAAGCATTATCCTTAAAAGGCAATGCTTGGATCCCTATCGACTAACCACATGGGGTTTATTCCCAATTCAAATCAGCTTCTGTCTTTGCTTTCACTTCATCCAACGTTACATCAGGGGCGAGTTCGCTTACGCGGAACTTACGACCAGGTTCTCGTTCAAACACGCCTAAATCCGTAATCACCATGGCGATGCAGTTTTGACCTGTAAGCGGCAAGGTACAGGATTTTAGGAATTTGCTCGCGCCGGCGCGGTTGGTGTGGTCCATGGTTACTAGGCAGCGTTTGACGCCTGCAACCAGATCCATAGCACCGCCCATGCCTTTAACCATTTTACCGGGGATCATCCAATTAGCGATATCACCGTTTTCGGATACTTCCATTGCGCCTAAAATCGACAAATCAATGTGACCACCACGGATCATGGCGAAGCTATCCGCCGAATTAAAATACGAAGAACGTCTAAGTTCTGTAATGGTTTGCTTGCCTGCATTAATCAGGTCGGCGTCGACTTCATCAGGATATGGGAATGGCCCCATTCCAAGCATGCCGTTCTCACTTTGTAGGGTCACATCAACCCCTTCTGGAATATGATTGGCCACAAGTGTCGGAATACCGATACCCAAATTAACATAGAAACCGTCTTTGAGTTCTTGCGCGGCGCGGCGCGCCATATCATCTCTGCTCCAAGCCATTATGCACGCTCCCTTGTCGTTATTTTTTCAATACGTTTTTCGCATTCAGCCTCGACAATCCGCTGTACAAAAATGCCCGGTGTATGAATATAATTCGGGTCAAAGCTACCGACTTCGACAAGTTCATCTACCTCAACCACGGTCACCTTACCCGCTGTTGCCATCATCGGGTTGAAATTACGCGCCGTTTTTTTGAACTGTAAATTTCCCTGCGTGTCGCCTCGCCACGCTTTGACCAAAGCAACGTCGCAAGTTAGGCCCGTTTCCATTATATAGCTTTCCCCATCAAATTCACGGGTCGGCTTCCCTTCGGCAATAACGGTCCCCACACCGGTCTTGGTGTAAAAGCCAGGAATGCCGGCACCACCAGCGCGAATGCGCTCGGCCAAAGTGCCTTGAGGATTAAATTCCAAATCAAGTTCACCCGCCAAATATTGTCGTTCAAACTCTTTATTTTCGCCTACATAGGAAGACACCATTTTTTTAATTTGGCGCGTTTCAAGTAACAAACCCAAACCAAAACCATCAACCCCTGCATTATTAGAAATCGCCGTAATATTTTGCGCCCCACTATCTCGTAATGCTGCAATCAGGTTTTCAGGTATACCACATAAACCAAACCCACCTGCCATGACGCTCATACCGTCAAAGGTCAAACCTTCCAACGCCGCCGCCGCTGTCTTGTAAACTTTATTACTCATATAAGTCCCTCACTTTGCACCAGTTTTAACACCAATAAAACAAATGCCAACCAGAAAGCTGTATCTGTCACCATGTATCCGTCTAAGCCGACGGCCACTCGGGGAAACTTTGTTCAAGGTAAAATACATCAAGTAACGAGAGACGATTCTCTCACTGTTTTTGGATTGTTTGAAGGTTATCGAGTCAATTTACTTCAGATTACGCAAAGCTTTTTTTGCCTTTTTCAAACCATCTACATCGACAGCCAATTGATATTCTGCTTTAGCGGCGGCTTTATCACCTTCTTGCTGGTAAATATTGCCGAGACGGTAGTGAGCATAGGCGAGATAGTTTTTGTTCTCAATATGCATGGAGATAAAATCCTGAAAAGCCTTCTTGCCTTTCTCATAATCGACTTTACCCACTTGGGACGTTTTCCCGATTTGGTAGTGACAATCCATATTATCATTTTCAATTTGCAAGCAAGTTTCAAAAGTTGCGATCGCTTCGGCATAGTTCTTTTGTTCCGCCTCCAAAAGGCCTTTATCCAACAACACGCGCGTATTGTTAGGATTAAGAGCCACTGCTTTTTCAAGGTGCGTTTTCATTTCTGCTGTATTGTCTTCAGCCACCGCCAGCTTCGCCATCAACACATGGCCACGTTGGGGGTAAAGTTCGATTATTTTGGTGATATATTTACGGGCTTCCGTTTTGCTGCCGCCTGCAATCCCTGGTGCTTGTAAATGAAATTCAGAAATCCCAATTAATGCACTTTCGTTTTCAGGTGATAGTTCCAGAGAATGTTCCATTGAGGCTTTAATTTTTTTCGCCACCCCCAATTTACTCATGGCTCCAACTTGCCCCACACGTGATGCATATACATCTGTGAGAAGCAAACTCATTTCAATATTGTCTTCGCCGCTTTCTTGAGCCTTCGTAATCACCTTTGCCGCTGACTTATAGTTTTCAGATTTCATAAACTCTTGGGCTTTCATATAAGCCTCACTTTTTGCTTCCGAAGCTTGAGCAAAAAATGTGAAGGAGAGAGTGGCAAAGAGAACAACCACAGCTTGGACAAAATCGCGTAGCTTAAAAATTTCCCAAGTGATGACCATTGTATTTTCCTCCGTTTTCCATACAATGAAGTAAAGCAAGTACAAAAGTCTGACAACACGGCGACGCATGAAATCTTCGTAACAATCCCTGCGCCGACACAAAAAGGGCAATCATGACAGAACCACATTTTCCCGATATTATCTTATGGGCGATTCCATTTTTCATTCTCAGCATATTATTTGAACTGTGGTGGTTAAAATCTCACCCGATTAAAAATGCCTATACTGCCAAAGACGGGACGGCGTCTCTGATTATGGGCTTGGGCTCAACCGTCAGTGACTTATTATTAAAAGGCCTTCTGGTCGGTTCCTTGTATTGGGTATGGCAATACCGTTTTTTTGACCTAGGAAGTTCTCTTTGGGTAATTTTACTCGCCCTCGTTTTGATGGATTTTGTCTATTACTGTATTCATTTTGCCTATCATAAGTCTCGTTGGTTTTGGGCGACCCATGTGGTGCACCATTCCTCAGAACATTTCAACCTCACCACCGCCCTGCGTCAACAATGGACAAACGGCATATCCGGCACGGTTCTCTTTAAATTTCCATTAGTTCTCCTCGGTTTTCACCCAAACATTCTTGTTTTCGTTATGGCTATAAATTTAATTTATCAATTCTGGTTCCACACAGAAACCATAGACAAAATGCCAAAATGGTTCGAAGCCATCATGAATACCCCTTCTCACCACAGGGTTCATCATGGACGTAATGC
>JAJRSG010000295.1 GCA_024278915.1 Alphaproteobacteria bacterium
GCCTTAATAAGAGCTTCCAAACGCTTCTGCGTTTCGAGCAAGTCGTCTTGCTCTTGCGTAATGACAGGATCAGTTTCACTTTCAGCAAAACCTGTTGCAGGGCTAAATAGTAGCGCCGCGAGCAACAAATATGCTAAAACCCTTACCATTAAGCAGCCTGCTTAAGAGCCTTCAGAGACTCTTCCACTTCAGCAAAACTTGGGCGATCATGTAGAGGCGCACTTCTTCGCGCCACTTCTACGCAAATTGCCGTCGGGTTTTTATGCAAACTCGAAACCAACACTTCGCGAATTAAAGAATAAAAATAATGTTCTTGCTCACGTAGGGCCTGCACTTTTCCCGACATAGGACCGACGAAAGCATATGCCAAAAACACGCCCAAAAATGTACCAACCAACGCACTACCAATCATACCACCCAAAATAGCTGGAGGCTGATCAATCGCACCCATGGTTTTAATAATACCCAAAACCGCAGCCACAATCCCAAGCGCCGGAAGGGCATCCGCCATGCTTTGCAAGGCATGTGCACCATGCATGCTATCTTCTTTCATGCTCTCTAATTGCTTATCAAGCAATTCTTCGACCTGATAAACATCATCAAAGTTCATGATCATTGAGCGAATTGTGTCGCAAATCAATTCAACGAACGCCTTGCTCTTTAAAATTTTAGGATATTGCTGAAACAAGCTGGATTCTTCAGGATTTTCTATATGCGCCTCAATCTCAACTGGGCTCTCACGAGAAATCCGAACCAATTCATGCATTAAACACAAAAGGTCGTTATAATCAGATTTTTTCCACTTCGGCCCTTTAAACACCGCCCCGATATCTCCGAAGGTTTGCTTAACCGCATGCATATCATTGCCGACCAAAAACGCACCGAATGCAGAACCACCAATAATGATCATCTCATGGGGGGCCGCATGGGTAATTACATCAAGCTTACCCCCTGCAAGCATAAACCCGCCAAAGACCATAATGAATGTAAGAATAATACCAACTATTGAAGTCATAAAATTGCCTCGGCGCTTTGTTTTATTTTTAGTTTTATATTAGGTATGGTTAACAAAGCCTTTCGGCACACAACCTTAAGCAATGTATATTGAAGGTTTTTTGTGTATAAACTAACAAACAGACCTAAGCCTGCATGATTGTCCCGATATCTGACAAGAAAGACGAATCAACATCATCAAGTAACTTCACAGCCTTATTGGATTTTGCCACACCCAATGTAGAGGTTGCCAGATTAATTAAGCCCGAACTCGATTCCGTACTCACACTAAGATGCCGGTGAGAAGCCCCAGGTAAAGCAATCGTCTGCCCAAGCTCCAGTCGCGTACAATCAGCAACTGACATATTCAAAACCTCGACAATTACCTTAAGAGGCAATGTTGACTGCAGTACAGTTGAGTGCATATGGGAAGCCCACGGATCAGAAGGGTCGATAACAATATGCCCCTCACCCGAATGCAAAGCCATCGCAACCGTATCCGCCATAAACGCAGACATTAAAAACTCAACGCTTAACTCATCACCAATATCCGTCGCCCCGTCTTTAGCCACAACAGGCAAACTTAAGCGCACCCATTTACCGGCTTCATCAATACCCGTAATCGCATTAATAGTGAGACATCGGTTTGTAAGGTGAAGGCCAGCACTTCCTTCACCTAGCAAGCTTTGCAAGCCCGCCAAAATTGCATCGAAACTGGGTTGCAATAGCACAAGGTCCAACAACCCCAATGAACGCGGCCCCTGATCTTTATCTGATTTCGCACCAAGCTTCTTCTCTGTAATCATTCGAACCATGCCTATGGAAAGTTGAATGATAGCCAAGTTAGGCTGATCTTTGGTGCCAATAACAAAGCAAGGCGCTGCTTCATCTACAGCGCTCAAGATCGCACTATAAAGTCCTGCCGACACTTTGGGGGCATCTTCTTTAAGTCTAACTGGCGCATAGATTTGTGCATCTTCCAAAATAACAGAATGCAAATCGATCAGTTGCTCACCTAAGGCCGCATATGATGCTGGCACAGAAGATGCTGTTGACATTTTTTTAGCTAATATGCTCATCTTAATCTTTCATCCTAAAAGATACCAATTCTTAACCATGCTTCTTATGCAAACTGAAACCACGTTCCTTACGTGAATATTTAGCATTTTTACATAGATTTCTATTTGTCAATAAGTCTTATAAATTTACAGTAGGTTAACAAAAAATGAATGATACCGTACAGCCGATCATTATTCGCCGAAAAAAAATCGTCAAAGGCGGCGGCGGACATCATGGCGGTGCCTGGAAAGTTGCCTACGCCGACTTTGTAACAGCGATGATGGCCTTCTTCCTTATGATGTGGCTCCTTGGCGCCACAACCGAGGATCAACGAAAAGGTATTTCAGAGTATTTTAATCCAGACATTCCACTTGCTGCCGTTTCCGGCGGCGGCGCTGATGCCCTCGGTGGTGACAGCATCTTTACGGAAAAAACCAAGGCCCGCAACGGCACAGGATCAACTAGCGATAAAACACAGGCCTCAGAAGCCCCTCCTGCCCAAGGCCCAGAAACTGGAACCAACACAGCGACACAAGAAGCAATGGAGCAAGCCGCAGCGGAAAAAACTGCTGCCCTTGAAGAAGCCTTAAATGAAGCTGGCGAAGGTATTTCCAAGCATCTAAAATTCAAAATGACGCCGGAAGGCCTTGTCATTGAGTTAATTGACAGCGAAGCGGACCCTCTGTTCATGGTTGGCGATGCCCGTCCCTCCCCCCTATTGAAGAACTTAATAAAAATTGTCGCCTTATCCTTTAAGGACGTCAAAAACAACATCAAGATTGTTGGTCATACGGATAGTCGATCCTATAATGGAGGGGCAGAATATTCCAACTGGGAACTATCAACCGACAGAGCCAACATGGCCCGCCGCCTCCTGATTGCCAGTAATTTTTCTCGAAACCAAATCGTCGAGGTTTCCGGTAAAGCCGACACGGACAATATGGTAGACGACGGCTTTGCTGCTCAAAACCGTCGCATCTCAATTACAATTTTAAAATAGCGTAAGACAGATAAGAGGCAGTTTACACCAAGAGAGAAAACCGTAATAAAGTCTTAAAAGTTAAACTTAAATTTTTATTAACTAAGAACTGCTATCCCGCATTTGTTGTTTTTAGTAATATTAGTTTAGGATAAACTTATGTCAATTTCATCTGCCCTCAACGCTGGCGTTGCGGGGTTGCAGGTCAACGCTACGCGCTTAGCCACAATCTCCGACAATATCGCCAACTCTGCCACAATCGGTTACAAACGTAGCGATGTGGACTTCTCCTCCCTCGTCATCAATCAACGTTCCAGCGTTTACTCTGCTGGTGGCGTACGCGCACAAGCTTATAAAGAAATTTCCAGTGAAGGCGCTTTAATTGGCACTGGTAACTCAACGGATATTTCCGTCAATGGGCGAGGGTTAATTCCCGTAACAGATCAATTTGGTATTACTGAAACTGCGACACAGCGTCGCCTCATGTTAATACCAACAGGTTCATTTGCTGCTGATCAAAACGGTTTTTTACGTACAAAAAGCGGGCTTCAACTTTTGGGTTGGCCTGCAGACTCTACTGGAACTGTTAATGAAGTCAGTCGTGACAGCACATCGGGCCTCTCACCGGTAAACATTAATGTGAGCCAGTTCACAGCTTCTCCAACCACCGAAATTAATTTGGGGGTCAACCTTCCCGCGAACGAATCTCTTGCAGGTGCGTCAGGTGACACATATCCATTACCGGTAGAATACTATGACAATCTCGGTAAAGCACAGTCCCTAACCTTCCAGTTCACACCCAATGTAACAACTGTTGGACCCCGCAATACTTGGACAGTTCAAGCTTTTGACGGCGCAAGCGCGACACCTACAGTTGCCGTGGCCAGCTTCGAAGTTGCCTTTAATGATACGGCCTCTAACGGCGGTTCAATTGCTTCTGTTACACCAGGTGCAGGAGCAACCTATGACCCCGCAACCGGCAAAGTCACCTTCAATGTTGAAAAAGGGCCAATGGATATTTTCTTGGGCAAACCTAATGATAATTCTGGTCTTACCCAACTAGCGGCAGATTTTTCACCGAGTAATGTGAAAAAAGACGGTGGTCCAATCGGTGATTTGAAAAATGTAGAAATCGACGACCAAGGGTTTCTGGAAGCGATTTATGACTCTGGTTTTAGACGTGTTTTATATCAAATTCCTGTAGCAGACGTACCAAATGTGAACGGCCTAAAAGCCGAAAGCAATCAGGCCTTCAGTATCTCACAAGAAAGTGGCGGCGTATATTTTTGGGACTCAGGTACAGGGCCTGTTGGCGCCATTGAAAGCTTTGCCTTGATGCAATCCAACACCGATGTGGCAACAGAACTTACAAATTTGATCGAAACACAACGAGCCTATTCATCAAATGCGAAGATCGTTCAAACAGTTGACGAAATGTTACAAGAAACAACCAACTTAAAACGATAGGTTAGTTTAAGATGACGCTTTCTTCGGCACTATCTGCAGCCAATTCAGGGCTTGCCGCAACTTCACGGCAAGCCAGTATTACTGCAAATAATATTACAAACGCTTCAACACCTGGGTTTGTTCGGCGAGAGCTAGTTGTTAAAGAAAACATATTAAACGGCACAGGGCACGGCGTCAGCATATTAAGTGTTAAACGTACACAAGACATCGCATTGTCCCGTGAGAAAAGATTGGCGAGCGGCGCAGCAGCAAAAGCCGATGTTATTTCAAAAGCTTATAATGATTTAAACCGAGAAATGGGGCTTCCAGGCGATAGTTTCGGGTTGTTTAAATCTTATCAAAGCGTCGAAACATCATTACGGGAACTGGCGATTACGCCTGAATCATTTGCTAATCAAAACGCCGCATTTAACAGCCTGAACGCTTTAACTGCTCAATTCGGCGAATTACACAGAGTTGGTCTTATCCAGCGTGAGAACGCAGATAATGCGATTGCTCGGTCGGTTCGGGATGTGAATGAAGGCTTACACAAAATAGCAGAACTCAACGAACAAATTTCAGGGCTGATTGGCAGTACAGAAGGAACCGCAGCCCTAGAAGATGAACGGCAAATCATTTTAGACAAGATTTCACAAATTATTCCTATAAAAGATATTCCAAAGGGCAATGGGCAAATTGAAATTACAACCCAAGAGGGCTTATTTCTTCTCACGGGCAACGTGCATGAATTAGAGTTTAGTCCTGCGGGCGTAATCCCTGCAGGGGCGACATATGACCCAAGTGGAGGCTTGCTATCCGGATTAACTGTAGACGGTCAAAACTTAACGCCCGGTCAAGGCAGTTTCAGCTTAAACTCAGGGCAACTAGCAGGGTATTTTGAAGTTAGGGATCAAATCGCACCTAATTTTCTTTCGCAATTAGATACACTAGCCGCCGACTTAATTAATCGCTTTTCAGGATCGACTGTAGATCCGACCAACGGCGCAACTTCTCCTGGAATATTCACAGATAATGGAAGCGCCCTTGATCTCGCTAATGTTGATGGCCTCTCAGCAAGATTAAGTGTCAATGCGGCTATTGATCCAAATCTAGGTGGTACGCCGACACGCCTAAGAGACGGAATAGGCGCTGCCACAACAGGCCCCGTCAGTAATGCCGAAATTCTGAACAATTTACTTGATGCCTTCACTAATTCTGAACTTGCTCCAACGGGTTCAGGGCTCCTTGGTAATCACACATCTACGGAACTAGCAGCTGGTCTATCCTCCCTGATTGGAGAAGCTCGGGTGCATTCAGACGCAGTGGCAGCCTCTACCTTAAGTCGGGCAACCGTCTTGGCTGATGCAGAACTAAGCCAGAACGGCGTGGATACAGACGCTGAAATGCAAACCTTATTACTCATAGAGCAAGCTTACGCTGCTAATGCGCGGGTCATTCAGACTGTAGGTGATATGCTCGACATTCTCATGAGCATATAGGAGGCGCTATGTTATTATCCGCATTTCCAGATTTATTAAGTTTCCAGAAGCGTACTCGATTAACCGGCGATATCAAGGCACGTTTAGAACGTACCTCTATTGAAGCGGTTACTGGCAAAAGGGAAGACGTCACAGCTGCTGTAAAGGGAAACTTAGGCGGCGCTCATTTATTGCAAAAAGCAATCGATGACATAGAACAAGACCAACGTATAAACGCGTTAACAGGGTCACGCCTGAGCCTCACAAACACCGCACTCTCATCCGTGCAACAACTAATCAGTGAAGTTTCCACAGATGGTATTGTGGCTGTAAATGCAGGTGACCCCTTCACTTTAGGTGTTATCGCAGAACAAGCTGAATCAGATTTACGAAACACAATGTCATTACTAAATTCATCACATGGAAACAGAAGGTTGTTTGCTGGCGACGCTACTGATGCATCTCCGCTCGCGTCACCAGACACCCTCTTAACCGATGTAAAGGCTATCCTCCAGTCCAATTCTGACCCGGCAGATGTGAAAATAGCTCTTGATACTTATTTTGACTCCCCTACGGGCGGGTTTGCTACAAATATATACCAAGGCGGCACGGGTGAAGCACCTGCAAGTTTTTTGGCCGATGGATCGAAAATCGAGTTTCCGGTCAGAGCTGACAACCAAGCTTTACGTGATACCATGCGAGGACTCGCTGTAATGGCAGTTACAAAAGACAGTGGGCATGCTGTCACAAGTAATGAATTTAAGGATATTTTCCTACAAGGCACCTCTAGCCTTTCAAAGAGTAATATTGCGATCATCAAACTAGAAGGTTTGATTGGCATTTCAGAAGGCCTTATTGAACGCGCAGATGAACAACAGAGAAAAGAAAAATTCACGATTGGTGTTGCTTTGAATAGCCTAACTGGCCGAGATCAGTACGAAGCCGCCGCTGAACTCAAACAGCTAGAAGCCCAGTTAGAAGCATCATATCTCGTAACTTCACGGCTATCTAACTTACGCCTTACCAACTTCCTCAGGTGAATTATGAATAAGTATATTTCCATCTTGTTTTGCACGATTCTCGCCATGTTCACCACGGTTGCACCAGCTAATGCGCAGGTAAAAGTAAAAGACCTTGTTGATATCGAAGGGGTTCGAGGAAATGACCTTGTTGGGTATGGCCTTGTCATTGGCCTCGACGGCAGTGGCGACACTATTCGTAACTCACCTTATACCGAAGAAGCCCTATCCAACCTTTTGGAACGCTTAGGCGTCAATATCCAAGGTAGTGATTTTCGCCCAAACAATGTTGCTGCCGTCATTGTGACTGCAAGCCTTCCTCCATTTGCACGAGTAGGGTCAAGAATTGATATTAATGTGTCATCGATTGGGGATGCTAAAAACCTTGCAGGCGGTACACTGGTCATGACACCTCTAAATGCGGCAGATGGCAATGTATATGCCGTTGCACAAGGTAGCGTTTTAATTAGTGGCTTCAAAGCAGAAGGAGCTGGCGCATCTATCACAGAAGGCGTCCCAACTTCTGGTACTATTCCAGGAGGGGCTCGTATTGAAAAAGAGATACGGTTTGATTTTGATGCCATGCGTTCGATACGCCTTGCCTTACGCGCCCCTGATTTTACGACGGCGGCACGAATAGAAAGCATCATCAATACAAAATTTGGCAGACCAATGGCACGTATGATGGATTCAGGAACAGTTGAACTAAACCTTGCTGGGTTAAAGCGCTCCCCTGCATCGATTTTGGCAAGTATTGAAAACTATACCCTTACCCCTTCCCAAAAAGCGAAGGTTGTTATCGACCAACGTTCAGGAACAATTGTTCTTGGTACGAATGTAAAAGTTTCTGCGGTTGCAATCGCCAAAGGTAATTTGTCCATTACGATTGCAGAAGCCCCACAGGTTTCTCAACCCAATCCTTTTGCACCTGGTGAAACGATGTCTGTACCACGCACTTCTATAGATGTTAGGGACGGCGAAGTTGGCAATATTGCCATGATTAGAAGCAATGTCACCCTGCCTGATTTAGTCGCGGGGCTCAATGCGCTTGGCGTAAGTCCTCGGGAGATGATTGATATTCTAAAAACAATGAAAACGGCAGGGGCGCTTCACGCTGAGCTTGTCTTACAATAAGGGATAAGCTAATTACTCGTCAGCTTCTTCTTCGCTCATTGGGTCGAGGTTAATATCCATTTCAAAATCAGCCATAGACGGAGCAGCTTCGGATGCTTCAATATAAGTAATAGTACCCGCTTTTTCGAGACCTGAAATAAATGCCATCAGAGAGACAATCGCAGCTTCACCCTCTTTCTCTGTCATTGCAGGCAGCGATTTCACATCATCCTTAAACTGTTCAGCCATCCGCTGTGAGATATTACCATACAGAAATCCAGTTGTCATAGGCTCAGTATCATCACCAGCTTTAAGCGCTTGTAGTAGCGCTTTATTATCCATATCTCTGAAGATAATTGGAATAGCTGTTTTGGGCAAACGAGTAGGTAAATCTTCGAAAGTCAATAGACCTTTGCGGATGAGCGCCGCCTGTTCGGGATTGCTCTCCTCGATAACATTCATCAGACGATCTCGTCTTTGTCTGGGGAGAACCCCCATAACATCTGACATAAATGATGCCGCCCCGGAATTTTCATCCCCCCCTGCTTTCGTAAAGAACTCAAGTTCGATTACTTCCGCAATAGCGGTTAAGGTTTCAGGGCCTGCATTACTGCCTTCCGACATTAGGAAGCCACCTGCTTCAGCCGCCTCGTCAGACATCTCGCCTAGAATTTCACCAGCCTTCACTGGAGACAAATTGGAAAGAACAATATTAATCACCTCAGGACGTTGCGCGTTTAAATAATCTGCGATGTCGGCTGAACTTTCGTTAGCAAGTTTTTCCCATACTTTTGAAGCCTGACTCTCGACAACTATGGCAGATGGTGCGTGATTAAAGAGACCATTGGCTCGATCTGTATCTAATAAACTTGCCGCTAGTTCACGTGCCTTCTTTTCTCCGCCTTGAAGGCTACCGCTTCTGGCGTTCAGGTTTGTAATAAAATCCGCTACAGTTGCCAATAACACAGGTCGTGGGATCAGATTGATACTTTCCATTGCTTGCACAAAAGAACGCATATGACGCTCTTCAATCGAGCCAATCAGCGGCTTGGCGGCCTCTTCACCTAGCAAGGCAATAATGATGGCCGCTTTTTGCATGCGTGAAAGATTATTCGCTTCCTGCTGAGCTTGCCGTACCGACGCATTATTTGTTTCTGAAGGCGCTAACATCAACTATATCCTGTAATGAGGGCTTCGGTAATTTTCATCCACCCATCCGCAACAACGAAGAAGGCAAGTTTAAAAGGAAGGGAGACCACGGCTGGTGGAACCATCATCATTCCCATCGCCATTAATACCGAAGCAACAATCAAATCAATGATTAAAAAAGGCAAGAAGATCACAAACCCGATCTGGAATCCCCGTTTAATTTCAGAAAGCATAAATGCAGTTACCAACAAACTAAATGGTGCCGCTTCTTCATCAAGATTATAATCACGAGAAGGCATGGTATCGGCAAGGCGCTTAACCGAGTCACTTGGCACTCTTTTTTCCATGAAACTTCTAAAGGGGGTCAGCGTGCGCTCAATCGCTTGAACTTCCGTTATTTCCCCATTCATATATGGATCTAACCCCTCATCCCAACTTTGGGTAAAAACCGGATGCATGATAAAAAAAGTAAGAAACATCGCCAACCCCATAATCATCATATTTGGCGGAGACTGTTGCAAACCGATTGCTTGGCGTAAAAATGAAAACACAATGACAATAAAAGGCAAGCACGTAATCATCATGGCAATACCCGGAGCAAGGCTTAACACTGTGACAATAAGGAACAGTTGAATGATACGGGCGTTTAAGCCAATACCTTCAATCTGAGAGGCCTGCCCTAACAAATCAGTTGGGCTGATAGGTTCCGGCACCTGCCCAAATGCAGACGCGGCTAAAAACAGGGCTGCGGCGATCCAGACAACGCCAAATATAGCAAAATGGTATTTGCTTAACTTCATTGCAGCATGTCTTCCGACACGTCTACAATTTCTGTGAGTTGCACCCCAATTTCACCTGTCTCAGGGTTGGTCTCAATCAGCTCACCTCTCGCGATAACACGGTTATTAATCACAAGATCAACAGGGTCCTCCAATTTGCAATCAAGAGTGATTAAGGAATCACGCTTCATTTGCAATAACTCGCCAATCGTGGGTTGGGCAGTACCAATGACAACTTGCACATTTACCGACAGTGCATAAATCGAACGTTTGTATTGATTACTTCCGTCTTGATCCCGGCGCTCTTGCACAGGTGTCTCTTTATTTTCTTCCTTTTTCTTTGCCGCCTTTGCCATCTCTAACTCCTCAAACCTATTTTCATTCTTCATCTTCAAGTAAAGACAAACACTTACCTACCGCACCATCAATATCGATTGAGCCGCCACCACTACGCCAACTCGCTTTAACCGCCGAACCTCTGAGTTGCTCATCGCCCTCGACAGAAAATTCTGTACTCGCAAGCCCTTTCTTCTCAAGGCCCGCAATAATCGTCTTTAGCTTACTTTCATAAGAGGGGTTAACCGAGTATTCCACATGCCCCGCAAGGGCTTGCCCAGAAATTTCGGTAACAAACCTCGCAATTTCGGCACCGGCTGCTTTTTCTGCTAAACGTGGCAACACAGACCGAATAATGCTAGTAATCGCACGGCGGTGACTTGATTGAATTTGCTCACCTAAAATTGACATGTTCTCACCAAGAACCTGAATGAGTTGCTCTATTTCCTGCAAATGCACCGCGCCTTCTTGTTCAGCCAAAGCACGACCCTCTTCCAAACCTTGTGCGTAAGTTTTTCCCCTCACACTTGCCGTTGGTAACTCTTCGGTCTGAGAAAAATTCTCATGAAACACGGCAAGGTTATCCAAAGAAATATCATGCTCTGCTCCCTCAGCCTCTCCAGAGTCCACGACCAGAAAAGGCGTTAACTTGTCGAAAACTTTTACTTTTGGCAAAGCGTTCATAAACTCCTCGCTACGCAATCTTATCTTGGGCAAATTCTAACCCAGCATCAGGACCGCCATCAAGCCATGAACTGAGAAGCGCAGCTGCTTCATTTGGATTTTCTTGTGCAACTTGCTTCAATATATCAATCGGGTCTACAGCACCATCAGCCTCCCCCATGGCAGACAAACCACCAGCGTCTTCTATGGCTCCTGAGGACATAAGTTCCATTGGCAACAATCCGCCGTCTTCAATAGCTGCCGTTTGCGTAAACAATGGACGCACAACAAACATACCAAGGATCAAAGCAATAAAGCCCAAGAATCCAGCCTGTACCATGCTCCATAAATATTGCTCTAGAAACTGCTGCATCATGCTAGGCGCCTCAATGGCTCCTCTTAAATCAGGCTTTTCAAACGGAAAGCTTTTCAAGGTCAGAACATCACCTTGTTCCGTATTAATCCCTGCCGCTGCCAAAGCCAACTCTTGCAAGGCAGATAATTCTTCAGCAGACCGTACTTGTGTCGTCGCCACGCCCTGCCCATCCACAACTGTGATATCATTGACAAGAATGGCAACGGTCATGCGTTTGATTGCTCCCGGTAAAATTTCGGTATTACGAACAAGTTCTGACACTTCGTATTGAATTGTTTCGGTTGTCTCTCCACGACTTGAACTATTGGAAGAACCATTTGAGGCATCGCCTTCAGGCAAGTTACTAGCAATAGTAACCGCCGCGCTGCCTTGCCCAGAACTCGTATCCGTAATTTCACTCGTAACTTGGGACTTAACCACTCTGGAATCCGGATCAAAGGTACGTTCCACCGTGGTAATGTGCTTACGGTCAACGTCCAAAGTCACACTTACGCGGGCGTTACCGCTCCCTACTCTGGCTTCCAAAATGGAAAGCAAATTTTCTTTAATTGCCATAGCCCGCTCAATTTCATCTGTAGATCCAGAAGAACGATTAGCCATCATAGCATTGGCGCTACCAGGACCAGCAACGATCCCCATCCGCGCATCAATAACAACCACATCAGACGGCGCCAAACCGGAAACAGAAAGGGCTGTCATATACTGTACAGCTTTTGCCACCTGCATGCTCATCCCACTCGTTGTACTCACAGTGACAGAAGCCGATTGCGCGGCAGGGGCTTTTGAAAAACTAGAGCGTTTCGCTGTCCCCAAATGTACGCGCGCCATTGTTACATTCGGCAAACCCAAAATTGTACGTGCAAGTTCCCCTTCTTTGGCGCGCCAATAAGCTGTATTAAACATATCAGTGGTCATGGCAAAACTGTTCACATCATCAAACAGTTCGTACCCGGCCATACTTTGGCGAGGTAGACCATCTTTGGCCAATTCCATTCGCAAAGCATCCCGTTTACCCGCTTCGGCGTAAATTGCCGAGCCGCGCACTTCATAAGCAACATTCTTTGCCGCCAACACAGCAACAACCTCACCCGCAACCTGCCCATCAAGGCCAGAATAGAGCAAGTCCATCTTTGGCTTCATTGTTTGTTGAGTAAGCAGCGTCAAAGCAAGAACTGTTGCCAACACCGACACGATGGCAATGATTTGCTTCTGCCATTGTAAAGACCTAAAGGCCAAAAACGCATTCATGCGTATCTCTCTCCCATCCTAGGGTAAAATTACCGTCATCTTGACTTAGTTTTTAAGTAGTTAAAATGTCTTAATAAAGTATTTACCATGATTGGTTTACAGACAATTAACCACGTTTGTTTCGACATTTGCTTGATTGGCAGGAAGCCTCATGAAAAAACCTAAAAAAGAGAAAAAGAAAAAAGTCAAAAAAGAGGGCGAAGCTGGCGCTAAAAAGGGCGGCATGCTTGGTAAATTGGCATTAGTTGGTGTCATGGGCGCCACATCCTTTTGCACTGTCTTCTTCTTGCCGAGGCCAGAACCTGTTGCAGCGATTGTTGAGGTTGATGATTCTCATGAAAAAGAACCAGAGCACGTAGAGCCAGAACCGGTAGCCACCGCATTTCTTGACATGGAAAGCTTCACTGTCTCCCTAAAAGGGCGCCAACGAGTATTGCGGCTCGGCGTTACATTAGAAACACCTGAAGACATGGTTGATTTTATCAATCCGAATGATCCACAACTTCGGGACGCCTTCATGGGCTATCTGAGCGCTATTGAAATGAAACAGGTTGAAGATGCAGCTTTCCTCGTACGATTACGGGCTCAACTCACTCGCCGCGCGAGATTTGTCTTGGGCGAAGCAAATGTGCAAAACGTCCTCATCACCGATTTCTTGGTGCGGTAAAATGCCTGAACTTCTCACCGCAGATCATATTTTTGACATTGCCCTGATATTTATATCTGGGTTTGCGGTCTTTTATTGCTGGCTATTAAGCCGCCGGCTAAAAAATCTACAAAGTCTGGACACAGGCTTGGGCGCTTCCATCGTGTCCCTCACCGATGCGATCAAAAAAACAAATCAAGCAGCAATGGAGGCACGGGCTTCAACAGTTGAAACCGTTAAAACCTTGAAAGATTTACTAAGAGACGCAGAAGACGCTCTGCCTCAAATAGAAGCAAGGTTGGAGAGCCTTCGTTACAGCCAACGTAATGCGCAAAACAAACAAGACGAGTTAAACGCAATCTTGGAAAAGTCTGTTGATCCGGCACTTCAAAACGCCAAAGCAACTTCCCAATCATTGCTACAAATCGTCACTGAAATCAAAAAGTTTGAAGCGAAAACTTCAAGCAAAAAATCAAAAGAAGGGTAACAGCATGAAATCTCGTATTCTTCCCGTTCTCGCTATTTTATTCGCCATTATTCTTGTCAGCCGTTCTGTTGCTCTTTCCAGCGAAGTTTCAACTGCGAAAAAAGAAGCTATTTCCCATGACGAGGCTGCCGCAGCCATAGAACATGCCTCCACCGCCCCAGCACAAGATGCCGAGCAATGCTTGACAGGTGACGTATTAAAAGCCGTAAATGCCAAAATGGAAGTTCTCAAACACCGTGAAGCTGAAATGGCCGAACAGGAAGCCGCATTTGCCGCCATTAAAGAACGCCTCAAGAAAGAATTAGCCGTTGTCGAAGCTGCAAAAAACTCTCTTGCCAAAGATTCGATCACCCGTAGCGAACTTGCGCAAAATGATGTCATCCACCTTACGACCATGTACGCGACGATGAAGCCAAAACAAGCCGCATTGATATTTAATAAAATGAATTCACGCTTTGCCGCTGGTTTCCTACGGGAAATGAAAGGCCAACGAGCGGGCCTTATCCTTGCGGCTATGGACGCACAAAAAGCCTATGAAATCAGCTTGGTCCTCGCAAGTCGCAACGCAAATTATCGTCCGATCAAAGCTATTAACTAGAGGCTATCTGCGTGATGGCGTAAATGGTCTTCAATAAAGCTGGCGATAAAGAAATAGGAATGATCATAGCCGTCTAGCATACGTAAAGCCAATGATTGGCCGGCTTTCTCACAAGCAGATTTGAAAAGTTCAGGTTTTAATTGATCTTCCAGAAAATTATCATCCGTTCCTTGATCAATAAGGATATGAGCCTTACTCGGATTCTCTTTTACCAAGCAAGTTGCGTCATAGACAGCCCACTTTTTTTCATCATCTCCAAGATAGCCCTTAAATGCTTTCTGTCCCCACGGCACCCGTGAAGGCGAAGTGATCGGGGCAAATGCCGAACAAGTTTTAAAAAGATCAGGGTTTTTAAGATGTAACGTAATCGCCCCATGCCCCCCCATAGAATGCCCACTAATGCCTATTCTATCGGGATCAATGGGGAAGTTTTCACACATCCACGCGGTGAGTTCATCGCGGATATATGTCTGCATATGATAGTTTTTGGCCCAAGGTTGGCGCGTGGCGTCCAGATAAAACCCAGCTCCCTTACCAAAGTCATAGCTACCCTTATCATCAGGAACCGTCTCCCCACGCGGACTAGTATCCGGCGCAATCAATATCAGCCCGAGTTCCGCCGCCATCCGTTGCGCCCCTGCTTTTACGGTAAAATTATCCTCGGTACACGTCAGACCTGATAACCAAACTACAGTAGGGCAAGGGCCATCTTTAACTTGCGGTGGCAAATAAACCGCCACCCGCATATCACAATCACAAGCATCAGAACGATGCAAATACACGAATTGCGTCCCACCAAACATTTTATTTTGAGATATAAGGGTCATAATTACTGCCTTAACATTGACAATTAGGTCATTTTGTCTATTTTGTCCCAAACAAAAGGAACTTACAAATGCAAACTGTAAACGCAAGCACTGCCAAGCAAAACTTTGGCGAACTTTTGGACAAAGCGCAACGGGAAAACATTATTATTAGCAAGCATGGCCGTCCAGTCGCCGTAATGATTTCCGCACATGATTATGAGCGAGACCAAGAACAAAAACGCTTCTTTTTAGCGCAAAGATTAGCATTGGCGACGCAAGAGGTAGAAGACTGCAAGCTAATTGACGGCCCTGAATTTATGGAAAGTTTACGCGCCAAGTATAAATAATGCGCGGGTTCACATACACGCCTAGAGCAAGTTTGGAAATCAAACAAATTGCCGACTACACAGATAAACACTGGGGTCATGCACAAGCCATAAAATACATCAATGATATGGAAGCTTTATTTGTGCAGCTTACTTTGTTCCCAGGTATGGGCGAAACAATTGAAACCCCAAACGCGCGAACTCAAAAAATTTCGTTCCAAAGCCATGTTGTCTATTACGATATTTCAGATACCAGTGTGATTATCCTTGCAGTTATCCACAAAAATCAGATTCCTGATTTTTGAATCTGTATGCTGGAAATTTTTGCCACTACAATCTCTATTGATGAAACAAGAGTTTTGAATTTATCCTCTGGATAACGATGCTGATACATACGAGGCATTTTGCAAATTTTCAATATTGCATCCCAAGTACCGAGCAATATTTTGGGATAACCGCTTAGTTCAATTGAGATACTGTTGGGATAAAAATGTGCAAATTGATTTCTAATATTTATTAGCATTCTTAAACTATATTCGTCGATCAAATTCTCAGATTCGCCCGCCTCGTTTACCCTTTCATAAAGTTCTTTGGGGCTGGCAAGGGAACTTTTAGGGAAATCAATTTCTGCATTAAGCCTCGTGTTATCAAACCACTCAAACCATTTTTTTCTGTATTCGGACCTTAAAGTTGCCGTTTGTGTAGTATCATTACCATCTAAAAAAAATACACATGCGCATTGAAGTGCATTTATGCTCCCTATAGTTATCCATTTAATTGAAGTTAAATTACTTAAATAATCGTCCATTTGTACGTTACTAAATTTTATCGCATCTTCTAACTCAGTGTAAATATTCCCACGAAACCACAGTTCAAGCGGTTGTGTTTCTTTAGTCATTTAGCTCCCCTAATGTTTTACCCGCTAAAACTCCACAACTGACCTAATGCTCTCACCCGCATGCATTAAATCAAAAGCTTTATTGATGTCCTCCAATGGCATTTTGTGGGTGATGAGGTCATCGATGTTGATGCGACCTTCCATATACATGTCAACGATACCAGGAACATCGGTGCGCCCTCTGGCCCCGCCAAAGGCCGTGCCACGCCAAGAACGACCAGTAACCAGTTGGAAAGGTCTGGTGGAGATTTCTTTGCCTGCCCCCGCTACGCCAATGATGATGCTTTCGCCCCACCCTTTATGGCAACTCTCTAGGGCTACACGCATCACATCCGTATTCCCGATGCATTCGAATGTATAATCAGCACCGCCACCCGTGAGTTCTACAAGATGTCCCGTCAGGTCCCCCTTCACTTCACTCGGGTTGACAAAATGGGTCATGCCGAATTTACGGGCCATGGCTTCACGGGCAGGGTTGAGATCAACCCCGACAATTTGCTTGGCCCCAATCATTTTAAGCCCCTGTACCACGTTTAACCCGATGCCTCCCAAACCAAAAACAATACAGTTAGCATTGGGCTCCACTTTGGCGGTGTAAATCACAGCCCCTACCCCCGTAGTGACCCCACATCCGATATAGCACACTTTATCAAATGGAGCATCTTTGCGGATTTTTGCGAGAGAGACTTCGGGTAAAACCGTGTAGTTTGAGAATGTCGAACAGCCCATATAGTGAAGCACTTTTTGACCATTATAGGAAAACCGTGATGTGCCATTTGGCATAACACCGCGCCCTTGCGTTTCGCGAACACTTTGGCACAAGTTGGTTTTAGGGTGCAGGCAATAATCACATTCACGGCATTCCGCCGTATAAAGAGGGATCACATGATCCCCGACTTCAAGGGAAGTAACCCCCTTGCCGATTTCCCGAACAATGCCCGCCCCTTCATGACCTAAAATCGCTGGAAATGCACCTTCAGGATCATCACCAGACAAGGAGAATGCATCCGTATGGCAAATGCCTGTGGCTTTGATCTCGACCAGAACCTCACCAGCACGTGGGCCATCAACATCAACCTCATCAATAATAAGAGGACTTCCAGCTTTGATCGCTATGGCGGCACGTGATTTCATTGAAAACTCCTTGATGGTTCGAATGAAACTGTAGGCAGGATTTTCAATAAACTCAATAATTTGTTTGGCGGAGCTGAATTTCTTGTTATGCTCACCTCCAAAATCGAGGAGAAATTCATGAAAAACGCCCTTATTTGTACAGCTTTATTCTTAGCCGCCTGTAGCAAACCTGCACCAACAGACCACGCTACACCTGAAACCAAAGCAGAAACCATAAAATTATACGCTCTTGAATGTGGACGTATCGATATGCTTGATTTGGGAATTTTTGCCAGTAACGGCGCCTATGACGGTCAAACCTATAAGGCCGTAAGTAGCTGCTATCTTATTCGTCACCCTAAAGGCGACCTTTTATGGGATACAGGCTTGCCTGATGCCTTAAACGCTGTTGACGGGGGTGTCACAAATGGACCGTTTCACATTGCCGTTCCCCACACCCTCCTCGGGCAACTTGCCGATTTAGGGGTAACCCCGGACAACCTTGATTACTTATCTCTCTCCCATAGTCATTTCGATCACGCGGGTAATGGCGGTATGTATGCAAAAGCAACCTTAATCGTCAATGAAGCAGAAATTGCCCACATGTTTAGAGACGAAGCACGTAAAGACATGCAAACTTTCCCCGCATATAGCGCGTTAGAAGCCTCTGAAAAAATCACCTTCAGCGGAGAACATGATGTGTTCGGAGACGGCAGCGTGACTATCATTGATACGTCAGGCCATACTCCAGGGCATACCGTTCTCAGACTTGAACTTGCCAATACAGGTACAGTACTGCTCACAGGTGACTTGTATCATCTCAACAAAGCCCGCGAGCTCCGCACCGTACCAGTTTTTAATACTGACGAAGCAGAAACCCTTCGCTCCATGGATAAATTCGAAGCTTTGGCCAAAGAGACCAATGCAAAGGTCATCATCCAGCATTCAACACAAGACTTTGAAGCCCTACCAAAACCGCCAGAGTATTTAGATTAAATTTTAAAGAAAGGCTGCAAGAGCTTCGGCAAAATATTTTGAAACACAATTGGCGCGTCCGTAACCGCTAATGTCAGACACGGCCCATCATCCATCGCGATGGGTTGATGAGGGCTAGCATGATCAGCCCATTGCAAATCACCCTTGGTAAAAGACTGTTCTCCGTCATAATATCCACCAGATAAAACAAGCGTTAGCTCATCACCATTATGTCCATGAGACGGAACAGAAACCCCCTTACCAATCCAGATGAGGCGCGCCAATGCCTGCCCTGGCAAATCCAAAACATGTTGTTTTAACCCCGGGGCCAGTTTTTGCCATTTCAGCTTCTCAATTTTTTCTCCCAAATGTGAAGACAAGGGAAATGGAATGCCCGAAGGGTTATGATTGGAGGGGGAAGCAATGACTTTTGGTGATGGTTCACATTCTTTTCGTAGCATATCCAATGTCGCCTGCGCACTGGTATTCATGCCGGTCGGCGTTTGCGTACAGATCATTTCACCACCAATCTCTTGATGCAAATGCAGGCTTTCCCGACACGTTGGACACATATTAATATGACAACCTAGTACCATATTAAATCCATCTTGTAATTTTCCAGACGTATAGCCCAAGAGCATATCTTCTGGCGGATGACTATGAATATGACTCATAAATTCTCTCCATGCTGGTGATCAACCAGTGAACGTAGCCGTTTCAATCCGAGGCGAATGCGCGATTTAACTGTTCCGAGCGGAATCTCCAAAGCGATAGCAATATCTTTATGAGGAAGCTCTTCTAAAAATGACATTGTCAGCACTTGTTTTTGGTCTGAAGGCATATTGTTAAGGGCAATCCGTAAGTCTGTTGCAAATTGTTCCTGAGTAGCTTGATTTTCGGGTGTGTTATCACCCGTCCAAGCATAGGTCGGGTCATTTGCGTCAGGCAAAGGTTTCGCATCTTTTCTAAAACGGTCTATTTTTTTATTTCGGGCAATAGTAAAAATCCACGTTGATACACTCGCCCGGCTTGGATTAAATTGTTCGGCTTTCCGCCATAAGGTCATCAATGTCTCTTGAGCAATGTCTTCAGCAACACTGTCACTCACCCC
>JAJRSG010000296.1 GCA_024278915.1 Alphaproteobacteria bacterium
TGAAGACTACCGCATGGGCGGCGCGCAGTTCTCCGGCAAGGGCATGGAGGTCTTGCGTCGTATGCTTAAAGGTGAGAAGGTGACGCAGGAGACCAGCGGGATGAGCGCTGGGGAATGGCGGGAGTTGATGGGGAGTTTGGATATTGGATCTTAAAACCACACCGAGGAAAACATTTATTGATCGCAAAAACCACTTTGTTCATCCGAGTAGTCAGATATCTGACCCACGGCAATTAGTGGGTAGAGAGGCGCCTCTAAAGGAACTTAGAGATTGTTTCGAAACTAAAGGTTTGCACGCTTTTATTTGGGGTTTGCGTGGCGTTGGAAAGACATCTCTTGCTCATTCCGCATGCGAAAAATACGATGACTCTGTTGTTTTGGCAGCAGCAATAGGCTGCGAAAAAAACTCAACTAGTAATGAACTCTTGAAAGATGTTTTTCGAAGGGTTGTGAATGGTGGGAAAGTGAACCTGAGCGGGAAAACTATAAAAGCCAAAATTGCAGCATTTGGTTTCTCGGTTGAGGGGAGTGCCGAAGGTTTTCAAAATCAATTGAGTATCGGGAGCGTAAATCATGCTTCGGATTTTTTAAATACTATCCTACCTGCCGATCATGAAGAGAATAAAGAGTGGGTGATTATCATAGATGAATTTGATCAATTGAAAAACACGAAAACTATTGATTTCTTCACCTCTTTAGCTAAGCAAATGTCCGTAGATAATGTCTCTATAAAGTTTATTTTTTGTGGTGTTGCATCTAATCTCAACGAGCTAATAGGAAGCCATGAATCTGTTGATCGATACTTAAAAGCAGTAGATTTGAATCCTTTGTTAAGTGGAAATATCATAGATATTTCCAAAGATATTGCCGAAGAGTTTAGCCTCACTTTATCCAGTGGGCAGCTTAATAGAATAGCGCAAATCGCGTGTGGCTATCCACATTTTGCTCATGTTATTATGAATGAAATTCTAAATGTCGCTTTTGAGGAAAAATTTGAAAGAACCCAAATCAGCGCTACCATTTATAAAGAGGGGGTTCAAAGTGCAGCTAAGGGAGCGGCAACTCGTTTAAGAAAAGCATACGAAGATGCCACTCGGAGAGGAACAGACAAGTATATTGAGGTGTTATGGGCAACTGCTGATGGCCAATTGATGACTAAACAATTCAAAACCATTAAAGAAGACTACGACAGAATCATTTTGGAGCAGAATAACCGCGAGGGCATTTCAAAAGAACAGAACTTGAGAAATCATTTGAATGAGCTTTGCAAGGGTGACGATTCAGTGTTAATTCGCGAGAAAACGGGCTGGTATAGTTTTCGTGAACCCATGTTGCGCAGCTACGTAAGAATGATGGCACACAATAACGGAATAGATTTAGGCGACGAAAGCTTTAAGCGTTAGAAAGCGCTGGGTGCATGGTCTCCACGCACCAACCCTCCCCATCCCCAACGCCCAACCTCTGCCACCAAAGGTGCGTGGGGACCACGCACCCTACGGGGTTATTGCCATTCGGGGGGGACTTTTCCTAATCGGATATCGCGGTGGATGGAGGAATGGGGCCATGCGCGGGGGCGCCCCGCTTATTCCGCCGAATAATCTTCCGTAATATACAGAATGCTGGCCAAAGGAATAATCTGGTCTCTGTGCTCTCTATAGCCAGAGCTTTCGCGCACCCGAACCCAGCTATCGCCGATTTTCCGAATTTTACCAGAAAGCGTAAGCTGCTGGTTAAACCCTGCTTGGTTTGGCGCGCCTTGTGCTGTGAGGTGAAACGTATAGTTTTTATTCGCAGACTTGCTGATTTCGCCCAAAATGGACGCCCCGACGCTTTTGCTAAAAACAGGGCCA
>JAJRSG010000297.1 GCA_024278915.1 Alphaproteobacteria bacterium
GCATTCGGCCGGAACGCCCTGGGTGCCAGTAGCTACCTGTTGGTTTGGCGATTTGTAAGTTGTCGACTTTGGCTCCCATGGCTTGCAATGCCGCAAAGGCATCTGCTTTCGCCGTGTATGCATCAGGTACGTGATTGCCTTGCCAATGGCGCATGGTTTCAATACGGCGAATGCCGGCAATTGTTGGGGCTTGTCCAGTCGCTGTCGTGTTTTGATAGGTTGGGCCTGCTTCAAACAAGGCCGCTCCTGCATAGCCTTTATCAGCCGTCCGTTGGCCTGCCAGTAACAGGTGAATGAGTGCAGATGGGCGCATACAGTCAAGGTCGCTTGAGATTGGATTATCGAGGATAAGGTCATCATTGCCCCCGCCAAATAATTTGGCATGGGCAAGAGATGTAAATGACCATGTGACAGCTTCGGACAGGCCTCGTCCAGCCAAAGCACGGCGGGCATGCCGTGTTTTATTTTGTAAATCTGTAGCCAAGGGTTCACGGCGTCCGGAAGGTACAGGGAGGCTAAGTGCTTCCATATTATGTAGGCCGTGCGTTCGGGAAATTTCTTCGACCAAGTCGGCCCCCATGGTGCAATCACGGCGATGGCTTGGCACGCTAACCGTCCATGTCTCGCCCGTTGTTACACCGAAACCAAGGGTTTCCAAGATACGTTGCATTTCTGCTTCGGGCAGATCAAGTCCAGTCAACCGCTTGTTGAGCGATGGGTCAAATTGAATATCTTGCGGTGGGGTTGGTATTTCCCCTGCAATGGTAATATCAGAGGCTTCGCCGCCGCACATGTCCAATACTAAACCAGTGGCCATTTCAAGGCCGTCTATAACAAACCCAGTATCCACACCGCGCTCAAACCTGTATTTAGCGTCGGAGTTAATTCCGGTTGCTTTGGCTGTCCGACGTGTGGTGAGCGGATCGAAATAGGCACTCTCAATTAAAACATCTGTGGTGTCTGCTGATACACCTGAATATGTACCGCCCATAATTCCACCAAGGCCAAGTACGCGGGCATCATCGGCGATTACACACATGGTCTCGGTACATGTGTATTCTTTGTCATCTAATGCTTCAAATGTTTCACCTTTGCCAAGGCGAGCGCGAATGGGGCCGGAAAGCTTATTGATATCATATACATGAAGTGGACGCGCCCGATCATAGGAAAGATAGTTAGTAATATCTACGAGGGCCGAAATCGGTTTGAGGCCAATAGCTTTTAATTTGTCTTGTAACCATTTTGGGGAAGGGCCGTTTTTAACGCCGCGAACAACACGTCCTGCAAATACGGGGCAGGCGTCTGGGGCATCTGTCTCAATTTTTAGGGGGCAGGGGAAGGTACCTTTGATGGGCTTTACTTCTGGGGTTATCCATTTACCAATCCCTACAGCAGCGAGGTCTCGAGCAATATTATCCACGCCAAGCCAATCGGGACGGTTAGGGGTAACTTCAAAATCAATTACTGGGTCATTGATATCCATAGCATCGGCGAGTGGCATCCCCATTTCAAGGTTGCTGTCGAGATCCATAATACCGTCATGATCGTCTCCCATTTCAAGCTCTTTGGATGAGCACATCATGCCTGAGCTTTCGATGCCGCGAATTTTACGGGGTTTCTTATCAAGGGAAAAATCAAGGCCGGGAATATAGGCGCCTAAAGGGGCAAAGGCTACGGTCATATCCGCACGCGCATTTGGCGCGCCACAGACAATTTGTTTCATGCCGTCACGGGTTTCTACCTGACAAACTTTCAGGCGATCTGCATCTGGATGCGGCTCTGCAGAAATAACTTTAGCAACTGAAAATGCAGATAATTTTTCCGCAGGGTTTTCGACACCTTCTACTTCAAGGCCCGCAAGGGTCATCGCTTCGACAATTTCGTCGATACCAGCGTCCGTATCCAAATGCTCTTTGAGCCAGCTTAATGTAAATTTCATTAACTTAATCCTGTCGCTAAGTTGGCTTGAAGAAGTGGGCTGAAACCGTAGTGACTTAACCAGCGGCTATCGCCTGCGAACATGTCACGGAGGTCGGGCATGCCGTATTTTAACATGGCAAGGCGGTCTACGCCCATGCCGAAAGCAAAGCCTTGGTATTCATTTGGATCAAGGCCACAATTTGTGAGTACATTGGGGTGAACCATGCCGCAGCCGAGAATTTCCATCCAACCGTCGCCCTGACCAATGCGAATTTCATCACCTACTCGTTCATAGCGCACGTCCATTTCTGCACTTGGTTCCGTGAAAGGGAAGTGATGCGGACGAAAGCGGGTTTCTACATCTGTTTCAAAAAATGCTGAAATGAAATCGGTCAGACACCCTTTAAGGTGGCTCATATTTGTAGTTTTATCAATAACCAAACCTTCGACTTGATGAAACATTGGTGTATGTGTCTGGTCGCTATCACAGCGGTATGTGCGTCCCGGTACAATAATACGGATGGGGGGCTTTTGTGACATCATGGTGCGAATTTGTACGGGTGAAGTATGGGTACGGAGTACCATTTTCTCGCCTGTTTCATTTTCGGTCGAGCTCTTATCTTCCCCGTCTTTTGTGGTACTTGGTTTTAAGAAGAAAGTATCGTGCATGTCCCGCGCCGGGTGACCGACTGGAAAATTAAGAGCCGTGAAATTATGGAAATCATCTTCAATGTCCGGCCCTTCTGCAACAGCAAATCCCATGTCTGCAAAAATTACTGCCATTTCTTCCATTACCTGCATAACAGGATGGAGAGTGCCGGTAGCCGTATTTACAGGTAGAGACATATCTAATGTTTCGCTGGCAAGGGCGGTGTTTAACGCTTCTGCTTCAAGTGCCAGTTTTCGCGCTTCCACCAAAGCGGCGAGTTCATTTTTGAGGCCGTTTAAGGCAGGCCCCATAATCTTTTTTTCTTCTGGTGACATTTTCCCCAGTGTACGCATCTGTAGGCTGACTTCCCCTTTTTTACCAAGGGCGGCGACGCGGATATCATCCAGAGCAGCAAGATTTTCCGCTCCTTCAATTTGGGCGGTGTATTTTGTTTTTAGGGCAGTAATATCGGTCATTATCGGATTTCCGTTTGCATTGTGGTTTGCACCATAAAAAAAGGCCCCTTGGTGTGCAAGAGGCCTTTTGAATTCTTAAGAGCGCATATGTGTTACGCAGCTTTGGCCTTTTCTACCAAGGCCTTAAAAGCAGCTGGCTCATTGCCTGCCAAGTCAGCAAGCATTTTACGGTCAACTTCGATGCCGGCTTTGATAAGACCGCTAATGAAACGGCTATATGTCATGTCGTGCAGACGAACGGCAGCGTTAATCCGCTGAATCCACAGAGCGCGATATTGGCGTTTTTTAAGTTTACGACCAATATATGCATATTGTCCGGCTTTCTCCACGGCCTGATTGGCAATGCGGAAAGTGTTTTTACGGCGACCTCGAAAGCCTTTTGCCGCGTCGATTACTTTTTTATGACGGGCGTGTTTCGTAACGCCTCTTGATACTCGTGCCATGATTTACTCCAAGCAGTATAATTATGTAAATTTTATGTTTGTTCGTATTTTTGATTTGAAAAATTGGTTTTCAATTTTCTTAAAATACTTCCGTGATTAGCCGTACGGCATGAATTTTTTGCGGATAACACGCGCATCGCACTCAGACAGTACAGTTGTACCGCGTTTGTTGCGAATTTGCTTGTTAGTGCGTTTGATCATTCCGTGCTGCTTTCCGGCTTGACCGGCTTTTACTTTGCCGGATGCGGTCAGCTTGAAGCGCTTTTTAGCACTTGATTTGGTCTTCATTTTTGGCATTTCGTTCTCCATTAATAAAAGCAGATATGCTTTGAACTTTCCAACCGTCAGGCATGCCTTTAGCCCAAGTGGTTGCACCTCAGTGATTGAGGAAAGGGGTTTATAGCGCTGTTAGCAGGGATTGCAAGGGGCAAAACCTGTCTTTTATCAAAACAAATTAGCTATTATTTATTCGGCCCGCCGTGTTCCATCCATGAAGGGCGGGAAATGCCGAACTCTATGAAGGGGTTTGGGGCATCGTCATCATTTTGAGCATAATGTACAGCAAGACCCATTTGCAAACTTTGAGCGATGCGGTTCGCAGTCTGGTTGAAGGCGTCTTGCTTGGCAGGCGGCAAAGTTTTGGCGCCTGCCTCCGCAAAGAGTTCAAGCCAACGAGTGAAATGCGCTGGTGTGAGGCCGGGAAGGGGGGCGTGCTTTGCCATTGGGTTGCCGTCAAAACGTCCGGTTTTTAGGAAAATTCCTGACCAAAAGTCATTGATATGGGCAACGTGCGGATCCCATTGTTCATTGCGGGTGCCGATCTTTGCATTAAAAATAGGGCCAAGGAGATCATCCTTACGAACCTTCGCGTAAAAATACTTGGTTAGAGTTGCGATGTCGTCTTCTGTAATTGGGTGGAGAGACATTGTTTATGGCAACATATATGGCAAAGCGATCAGAAACGCTAAGATGCCCCAAAAAAGCATATTGATAGTTGAGCGTATAATGCCGCCATCGTCTTCAACACTAATGCCGATCGCATTAATGACTAAATTACCCGGTAGTAAAAACAGCGCAAGCAAGCCGCGAAGTAATGCCATATTAGCCTCTATTATTTAGGAGCCAAAACCATGGTCATCAGGCGGCCTTCGGTTTTGGGATTAAATTCAACCTTAGTGGTTTCTTCAAAATCTTCTTTAACCCGGTCAAGAAGGTCACGCCCTCTGTCCATATGGGCCATTTCCCGTCCCCGAAAACGTATCGTAACTTTTACTTTGTCGCCACGGTCAAAGAACTTGGCCATGGCTTTTGTTTTGACCAGATAATCATGGGTGTCGATATTTGGCCGCATTTTAATTTCTTTGACCTCTTGGGTCTTTTGGCGTTTTTTATTGGCCGCTTTTTTCTTTTGAGCTTCAAAGCGCATTTTGCCGTAATCCAGAACTTTACACACGGGCATATCGCCAGGCGCAACTTCTACCAGATCCATACCAGCACTGCGAGCAGCCATGAGCGCATCATCTATGGAGACAACACCTCGTTTTTCACCGGTTTCTGTAATGAGAAGGACTTTGGGCGACGTAATATCGTCGTTAATGCGGGGCCCTTTTTTTGAGGGCGGCGCGGCAAGTGGTCTGCGGGCTATGCTTTTTCTCCAAAATAATTGCAGTTCTAACTAAATATCGTCTAATTACCGATACGCAAGGAATATGGCGATTTATTATCTGTTTTTCAAGCATTGTTATGAGGTTAAATGAAAAATTATTAGGGTGTGGCTTATTTGTCCGTTTCAATTTATTTAAAAGTACGACTTTTTACCAATTTGCATACAATTTGCCCGTATCAACCAAATGGATTTGTACCAATGACACATGTCAGTTTTTTACCCTCACCAAAATTTCGTGATGGAAGTGAACATAAGATCGCTTACCAAAGACTAAGCGCTAAACCATCAATGACGGGTGCCGGATTGATATGGTGTGGTGGCTTGAAATCTGATATGGAGGGAAGCAAAGCTACGGCTTTACATGCGTGGGCAAGGGATCAGGGGCGAGGATATATTCGTTTTGATTATTTTGGTCATGGTCAATCCAGCGGTAAATTCCGGGATGGCACGATGACGCGGTGGGCACAGGACACAGTACAGGTTATTGACGACCTTACCGAAGGCCCACAAATCTTAGTTGGCTCTTCGATGGGGGGCTGGAGCGCATTGCTTGCTGCTCTTGCTAGGCCAGACCGGATCAAAGCATTGGTTTTGATTGCGCCTGCTCCCGATTTTACGGAAAAACTTATGTGGGCAGGGTTTAGTGATGATATTCGAAAAACCATTATGGACGAAGGAATTTATTATGAACCTTCAGACTATGATGAACCTTACGAAATAAGCAGGGATCTCATTATAGATGGGCGCAAAAATTTGCTCTTGGATGCGTCAATAAAATTTGATGGCCCCGTGCGGATTTTACAAGGCATGCAAGACAGTAGTGTGCCATGGCAGCATGCACAAAAGCTTGTCGATCTTTTGACCAGTAATGATGTTGAAATGACATTGGTGAAAAACGGTGACCATAGCTTGTCAAGTGATCGGGATATTACTCGTTTATTGCATACGGTAGAAAGTATGTTTGAAGGGGATTAAGGAAAGTGACGTTTCATTGCTGATGTGATTAAAGATCTGCAAATGTGAAAAGGGGGCAATCATAACTGTAATTTAACCCACGTCCCCATTGTCAATCAGGTTTCCTCTTTGTACATAGCTCCCATGAAAAATTTTTCCATTATGGTTTTGGCTGGTTTAGCGTTGGGGGGAATGCCTGTTCTTGCGGAGGAAACGGCCCCTAAGGTTGAAACCTTTGATCAAAAACACAAAACTTGCCTTGAAAACATTGCTAAAGATGCGCCTGAAGCCTTTGAAGATGCATTGATTTGGCAAGGTGATGGTGGGGGGCGGAGAGCCCGTCATTGTGTAGCGATGGCATTATTTGCTTTGGGACATGAAGAAGAAGCTGCTTCTCGTCTCGAAAAATTGGCAAAATCACCTGACGGTGGCAGTCCACAAATGAGAGCAGGGTATTATGTAGAGTCTGCAGATTTATGGCTAGAAGCCAATGATCCGAAAAATGCGTACCGCGTGGCTACGGAAGGCTTGGAAATTGCTAAATCAAGTGTTGACCTGAGGATTGCCCGTGCGCGAGCATCTGCTGTTCTTGAGCGGTGGGATTTTGCAGATATTGATCTCACATCTGCTTTGGCATATGAACCAGACCATGCAAGGGCACTGCGTTATCGTGCTGATACGCGTCTGCATAGAAAAAAGTTAAAACTTGCCAAAGCCGACATTGACAAAGCGGTTGCACTTGCCCCGGAAGATATTGACACCTTGCTTGTTCGCGGGAAGATAAGAGAAGCGATGCGGTTGCATGCTCTTGCCGAAAAAGAAACTTCCAAAGACACTCCGAAGGAGAAGCTAACCGAGGAAAAAACAGCTGATTAGCCTAGCTGTTTTGTTGCCCATTTAGCGGCGTCTTTTACCACTTCATCTTGATGGTCAATAAAGGGGGCTAGTTTTTCAAGAAACTCTTTATTGCCTGAGTTGCCGACCGCGTAGATGACATTTCGCAAGAAACGGTTCAGTCCAATCCGTTTAATCGGCGACCGTGAAAATAACGTCCGAAACTCGCTATCGGTTAGCATTAGCAGTTGTGACAGGTCAGGGGTATTTAAATCATCACGTGCTTGTAATTTTTGTTCCTTCGCAATTTGCGCAAATTTATTCCACGGGCAGATGGCAAGACAGTCGTCACAGCCATAAATGCGATTGCCCAATTTGGGCCGCAAATCTTCATCTATTGGCCCTTTATGTTCTATGGTCAGGTACGAAATACACAGCCGAGCATCAAGCTTGTAGGGGGCGGGAAAGGCATTTGTGGGGCAAATATCAAGACATGCCTGACAGGAACCGCAGTCTCCTTGACCGAAAGAACTGACCGAGTGGAGAGGGGCGGCGCTGAGGATCACCCCTAAAAACAACCAAGATCCAAATTCACGGCTAACAAGATTAGTATGTTTGCCTTGCCAGCCAATGTTGGCTTGGGCGGCCAAAGGTTTTTCCATGAGAGGGGCGGTGTCGACAAAAACTTTGACATCCTCACCCGTATCTCTGGCGAGTAAGCCCGCGAGTTCTTTTAATTTTCCTTTGATGAGTTGATGGTAATCTTCACCTCTCGCATAGACTGAAATTGTTGCCTTATCGGTAGACGACAGGTTTGCCATAGGATCCGTGCTTGGCCCGTAATTAAAACCGAGGACAAGGGCGGATTTTGCTTCAGGCCACAAGTTTTTCGGGTGCTCGCGCCGTGTTTGTGTTTCTCGCATCCATTCCATAGAGGCATATCGATGCTTGGTGATGAATTCGGCAAGGCCGTCACTTGCCTGATTGCCCACGTAATCGAGGTTGATTATGCCGTAGGCGGAAAACCCAAGCGCCGTAATTCGTTTGGTGAGTTGTTTGGATAAATGATGGACGGTGTCGACCACCGATCAAAAATCTAAATTGGTGTAATGATGTGCTGGGCGTAGTCCCGGAACTGTATCTTTAAGAAGAGGTCGAAAGGAGGGGCGTGACTTTAATTTTTGATACCAGCTTTTTAAAACTGGCCATTTTTCCCATTTGATTTCATCCAGATAATCTAGGCACGAAATGTGAGCACCTGCTGCAATATCGGCTAGACTTAAATCTCGGCCAGCAAGCCAATCTCTGTCTTCCAATAACCAACTAAGGTATTCGAGGTGAAATTTGAGATGCTCCCTTCCGGTGCGCAAAATTTGCGGATCGGGTGCACCGCTCCCAGATAAGGTTTTTTCAAGCCGTTCGGTTAGGATATATGCATTCACATCACCTGTGAATTTGATATCAAACCAACAAGCGATGCGCCGGGCTTCGGCTCGATCCGTGGTTGTGTCAGGTAATAGTGAGATACGCCCCATTTGCTCATTTGCATACTCGCAAATAGCACGAGCTGAACTAATAACAGTTTTGCCATTGGCTGTAGGCTCGATCAGGCAGGGGGGAACGGCTTCTGTACACAGCTGTAAAAAATTCTCGGTTGGCTCCCACGGGGTTGCCATGACCAAGCTGAACTTGAGTTTTTTTTCCGTTAATGCGATGCGGGCTTGGCGCGAATTGGGATCTAGTGGCCAATGGTGAAGTGTTCTCATAACTATATCCAATATTTCAAAGCCGTTAAGGGGGCTTTAATGGTCGTGGTCATGGTGATGGTGTCCGCCTTGGTGAAAAATGGAATTTCCATGCATTTGGTGGCATCCGCTAGGGTGAGGGTGGATAAGAATATCGGCTGCCGGATATACTTCCATCATACGGTTTTCCGCGGCCACAACAATGGCATGCGCCTCATTGAGAGATAGATTATCATCTAGCTCGAGTTGCATTTGAATATGGATATAGGGGCCAGCGGCGCGGGTTCGTAAGTTATGAATGTTATTGATCCGTTTATCTTTTAAGGCGAGTTCCCGAATTAATTCCCGTTCTTTGGCGGGGAGTTCCTGATCCATTAATTGGCTCCATGCTAGACGGGCTAGGCGGTAGGCAGTGTAAAACAGCCATAATGAAATCCCGACACCGACCAGAGCATCCGCACGTAAAAACGATGTATAACTAGATAGGGCAATCCCTGCGATGACGGCGATATTGGCGGACATGTCTGCAATATAATGGGCACGGTCACCGCGAACGGCGAGCGACCCTGTTGCTTTGATTGCCCAACTTTGTGCGATCAACAGCCATGTGGTTAGCAAGATGGCGACAAACATTACGGCAATGGCGTAACCACTTTGCTCAATATTGCTTGGGGCTTCTACATGGGACACCGAGGCTTCGAGAAGATGCACGGCTGCAAGGACGATCAGACAGACTTGCAAGACCGCCGAAAAGCCTTCTGCTTTGCCGCGCCCGAACCGATATAATTTGTTAGGGAGTTTGGCCGCGTATCTGACGGCAAAAAAACTTGAAAGGGCGGCGAATAAATCAAGGGCAGAATGGACGAGGGAGGATAAAATACCAATGGAACCTGATTCCCGAAACACGATTAGTTTTAAAGTAATCAAGACAATGCCGATGGTTACGGAAAAGGCTGTAATCCGCTTGGTTATCTTTGAGCTTTCCATTGCGCTCAGGCGTCCAGGACGGCCTTCCCGCACTGGAATGCCACCTGGTGATTGTGAGGTGTTGAGGTTGAGATTGTGGTCGTGTGACATAGTGTCCAGTTGCTAAAATTAAGATGTGTGTTGTTATAGCATAACTTTAATGAGGTATAGACTAATTATGCAAAGCTATCTAATTAAATGCAGGCAAATTGCTAACAAAAAGGCGCATGATAATGAAAAAAATATTACTCAGCATGATGATTATTCTTGGTCTTGCCCTTGGTGCCTTTATTTATCAACAAGATGGCCGCGCCCAAATCGGGGTTGGGTATAAAACCAAGATTACGTGTTCAGAAGTTTTCGTTGCAGGTCGCAAATTTGAAGATGTTCAGGAAGATTTTTTTAACATTGATCCAATGATGGAAAAAATTTCCATTCAAATTGACAAAGATGCTAAAACTGTATCGGGGGCCTTATTCGGTCTTGGCAAGAGTTATGCCGTCTATCGGGAAGGAGTCGGTTGCACTGTCTTTGCTCAGGACGGCGTTAGCTCAGTAAATATTCCTGTCGTTACCGATTTGCAAAAACAGCAAGCGCACAAATATAGCCGTGCCCAAAGTGAAGGCGTGCAAACAGCGGTATTGGCGTTGTTTGATGACAGGGCCGTTACTCACCCGATTGATACGCGCGGGGTGGTTGTTGTTCAAAATGGTGTAATTGTCGGCGAACATTACAAAGACGGATTTGATAAAAACACACGCCAGCAAAGTTGGTCTATGGCCAAAGGTATAACCCAGTCACTTGTCGGGATCATGACGGGGCAGGGGATTTTGTCTGTTAACGATAAAGAGTTACTGGATATGTGGGAAGCTGGTGATCCGCGGCGCGAAATTACGATAGACCATTTACTCCACATGGCTAGCGGTCTGCGCTTTGTTGAAGAATATGCTAATATGAAGTCCGACGTGGTGCAGATGCTATTCAATAGACGGGATATGGCTAAATATGCTGCCAGTTTGCCATTGATCTACACACCTGGAGAGAAATCGGTTTATTCTAGCGGGACAGCAAATATTTTAGCCCGAGTAATCCAAAACAAATTAGGCGAACACGGAATTGATCCATATTCATTTCCTCGGCGCGCGCTTTTTGATAAAGTTGGCATGATGAGCGCTGTATTTGAAGTGGATCCAAGTGGAACCTTTATTGGCTCTTCATATGTATATGCAACTGCTTGTGATTATGCACGGTTCGGACAGTTATTTTTGCAAGACGGAATGTGGGAAGGTAATAGAGTTTTACCTGAAGGATGGGTTGCCTACAGCGGAAAACCTGCAGTTGGTCGACAAGATTACGGTGCCATTTGGTCTTTGAACCTTGACGGGAAAAGTTTACCAGATATGCCAACAGATATTATTGCTTTAGGGGGGAATGACGGCCAATATATTTTTGTTATTCCGTCTAAAAATGCGGTGATTGTTCGCCTCGGTATCACCCGTGCGCCCGCAAGCTTCGAGCAAGATTTGTTCCCGCTCATTCGAGATGTATATAATCAGCTTTAATCTTTCCTATGCCATTGCTGTCACATGAGCGACGTGTGTGTTGATCTGTCGACTGATGATGGCCCATGTCGCAAAAGCAATTAACACTGCGAGCGGGAATGATAAGGCGAATAGAGGTAGTGGCGTTAAGTCGGGAACCAACAATAACATGATCTGGGCTGTTGGCCAATTGAATACATAAATACCAAGGGATAGGTCAGGCAAGGCCTCTAGCCAAGCAGGCATGGTTTTTTGGCTCGTAATGCCTAGGAAGACTAGGTAACCAAACCCGATTTCCGCACTGATTTCAATGAATGGAGTCCAGCGTAATAAATAATATTGTACACTGGTTAGGGCGAGGATGGTCAAGGGAATGGTCATGGTGCGGGGAAGTTTTTCTCGATATGCATAGGCACACATTCCCATGAGATATACCCATCCGAGACGCAGGCCAACAGAGGTGAGTTCGAATAAGGCGTGTCGTTCTGGTGTAATGCTGCCGTAGAACATGAGAGCGCCGTAGGTCGTGATCATGGCAGCGGTAAAGATTAAGAGGACACGGCGATCTCTTAAGCCGCCGATGGTCCAGAGTATAGCCGTTAAAATATAGGCGATAACACCCCAACGAAATGTCCACAATCCGCCCTGAATAACACACATATATAGCGCATTATCTAAGAGGCCGGGGGTTAATTGGTCTGCGTTTAGGCAGGTAATGACCTTGAATAAGTATTGCACATGTTGAGAAAGACGTGAACCGCCTCCGCTGGTACCGTTCAATGGGACACCGAGTAAGGGAAAGGCGACGAGCACAACAAGCAAGGCAAAGACGGCGAGGGTGGGCAAGTTTCGCCCAAGACGTGACTGTAAAAATTTGATGGGGGAGCCATGATTTTCTAGAGACCTTAATGCCAAAAAACCTGAAATCATGAATAATATGGAAATGCCAAACCAACTTGGGTCATAGCCGAAGGTACGCAAGTATTCGGCCTCGCTAGGGCCACGCGGCATTGTCGAAGCGTATCCGAACGCGATGATTGCAATCACCAACATGCGGACAGGGCCAAGCCATTGCACAGCGAGTGCATTTGATTTCTCTCTCTCGCGGCTCTTTGTCCGCATTTGGTTGATAATATTCACCAACACCACCTGTATTTTTATCTTTGTCGCAGGCTAGTCTAAAAATCTTAAGAAATCTTCACGATGGACATAGTAAAGCCGAAGTTTTGTGATAAACCGCCAATATAGAAACGGTCGGGTGAGGACAATAATATGGATTGGTTACATTTACTGATTTTGGCAATCGTTCAAGGCCTCACAGAGTTCTTGCCGATCTCCAGTTCAGCCCATCTTATTTTGCCGGCAAAAATTATGGGGTGGCA